>CALHGQ010000116.1 GCA_938030175.1 uncultured bacterium | reverse complement strand
CCTTGGCCTTGGGCGCTGACTGGGTAGCCGTTCATCAACCAGTTGATCACGTCCAGATTATGGATGTGTTGTTCGACGATATGATCGCCGCAGAGCCAGTTGAAGTAGTACCAGTTGCGCATCTGGTATGTCATCTCTGTCTGGCCTTCCTCGCGGGGCTTCACCCAGACGCCAGCGCTGTTCCAGTACACGCGCGCCATCACGGGCCGGCCGATGGCGCCGTCCCGGATGGCGGCGATTGTTTGCTGATACTTCAGGCTGTGGTGACGCTGGAGCCCGACGCCGACGCAGAGCTTTTGCTCCATGGCCGAGCGAGCCGCCTCCAGAACGGTACGGATGCCGGGGCCGTCGACGGCCACGGGCTTCTCCATGAAGACGTGCTTGCCCTTCGCCACGGCGTATTCGAAGTGGGCCGGGCGGAAGCCGGGCGGCGTCGCCATCACCACGACGTCCACGTCCTCGTCAATGGCCTTCTTGAACGCGTCGAAGCCGATGTGCATGCGCTCCTTCGGAACATCCACCTTCTCCGGGTGACGCTTGGAGATCTCCCCGAGGGAACGCTGCATGCGGTCGTCGAAGGCATCGGCCATCGTGACGAGTCTTGCGTTGCCCGCGGCGTTGAGAGCCTGGACAGCGGCGCCGGTGCCCCGCCCACCGCAGCCGATGAGGGCGATTCGCAGCTCTGCATCACCAGCGGCTCCGGTCCCTTGCCCGAAGGCGTTAGGGAGCACGGACGCTGCGGCCGCTGCGCTAGCTCCCCGTAGGAGGGTGCGGCGCTTCAGAAGACCTGGATGGCGCTGGCTGGAACCCGCTGCGAATGGATCGATCGGCTGTGTCATAGGGCGTGTGAGGGGAGAGGGAGAAGAGTGTTGATGTGAACGGTGGACTAGCGTTTGCCGGAGCGCTGGCGATTCTGAATGACCAAGATCTCCTCGATGTCTGCGTCGTGGTACTTGTGCCATTCCTCGAAGGGGGGCGGGTTCAGCGGACGCACCAGCCGAATGCCAAGCCACTGGGCGTCGGTGTGGTACCAGATGCTCTTGGGGAGCTGGGGATCCTGGGACTTCCAGCTGCGATTGGAGCCACGGCGGGCGGCGGCGCGAAGGCGGTCGGGGTCATCGTCCCAGTGTCCGCCCCGGGCGACCCGCGGGTAGAGCTCCGTGGGCCAGTTCAGAGGGTTGAGCACGGGCTCGGTGGGGACCTTGCCGTCCACGAGAAGGTGCTGGTAGCCGTCCTGGGTGAAGGCATCCAGGCACCACTCGCAAACATTGCCGCTCATGTCGTAGAGCCCGAAGGCGTTGGCGGTGAGCTTGCCTGGCGGCTGGTACTGGCCGTCGCAGTTGTCGAACCACCATGCGTTGTCGTTGACGGCGTCTGCGTCGAAGTAGAACGCGCTCTGGGTCCCAGCGCGATACGCGTACTCCCACTCGGCCTCGGTCGGCAGGCGATAGAAGCGGCCCGTCTTCATCGAGAGCCATTTCGTGTACTGCTTCGCCGCGAACTGCGTCATGGAGATCGCCGGATAGCCATCGGTGCCCATGTCGAAGTCCATTGGCACGTACGGGGGCGTCGGTCGACTGACGGCGTCGGCCCAGGCGTCCTGTGCTTCCGGCTCCGCTTCGCTCTTCGCGCGGCGGCGCTTGTCGAGGCTGTCCATGAAGACGCTGTACTCATTCCAGCGGACCTCGTGGGTTCCCATCCAGAACGCGGAGACCTTCACCGGAATCTGAGGTCCCTCCCAGTCCTTGCGGTCAGCCTCGTCGTCAGGGCTTCCCATGAGGAAGGTGCCCTCGGGGATGGGCGTCATCGCGAACGTGACCGTCGTCCCAGTGATCGATTCGGTGTAGGGCTTCAGCTCTCCGTCGGGGCCGGGCTCTGAGTTCTCCACCTTCGTCGCCGGTGGCGCGGTCGCGGGGGCTTCGGGGTAGACCGAACTCTCTTTTTGTTCGGTCTCCAGAGGGGAGGGTTCCTGCGGGGCGGCCTCCTGGGCGATGCCGACCGTCGCGGCGAAGGCGCTCACCGAGATGCCTGCGACCAGGAGGACGGTGCCGCGGAGGGATCGGGGTTGTGAAGTGCTAAAGGTCGCTTGGGACGTCATAGAGATTGGGCTGCGGGGTCGGCGGATAGGTGCCGTCGCCATATTGTATGGGCATGCGAGCCGTGTGCCATCTTCCACTTCCGTTGGGCTGGTCTCGCGCACTGCTTTGGTCCTGTATTGGGCTGCTTTCCTGGGGCTGCACGGCAGAAAGGGCAGCATTAGGCTCGACCTACGCGGAGTCACTGGGTCGGTTCGAGCGACACCATCCGGCCATGGGCACGTCCTTTCGGCTCGTGCTCTTTGCCGCGTCAGAGTCGCAGGCCGATGAAGCGGCAGCGGCGGCCTGGTCGCGCGTGGATGAAGTGGAGCGGGTCTCGACGGATTACCACCGAGAGAGTGAAGCGCGGCGACTGGGCGCTGGATCCCCTGCCTGGATCTCCGTCAGTCCGGATCTCGCGCTTGTTCTCCGCGCGTCCGAGGATGCGTGGACCCGGAGCGCGGGCGCCTTTGATCCAACGGTGGGGACTTGGTCCAAACTGTGGCGGCGCGCGCTGCGCCAGAAGGAGTGGCCGAAGCCGGACGCCTGGGCCTCGGCGGTCGCCGCTGTGGGCTGGCGTGCGAGGGTTGAGCTGCGCGAGGGCGCCGCTGGGCTAGAGGCGCGCGTCGCGGCTCCGACTCGTTTGGACTTCGGTGGGGTGGCCAAAGGAGTGGCGGTCGACGAGGCCTTGGCCGCACTCCGCGCGCACGGGATTGCGAGCGCGCTCTTGGACGGCGGTGGGGACCTCGCCTCCGTTGGGCCTCCGCCGGGGCAAGACGGCTGGAAGGTGGAAGTGCGCCCCTTCGGCGAGGCGGAAGGCGGCGTGACGTTGCGTTTCTTGCTGGTCCACGGAGCGATCGCGACGTCCGGGGACGCCTACCAAGGCGCGAAGCTTGTGGGTGAAGCGCCTCGCGGTGTTCTCCTTGGGTCCCACAACGCTTCCTCGCGCTTTGGGCATATTCTCGACGCGCGAACGCTCACCCCCCTGCCCGGGCCCCGGGCCGCCGTTGTGACCGCGGGGACGGCCACGGAGGCGGACATGTGGGCGACCTCCCTCGTGGTTCTCGGGGAGTCTGCGGGGTCGTCGAACGTTTACGCAGGGCTTGCCGATGGGCTTCGGTCCGGGATCTTCTTCCCATCGATGGAATCAGATCCTTGCGTCGGGGACCTGTTCCCGCACGATGGGGTCCGTCTGTCGACGTCTCCTCCGCCAATATCTAAAGAATGAGCCAAGTCAATCCGCGCACGAACCCGTCGCCCATCAACCCCGGATCCGGTCAGTCGCGCCGCGACGTACTGCGAGCGGCCGGGGCCGCCACCGCCCTCGGTGCTACTTCCAGCCTCGCGCGCGGCGCATCCCAAGAAGGCGAGGACGTCCCGATCCTCAAGGTGGGCCTGATCGGCTGCGGAGGCCGCGGCAGCGGCGCGGCGACGAACGCACTTCGCGCGGATCCCAACGTGCGCCTCGTGGCCATGGGGGACGCGTTCGAGGACCAGCTCGAGAAGTCCCTGACGAACCTCAAGGCCGTGGAGGACATCAAGGACCAGATCGACGTGCCCCCTGCCAACCGCATCGTTGGACTCGACTGCCACGAGAAGATCATCGACATGTGCGACGTGGTGCTCTTCGCGTCGACGCCGCACTTCCGTCCAGCCCAGGTGGAGTACGCAGTCAAGGCTGGCAAGCACATGTTTGTCGAGAAGCCTGTGGCCGTGGACGCTCCGGGCCTCCGCAGGATCTGGCAGGCCTGCAACGACGCCAAGGACAAGGGCATCGCCGTGGTAACGGGCCTTTGCTACCGCTACGAGAACAAAAAGCGCGCGACGATCCAGAAGATCCGCGAGGGAGCCATCGGCAAGATCACCGCGATCGAGTGCTCCTACGACACCGGCGAGCTTTGGTACCGCGAGCCCACGCCCGAATGGAGCGAGATGGAGCACCAGGTGCGCAACTGGCTCTACTACACGTGGTGCTCAGGCGACCACGTGGCCGAGCAGGCCATTCACAACCTGGACAAGATGATCTGGGCGATGGACGACAAGCCGCCGATCAAGGTCAAGGCCCAGGGCGGCCGCATCGTGCGCACGGATCCCAAGTTCGGCAACGTTTTCGATCACTTCAACGCGGTCTTCGACTTCGGTGAGAACGTCAAGGGGTTCTTCTCGTGCCGTCAGTGGAACGGCGCGGTGCGCGACGTGTCCGACCATATTTATGGCACCAAGGGCACGGCTCACCTGATGACCCACAAGGTCGAGGGCGAGAACCCGTGGCGCTGGCGCACGCCGGAGGGCATGAACGACAACATGTACCAGAACGAACATGATCAGATGTTCGCTTCCATCCGCGCGGGCAAGCCGATCCACGACGGGGACGTCATGTGCCGCGCGACTCTGCTGGCGTTGATGGTGCGCATGTCCGCCTACACCGGACAGGAGATCAGCTGGAACCAGGCGTTGGAGTCGAAGGAGGACCTGACGCCGAAGAGCTACGAGTGGGGCCCCAACGAGGTGCCGCCGATCGCCCAGCCCGGCATTACACCGTTCGTCTAGAGCGAGAGAAGCCATTACCTCGACCGACAATCCCGTGAGGTCTGAGCCGCTCATGACGGAGCGCCGTGTCCAAACGATCTGCCTAGCGGTGCTAGCCACGATCGCGACGGGCGCGGCGCTTCAAGCGTTGAGCGACGTGATGATCCCGTTCTCGCTCGCGATCTTCTTCTCGATCGCGCTGGCGCCGGTGGTGGATTTCCTTAGCTCCAAGACGCGTCTTTCTCGGCCCATGTCGGTGGGATTGACCATGCTGCTCGGTGCTTTGATGCTCGTCATCCTCGCCGGGGTCGTCAACGAATCGCTGACTTCGGTGGAGGATGTGAGAGAGGTCCTCATCGAGAAGGGGGTGTTGGATCGCGACACGAACGACTTTCTCGTGGAGCTTCCCGCCTGGATGGGGGGCGGCGGCGGGCCCAGCAGCCTGACGGAGATCCTCGGGGGGCTCGTGCCCAAGGTGGTCGGGGTCCTCGGGGGGCTCTTGTCCCAGGGCATCACGGTCCTGATCTTCGTGATGTTCCTGCTGATGGAGCAAGGGCGACGCGACGGCGGCTCCCATGGTGGAAGCGACTCGGTTGGCAGCACCGTCGAGAGCCGCGTCAAGAAATACATCTCGGTCAAGACGCTGACCTCGGCGGTGACCGGGATCCTCGTTGGTCTCGCGCTGTGGATCGTGGGGGCCCCCGCTGCGATCTTGTTCGGCCTCCTGTCGTTCCTGCTGAACTTCATCCCCACCATCGGATCGGTCGTGGCAGTGCTGTTGCCCCTGCCGGTCCTTTACTTGGCCGATGCTCCGACGCTCACGATGGCGTTGGCCCTGGCGGTGCCCGGCGCCATCCAATTTGTCGTGGGGCAGATTTGGGAGAACAAGCTCCTCGGCGATGCCTTCGACCTGCGCGCTTCGGTGGTGCTGCTCGCCCTGGTGTTCTGGGGCAAGATCTGGGGCATCGTCGGTATGCTCTTGGCTACGCCGATCATGGCCGTGCTCAAGACGCTGATGGAGGGTTGGGACGTCTCTCGTCCCCTCGCCCGGATGATGGGCCAGGCTGGCCCGCCCCTTGAGGTTTGCGCTGCCGTGGTGATGCGGGAGGACGGCAAGATCCTGATCGCCCGCCGGACGCGGCCAGCGGATGTGGCTGGGCTCTGGGAGTTCCCTGGGGGGAAGCTCGAAGAGGACGAAAGCGCGTCCGCGTGCCTCGTTCGAGAGCTGGATGAAGAACTAGGCCTCGCCATCGTGGTGGGGGATCGCCTCGGCGCGACGACGCGGGAGGGCGCGACGCCCCTTAGGCTGACGGCCTACGCTGCCTCGATGGGCGATGCCGGCTCTGAACCCGTGCTGAGGGACGGGACCCACGACGAGGTACGGTGGGTGGAGCGCGCCGAGCTCGTGGCCATGGCGGCCGCCGGTGAACTCGCGCCGTTGGACGTCCCCCTCGTCGCGAAGGTTCCCGTGCCCTAGCGAAGGGGCACCGGGTCGATCGAGCGCGTTCGACGATGATCGCGACAGTGGGCTGGGCGGCTGGCGGGAGGATTAGGCATAGTCTCCGGCCTCATGCTCACCTTCCAAGAAGCCATGGCGGTCCTTGAGACCCTCGAAGTCGGAGCCCGTGCTCATCGGGTGGAGAAGATCGCACTCCGTGAAGCCCGGGGCCGCACCCTTGCCGATGACATCGCGATCGACCGTGATCAGCCGGGGTTCGATCGCTCCACGATGGACGGCTTCGCGGTTGTGCCTCATGGAGGCAATAAGAGCTTTGCCGTTCGCGGCGTGGTGCTGGCCGGTTCGTCCTACGAGGGGACGCTCCAGCCCGGCGAGGCGGTGCGCATCATGACCGGCGCGCCTGCTCCCTCTGGGTCGACAGTGGTTCCGATCGAGCGCACGTCCTACGAAGAGGGAGCCAGTACGGTCGAGACGGACCATGCCCCCGAGCCGCGGCGGAACATCGCGTGGCAGGGCGAAGACGCCCATGCGGGCGACGTGCTCGTGGCCAAGGGAACGCGGCTCGGTCCTGCTCACCTTTCGGTCGCCGCGATGGCGGGGGCGACGGAGGCTTCCGTGTTCAAGCGCCCAGTGGTGGGAGTCGTGACGACCGGCGATGAGGTCGGCGCTGCGGGCGCCGCTGGCATCCGCGACAGCAACGGGCCGCTGCTCGACGGCCTGCTGGAGTCGGCCGGAACTCAAGTGACTCGCAGGCACGCCCGGGATCAGGCGACGGAGCTTGGCGGCGCGCTCGAGGACGCCGTTTCCAGCGCGGACATCGTGGTCACCACGGGCGGCGTCAGCATGGGCACCCACGACCTGGTGCCGACCATGCTGGACCAGCTGGGCTTTGAGACCGTCTTTCACAAGGTCCAGGTGCAGCCAGGCAAGCCCATCTTGATCGCCTCCCGGGGCGACGGTGCGATGTTCGTCGGGCTGCCGGGCAATCCCGTCAGCGTGCTCGCGACCGCCCACCTCTTTCTGTTCCCCGTTCTCGGCAAGTTCCTCGGGGGCTGGGTGCCGCGGTGGATCCAAGCCCCGATGGCCGCGGACTACGAACACCGGGGAAGGCGTCACCTGTTCTTGCCCGCTTCGCTCCAGGACGAAGGCCTCGTGCCCGCGAGCTGGAACGGAAGCGGCGATCTCATCGCGGCCGCTGCCGCGGACGGGCTCGTGGAGCTTCCCGTAGGGGCGTC
The DNA here is from genome assembly GCA_938030175.1 of uncultured bacterium. GTDB lineage: Bacteria > Planctomycetota > UBA1135 > UBA1135 > Saltatorellus. The sequence goes on along the minus strand of CALHGQ010000116.1, from coordinate 66 downwards.
GTTCCGCGCCGGTGAGCCCGCGCGCTTTCTTCCGTACCTGGGGCACTCCCTCGGCGAGCGTTCCGT
>CALHGQ010000115.1 GCA_938030175.1 uncultured bacterium | reverse complement strand
CCCCACGAGGTCGACGTACTCATTGCCGTCTTCGTCCCAGACCAGTGGCCCTTCGCCGCGCACGAGGTGCGGAGGCACGCCACCGACGGCTTTATAGGCGCGAACGGGGCTATTGACGCCACCCGGGATCAGGCGTTGGGCGGCTGCGAAAATTTCTTCGCTCTTCGTGAGCTTGAACGTATGGCTAGACACCACCCCATTCTATCCGCGGGCCCCAGCCCGTCGCGCGGCTAATCGGTGAGGGCTTCTGCGAGGGCCTTTGGGGTCGGCCTAGACAGCAATGTCATCCGCGCAAACGAGGCGTATTCAGGGGCCATCTCGGCGTAGGTTGATTGGCCGATCGCGATCGCCAAGGCCCGCGGAACGCCCGGGGTCTTGAGCCAAACCCGCACTGCGGAGGGGCTTGCAAAGAAGACTGCCGAGAGGTTCTTGGGGACGACCGAGCCCTCGATGTCCTCGGTTCGATAGGCGACCGGATCGACCACCACCCGACCGGCTTCGCGGAGACGCTCGCGGAGCTCCGAGGCCCGATCCCCCCGCGGCCACAGGATCGAGTCCCCGGGCTCGGTGAGTGGGAGGACCTGTTCGGCGAGGTGCGCGGCGTCGGAGTTCTCCGCCTTGCAAACGACCGCCGGGTCGACCCCGAGGGCTCGCATCGCGCGTGCGGTGGCAATGCCCACGGCGCCATGGGGGACTCGCCTGAGCTCCGGGCGTTCGTCCCACAGCGCTTTCAGCGCAGGGAGCGCGTTCTGGCTGGTGACGGCGACCATCTTTGGATCCGCGCCGACCCGGGACGCCCGAATCTTGAGGCCGACGACCCGCACGAGCGGGAAGTGCAGGGGGCGCCAGCCGGGAACGGTGTAGATCGCGTCCATCCAGCGCTTGGCAGCGCGCTCGGAAGCGGGCCCTGTCAACGCGATCCTTCGTTCCATCGATGCCAAAGCTAGAGGTCTAGGACGGGCTCGGTCCGGCGGCTTCCCGAGCGGCTTCGATCAGTCTGCCTCCACCGCGCTTCTCAAGGTCGAGCGCCAGCTCGATGCCGAGCGCTTCCGCATCTTGGGTGGGCCCCGCGACGCTCCCGTCGATCGTCTCGCTTCCGTCGAGGGAAAGAACGCGTCCCGCGAGGCGAAGCTCCCCGCCGTTCACCGTGGCGTGACCACCCACCGGCGCGTTGCAGCCGCCCTTCATGCGGCGGAGGAACGAGCGCTCGGACATCGCCGCCGCCCAGGCGCTCGCGTCGCGCAGGGAGCTAGCTAGCAGCTCCGCGCGCTCCGTATCGTCCGCGCGGCAGGTGAGCCCGACGATTCCTTGGCCCACCGCGGGCAGAAACTCAGAAGTGTCGAGGACCTCCGTGATGTGCCGGTCGAGCTCCAGCCGAACCAGCCCTGCACGGGCGAGCACAGTAGCATCGAGGTCGCCCCCGGTGACCTTGCCAAGCCGCGTCGGGACGTTGCCGCGGATCTGCACGATGTTGAGGTCGGGACGTGCGGCACGCAGCATCGCGCCGCGTCGCTGGGAACCAGAACCCACGGTGGCCCCTTGGGGCAGCGCCTGCAGTGACAGGCCATCCCGTGCCACGAGCGCGTCTTCGACCATGCCGCGCTCGAGCACGCCCGCGAGCTGAACGCCGTCGTGTAGCGTCGTGGTCATGTCCTTTAGGCTGTGGACGCCGATGTCAGCGCGTCCGTCCGTGACAGCGCGATCGACCTCGACGGTGAAGATGCCGATGCTGCCAAAGCGGGCGAGGTCCGTCTGGCGGTCGCGGTCGCCGCTCGACTCGATGATCACGAGTTCGACGCGATGGCCAAGGGCCTCCAGGAGCGCTTGCGTGCGCTTCGCCTGCCAGAGGGCCAAGGCGCTTCCGCGCGTGCTGAGCCGATGAATCATGGGCGGAATTATCGCAGAACCCCGCGGGTTGCGGGGCTCCTCAGCCCCATTCAGACCTGACTACTCACCACCGAAATCCTGTTTCACGTCCCGCAGCAGCGCATGGATGTGCGCTGGTCCGTCCGTTGTGGCCACCTCAAAGGCGAACGTCTCCGTGAGGATCGACCAGGTGCGGGCTTCGTCGAGCCCGGTGCCACCCCAGCGGGCGAAGTGGACTGCTTCGGGGTCGAGGCTGTCGATCCAGAACGTGCGTAGCTCGGGGTCGAGCAGGTCCAGGTAGACCTGAAGGATCACGCCGACCTGTGCGGCGGCTTCAGGGGGGAGCTCGGAGAGGGAGGCGCCTGAGGCGGCGGGGAGCTTTGGCTGGCCGGGACCCATGCGAATGTCCCCCGGCCGCTTCTTCGGCCCGTCCGCCGACAGGGAGGGTTGGACCTTCTTGGCCGCGTCCTCGTCCAGCATCGCCACCAAGCGCTGCAGCTCGGTGTTGAGCCCCGTGAACGCGGCGACCCTCGTGGACTTCGACCCAGAGAGCTCTCCGGGTCCGATGAGCGGGCTCGCGCCCAGGAAGAACGGGGTCACGGAAGGCGTGAGGCCGGGCTTGCACGTGACGTGTAGCGCGAAGTGATGGCCCTCGAAGCGCCATGACCAAGTGGTCCGAGGATCGGGCTCGCCGTAGATGCGCAGCCAATAGAGGTCGGGGTCGCGGTGGGTCGCCGTCTTCTCCGGGGTGGACTCGAGCTTTCGCAGCACGTTCTCCAGCTCGCGCACCTCGTGCCACGCCTCCATCCCCGCCGGGGACAGAGCGGTATCGAGGAGCGCCTCCAGGAGCGCGAGATCCTTCAGCGCGAGCTCGCCGAGCTTGATGCCCTCGCGCTGCACCGGGCCGAACGCCCACGTGCGCCGCTCGGGTGCGTCGAAGGTCGTCGTGGCGAGCTCCTTGGCCCTCTCGCTCAGACCGTTCAGGAATCCCTTCGCGTAGACGGCCATGGCCTGTCCGCGGCCCGCTCCGTCCACCGCCTCGGGGGCTGTGGCCACGGGGTCTTGAAACGAAGCTAGCCAGGCACAGGCTGCGAGCCCAGCCAAGCCGAACAGCGACGAGGTGGCACGGGCGTTGGGGTTCGATCCTCTAGTCATGGGGCCCAGCGTAGGGGAAATCGCCTCCAACAACGGCACGGGAGCTGCGTAGAGGCGTTCCGCGGCCAATAGGGGCCGCCCCGTCCAACAAGGAGAGAACACGATGGAATGGTCCAAGCTTTCGATTTTTGGGTCGGTCGGCGCTTTTACTGTCGCCGCATTCGCCATGACGCCCTTGCCCCTTCAGGGCCAGGAGGGCAGTGCGCCAGGGTCCTTGGAGGGCCTCTTGAGGCCGAGCACCGATGGGTCGGCACCGGCTCCAGGTGAGCCCCTGCGGCCGGTGATCGAGGACCCCGTGGGCCTTCATATCGAAGGCGATTCTGCAGTCCTCGAGGAAAGTTACCGGGAGCGGTTGCTCACCCCGGACCTCGACGCGCGTGAGGCCGCCTTCGATGAAGTGGCCCGTGAAGCGGCCAGGGGCGCTGCGGCTGAATCGGCGCTGCAGGCGATCGCCGAGGACCTCAGTGATCCCGACCTCGCGTTTACGGCGCGGCTGGCCCTGCGCGAGGCGCGGCGCGGATCCCTTCGTTCAAATCAGTTCTTCTCTTCCCCGTGGCCGGGGAACGGGCTCGATCCCCTGGAGGCCCTCGAACATCGCATGCAGGAGATGCTCGAGAACGATCCCTTCGTGCGCAACTTCATCTCTAGCGACCCCTTTGCCCAGGACCCGTTCTTCCGCATGGGCCCCGGCGGGCCCTTCCGCAAGCGCCCGAGCCTCTTCGGCGCAGGCGAGGAAGATCCTTTCGAAGCGCTACGCCAGCGCATGGGTGAGTGGCGCCGAGAAATCGAAGACGGGCGCCGGTCCGGTGCCCGATCAGCGACACCTGGTCAGGCGATGACCCAAAGCTCCAGTATGAGCGTCGAGACCACCCCCGAAGGGGTCCGCGTGGAGATCACCGAGGACGATGGTTCGGGCCCCGCGACCCGTGTCTTTGAGGCTGCCTCGATGGAGGCGCTGCTGCAGGCTCACCCCGAGCTGAAAGGCCGCGTCCGCTAGCGCCGTTGGATGCCCATGGGACCCTAGGGTCCCATGGGCAGTCCGGCCCATCGCGGGCTTGCCTCAACGGCGAAAACATGACCGACGCTGAGCTTCGGGCGGAGCAGCAGCGCCTCGACGGCGAGCTCGACGTCCCAGTGGTCGCACCCCTACTCGACGGTGTCGAACGG
>CALHGQ010000114.1 GCA_938030175.1 uncultured bacterium | reverse complement strand
AGACATGGATCAAGAGGGCGCTAACGCCGTGCAAAGGCTACTCCGCTGGGGCGAGCTTGCAAACGGGATGCGACCAAATCGCCGCCCATCGCGTGAGTGCGCCCCAAGATGACGGTCGTGGCCGCTCACTGTATCGGCTTGAGGCCCCGAACCGTGGGGTCGATCGATCGCCACGCACCATCGAACAGCGGGTTCGAGTTGGCCTGCTCTTCGGGGAAGCGGACAAGGACCGGGTACTTGGCGACCGGAGTCGCGTTGATTTCTGAGAATCGGTCCACCTGGATCGACGCGGCCGCTGGGGCGGCAGGGGCGAGCACGCTGTCGTGGACGCGGAGCATTGAGTGGCGATCGGCCGAAACGGACTCTCCGTTGCCTCGGACCCGCGTTTTGTAGATGAAGCCCAGGCCCCCGGAGCCATAGCGCCAGTTCTTGCGGAACGCGTCGATGCCCTTCTGGCTGTCGGTGACCTCGCAGTTGTAGAGGATGGCTTGGGAGCGATCCTTGATCTGGACGCCGATGACGCACTCTTTGATGGAGCAGTTCACCATCATGAGCTCGGTGTTCTCGCCCACGGAGATCCCCTTGTCGCCGCTTTTTGAGATCCAGAGATCGCTGGCCACCACGCGGGAGGTCATGAGATCGAGGGAGTCGTTCCCGTTCTCCATGAAGGCACATCTCGAGACGGTCGCTTCCGTGATGTCGATGTCTAGCGCATCGGCCGGGGCCCCCTGGAAGCCGCACCGATCGAAGGCGATCGTTGAGTAGACGACGTGGACCATGTCATCCACGATGTGGCTATCGCGGAAGGTACAGAAGTTCACTTCGACGTCCTGGACGTTGTGAATCGAGAACATCGCGCTGTACTCCGCGAGCGCCTCCTTGAGCCCGCTGCCGCCCTCGAACTTCACGTGGGCGAACTGCGACCCGTTGGCGCCTGGGCCGCGGAGGGCCAACGTCCCCCAAGGCGCGGCGTTGGGGTCCTGAGGCTCCACTTTGATGGGGGCGTCGGTGGTCCCCTCCGCGTAGACGTGACCCTCAAGGATCACGCTGGCGTCCGTCGCCATGAGGAGGGTCGTCCCCGGGCGAATGATGACGTCTTCCTGGATACGCTCTACGCCTCGGAAGACCTTGGTCCCTTCCCATACGAGCGGCATGCGCAGGGGTCGTTCGTCAGCGACCAACGAGGCTCGCGTGAACGCCGCAGGGGCGACCATCTCCTGGGGGTGGGCCCGGACGTGCTCGCCGCCCGCGTGGCGACCCGTCACGCTTCGAATCGCCGGGACGGCGCGGGTTTCGTCTCCGAGCGGCCTCAGGACGACCTCGTACACGCCGCGGGCGGCTTGCAGCGGCCGGCTCATTCCGGGTGGCCTCGGGCGATGGGGGTTCGGCTCAAGCTGGCACGTCATGAACAGCTCTAGGTCGACCCTCCCCCCGCGCAGGCTGAGGCTCCCGGAAACATCGCGTTCTTGGACGGCTCCCGTCGCGTCCTGATAGCGGAGGCTGGCGCCAAGTGGGAACTCTGGGACCGTCTCCAGCGCGATCTCAAGGCCGAAGAGCGGGCGCCTCCCCGCGAGGCCAACGCGCACGGAGGCGGGCCCCTGGGATCCCTGGACGATGTGGAACTCGGGGTCCTCGAAGTAGTCCTCGCGCACCTGGTCGAAGATGAGCTGGACGAAGTAGCGGTAGATCTTGGTCGCCCGAGCGACTTCGAAGGCGCTCAAGGAGTTGAGCTTCTCCGCAAGGCCGGGGTCGGTCTCGAGGGACGGCTTGACGAGTCCGGCAACCCGGTCGAGCTCCGCCATGAAGTCCGCGTCGCCCCCGGAGGTGTAGAAGCCCTCGACCGCGCGCTGGCGGGCGCGAAGGAAAGCGTGGTCCTCCATGAGCGCCTCGTCGAGGACGCTGGACACGATATCGGGACCCGCCCGTCGATTGGGCTTAGGCCGCCAGCTGATCGCCCAGCCAAGTGGGTCCCAAACGATGGGCTCGAAGCGGTTACGCCACGGGTCGTAATAGAGACGCCAGTTGTGAACGTTGTCGAAGTGCTCGGACTGGCAGAGGGTTCGGTACGCCGAGAAGCGGCCAAAGGCATCGATGTCCACCAGCTCTCGCAGGAGCTGGCTGCGCCTCTCGGACGATGGCATCGCTAGAACGCGTACGAGGGCTTCGATCGGCTTGGCGGAGTCGAGATCGAAGTGGTTGTTGATCGCGATCTTCTCCCAAAGGCCCGCGTTCTTGAACACGCTCGACGGGAGCCCCCGGTAACTATCGTCGCGAACCACGTCAGCGGCGTAGACGTCCCCGGGCATGCGCCCGTGGTTGCGCACGACCATCTCTTCGAGCTGCTCAAGCATCAGATGCACGCCGCGATAGCCGCCGTTGACGTGTACGTCGACAAGCTCTGCGCGCGGGGCGATCAGGTCGAACTGCCTCGCCATGAAGTAGCTCAGGTACCCAGAGATCTGCTCCGGAAGCTTCGGCGCGATCAGGTTGAAGCTGCGCATGCCGTGGTAGAGCTGGCTCTTCTTCGTCTTAACGCGGAAGGATTTCTTGCGGCCGGCCCAGTGCCAATAGTGGTCGCCGCGGTAGCGCATCTTGACCTCCTGCGCCTCGCCATTCTCACCGATCAGCGAGCCGGGGACGTACTCGCGGCCGGAAAACGGCAGGTCGCCGTTCAGCGCTGCCTCGGACGAACCCGGCAGGTAGAGACCGATGGGCCGCAGCTGACGCTGGGCCTGGCCGCTCTTCAGCTCCAGGCCGAGCCGAAGGTCGCGCGCGACCATGTCGGCCTCGAATTCGGCGACACGCCACAGGCTGATCTCCCCGTTGAGCGCGTTGTACCCAAGCCCGAGGTCCAGGTACTTCGATCCGGTTCGGAAGAGCCAGAGCCCGAAGACCGCCACGATCGGCACCGTCACAAAGGGGCTCCACTTCCAGGCGAACCCAAGGGCACGACCGATCGGATGCACGGTCAGGAACCGGCGGAGCCAGCC
>CALHGQ010000113.1 GCA_938030175.1 uncultured bacterium | reverse complement strand
ATGCGACGCAGGCGGGCCTCGTTGGCTTCGTCGGGCTCCTTCCCATCGGAAGCGGCCATCTCCGACATTTCCGACATCTCCATCGCTTCCTCCGCAGCGACGTCCTGCTGGTCCATCTTCTCGGCGCCACGCTTGATCAGTCGCAGGAGACCCGCGTCCATGGTCGGTCCGTTGGGCACGTTCGCGCCCGCCGGAAGTTCGATGAGGTCCGACGTGCGGTTGTTCCCTCGACTGTTCGTGGTGCCGAAGTGCGTCTCCGTACTCATGAAGATGCCCGCGAGCCCGTAGTAGTCCTCCGTCGGAATCGGATCGAACTTGTGGTCGTGGCAGCGCGCGCAAGAAACCGTCAGCCCGAGCATTCCCTGGGACATGGCATCGATCTGTTCGTCGACGAGGTCCAGCTGGAACCCGATCCGGTCACGGTTCGCGTGGCCCTTGGGGCCGAGGGCCAGGTAGCCGGTGGCGATCTGATTCCATGCGAGCTCGTCGTCATCCGCCGCGGGCAAAAGGTCGCCTGCGATCTGCTTCTGGAGGAACTCGTTGTAGGGCATGTCCTGGCGGAACGCCTCGAGCACCCAGTCGCGGTAGCGCCACGCAAAGGAGTAGACGACGTTGCGCTCCTTGCCGCTCGACTCGCCGAAGCGCGCGACATCGAGCCAGTGCCTGCCCCAGCGCTCGGCGTAGGCGTCGGAGCTGAGGAGGCGATCCACCACGTGGGCGTCGCGCTCGGACGATGCGTCCGCGTCGAACGCCGCGATCTCATCGGGCGTCGGCGGCAGGCCGGTCAAATCGATCGTGACGCGGCGCAGCCAAGTGCGGTCGGCCGCATCGCCCACCGGTTCCACGCCGCCCGCCTGCATGCCCTCCAGGAGAAAGCGATCGATCGCTCCCTTGGACCACGAGTCGCCCTCGATGTGGGGAACCTCCGGCGTCTCCACGGGGCGGAAGGACCAGAACTCCTTACCCGCTTCGATGTCGATGTCGCGGTTGAGCGTCATCTCATCGGCACCGTCGTTGCTCTCCATCTCGACGGTGCCGGTGGTGGGCGACATCTCGATCATCTCAGGCGGCGCTTCGTCGGGCCACGGCGCCCCCATGCGGACCCAGGCTTCGAGGTCCGCGATCTCTTCGGGCTTGAGCTTGTTCTTGGGCGGCATCGAGAAGCCGGGGTCGTCGTAGCGAATCGCTTCGATGAACGCCGAGGCTCCCGGGTCACCGGGAATGAGCGCGGGGCCGGATGCGCCGCCGGTCAAGAACCCGTCCAACGAGTCGAGGGCGAGGCCCCCTTTCGATCGACCGCTTTCGGCGTGGCATGAGAAGCACTCATTCGCCAAGACGGGGCGGATCTTGGTCTCGAAGAACTTGATCTGATCCGCGCTGGCCATGCTCGGCTCGGCGGCGGGGGCTTCGCGCTCGGCCGTCTCCTTCGCGTCTTTCGCACGGGCCTCCATGTCGGCCAACGTGATGAAGCCGTCCTTGTCCACGTCGAGGCGCTTCCAGGCGTTCTTGCGCCCGGTGAACTCCGACTTGGAAACCTTGCCATCGAGGTCTTTGTCGAACTTCCGTTTGAAGCCCTCGTAGATGCGCTTTGGATCGCGCCGGTTCGACTGTCCCAGAACGGGCGTCACGAGGGTGAGTCCGGTGAATGCGACCGTGGTCGCAAGGAGGGCGGTGGCTGGCTGGATCTTCATAGGCGCTTTGGGGGAGGTACCCACCGCACTTATCGGCAGGGACCTCGCTCAACTCAGCCTAGAACCACCCGGTCCGCCCTAGGTTCCGGTCCTTCTGGGCACTGTTGACCGCCTAGTCGGTCTTCTTCGACCGGAAGATCCGGACGAGGACCACCAGCGGCAGCGGAAGGAGCGCCGCGTAGAGCGGCCAGCGGCTCACCTCCAGCGCGATCGTGCCCTTGGATTCGGGATCCGGTTCCGAAGAGCTCAGCCACGCTTGGACCTCCGGCGCGAGGTACACAAACGCGACCATCGGCAGCAGGTGGCAGTAGATGATTAAGGGAATCGGAAAGCCGCTGCGCTTGGACCGCTGGGCGAAGTCCAGAAGCCCAGCGACCATGGCGATCCCCCCCATCAGCGCCAGCAGCCAAAAGACGTTGTCCCCCGTCCCCTCGCTGGAGGACGCGGCGGCCCCCATCGACGGGGTCAATGCTGCCATGTGGTACATGGCGCGCATCTTAGTCTTTGCCTGGTCTCGCGGGGACGCGACACTGAGTCCCTCGTGAGTCGAATCTCGCCCCTAGCGTGGGGTCGGCGCCCCTGCACCGAGGACATCGCCGATCTCAAGGCGCAGATCGTCAAGCAGCGCAAAGCTGCCCGCGTCTTCCTTCCACAGGTATAGGACAAGCGTCGCCGCTTCCGGGGGCGCTTGGCCGCGGACCACCATCTGGCGATAGGTCGAGGTCTTCACGGACTCGTTCCTGAAAGAGCCCGGGATCAGAGCGCCGCTCGCGTCATGGAACCGAACGCCGAAGTAAGCCTCGTCCGTTTCGCCGGCTCGGCGCAGCCAACCTGCCAGTGCGTAGTACTGGCCCGGGAGGATCGCGAACTCCTTCGAGAGCCCACCGATGCCTGGCCCCACGCGCGCCGCGGCGGCGCCGGAGAACGGATCGTTGACCGCGGCCACCGAGCCGGTGAGCGACACGTCGAACCCGGCCAGGCCGTTCTCAAAGCTGTAGTTGGCGATCGGCTGCGGGCCCGTCGGCACGTCGACGAGGTTCGGTCCGTCGGCGGCGCCACCTACTTTCAAAACCACGACGTCGTCAAAGCTCGCCTCGTCGAGGGGATCTAGCTGGTCCGCGACGTCGAGGGTGAGAACTAGCCGGTTCGCACCTTCGGGAACGGTCGTCGCGCCGCGAATGGTGCTCCAGTCGGTCTCCCGTGGAATTCCGGGCCGCAGCGGCTCGTACTCCTCGGCGAAGAACTGCGACCTCTCACCTGACAAGAAGCTGTTGTCGGGCGCGCGCCAGCCCAGGTTGATGCTCGGCTCGGACCGGCCGCAGCGCTTGAATGCCGCCTGGATCCAGAGCTTGTCGCCCGGCACCACGTTGATCGTTTGGAAGACGCTGCCCGCGTTCGCACCGACCACTCGGACCGAACCTGGGGTGCTGGCCCCGTCAGGCTCCCAGCCGTAGGTCCCCGTGCTGTTCAGTTGGGGGTCGTTGTACAGGCCCCAGTCCGCAAGGTCCGACGTCAGGCTCGGGTTGCGCGCCAAGTTGTTCGCGGCGAGGGTGCCGTCAAGCACAGCGTTATGGTAGCGCCGGCGGGCCCAGGTCATCAGGCGGTTGCTCACGCTGCGCTCGCGGGCGACGGCGTCGATCACCGCTGGATCAGGATCCGGCCATGAGGCGGGATCCAACGCAGCATCGGTCGCGGGCAGGATCCAGGGGAATCGATCGTCCCAGCCGAGCGTCGAACCGAAAGTGAAGAAGGCTCCGGTCTCGCCATACAGCCAGACGTACTCCTCGGTGGTGCGTAGCGCCAGACGCAGGTTCTGTTCGTAGAGCTCCGGGTACGTGAGGCCCGCGGGTAGGTCTAGCGCCAATGGATGAGAGGCCTCGTACGCGTCCATGTAGACCGCCATGCCCACCTGAACCTGTGCGTCGTACCGCGCACGATTCTGCGGCGCGACGAGGTCGCGGCCCATCTCGCGGGTGCGGAAGCGCTGACGTTCGAAGTCGGCGTCGCTGGTGTTGTAGTACGACTCTTCGTGCCCGTCGACGATGGTGACCAAGGGGCCCGCGACGTCGAGCCATCCGTCGATGAAAGCTGGCAAGAGCGCGTACGCGCCGCTGACGTACGCCAGGCTTGGGCTGTCGAGGCCAAACGCGAGCGGCCCGCGGTAGCGCGACGCCAGCTGGTACGACTGCAGAAAGAGCGAGAGCACCGTCACATCGGGGAACTCCGACTGGATCGCCGAGAAGAACTGCCGGCCGCGCAGACGCGCCTGGGCAACGTACTCCTCAAAGGTGTGATCGGCTTGGTTCGGCTGCCGCAGGTAGTCGAACTGGGCGTAGGGATGGGTGTACGGCTCGGGATCGAACATGATCCCTTTCAAGCCGGCTTCGCGTGCGGCGTAACCCGCGAGGCGAGCCGTCTCCGTGATATAGGCCCAGCCCGCATCGTCGAACCAATCGACGTCGCCGGGCTGCGACTGGAACAGAAGGAAGTTGTTCGTGACCTGCGTCGGGGTCACCGCGTTCATGTCGTCGATGCCTTCCTGCAGCCATGACTCAACGAGTGGACCCGGCATGTTCTGGGCGGCGGGGCTCCCGGCGAGCCCGCGTGCGAAGGGTCGACGCAATCCCTGCGCACGAGCGGTGAAGCGAATCGCGCTTCCCTGGAGCGGAGTGCCCGCAGCTTCGAGCCCTGAGATCTCGGACCGAAACGTTCCGGGGGTCGGCGAATCCCATCCGAGGTGGATGAGCTTCGGCTCCGCCCCTTGGGGGAAGGCGAACGGCGAGGAGAGCAAGAGCAGGCCAAGCGGCAGTGGCAACATGAAGATCCTCCGAAAGTGATCAAGGGCCAGCACGGTTGCTACGGCGCGCGCAAACAACAGCGCAGGAAGGAGCGTCGAGATCAGCGCGGGCACCGCTAAGCGGCGCTTCCGTCCTACACGCGATTGTACCGA
>CALHGQ010000112.1 GCA_938030175.1 uncultured bacterium | reverse complement strand
TGACAAGGCGCTTGAAGCCACCCATAGCGAGCTATTCGGGGCCCTTCAAGCAACGCAGTCAGGGCTTCGAGGGGCGCTGATGGATCGTGCGGCCTTCTTCAACGGGCTGCTAGAGCCCGAGCCGCTTTCGCACGAGCCCATGGTTGAGGCGCTTCGTGACGTCGAAGGGGTCGCAGCGGCCGTCCGGATCGAAGTCGATGGGGCCGATCTTCTTCGCAACCTTCAGGGCGGCGGCGTGCAACGGCCGACTTCGCATTCCGATGCCCATCAGTGCGGTTCCCATGGCCATTAGCGTATCGATGTCTTCGGTCGCCCAAGCCGCGTCGATACTCTCGACGTAGCCGCGAAACCAGGATTCATCCGGCGCGGATTTCTTCTTCCACTTGGATACTTCGTAGAGCAGCCCGTACCCGCAGCGCCGGCGGACAGGATCCTCGGACTCGATCCAATCCTCGAGTAGCTCCACGACGAAGGGCGTCTTGGCGAGCGTTGCGTCGCACGAAGAGAAGACGTGGGCGAGGTAGCCGCCCTGTAGCCCTTCGACCTGGGCCTCCGCCTGCTCGATCGTCATCGCCTTCGGGTCGTCGATGAGCAGCGAGAGAATCTTCGCCTCGTACAGCTTTGTCTTCCAAAGCTGCCCGGCGAGCTTCGCGTCGCGGCCGATCTCTTTGGCGTACTTCCGAAGGCGCGTGAGCCCCATCCCGCAGCTCTTCAGGCCCCCAGAGGCTCCGGCATGCTTCTTCCAGTGCGCGATCCCCCGCTCGTCGCGATGGTCGTCTAGGTACTTCAGGACCTCCGCCTTCTTCATGGGGAGATCCTAGCCGTTGCCCGGTGATCCGGGGCGCTCAGCGCAGCTTGCGGAGGCCGAGGACCTCAAGCTTCGCCGCAGCTTTCGCGTGCCCACCGGCGGCGGCCTTCCTCAGCCACTCCAGCCCGGCGTCCTTGTTGCGCCCCACCCCGAGCCCGCGCAGGTACATGACGCCGAGGTCGTACTGGGCCGCGACGAGTCCCTCCTCCGCGGCCAGCTGCATCCACTGGGCGGCTTGGGCGGCGGCCACGTCATCGCGCGACTGGGAGACCTTGACAAAGGCGATGGCCAGGCTGGACTCGGCCATCGCGTCACCGTGGCGTGCGGCGGCGCTGAGCCAAGTGAGCGCCGCTGCGCTGTCCTGCTTCACACCGACGCCGGTGTGGTACATCCAACCCAGCATCAGCTGCGCGTCCGCGTGCCCCTGGGTGGCCGCGTCCTCGAAGTACTCAGCCGCGCCCTCAGCGTCGAGTTCGATCTCTTGGCCGCGTAGGAGCAGCAGTCCGAGCCGCGTCTGCGCCTCCGCATCGCCCTGTTCCGCCGCGCGCTCGTACCAGGCGGCGGCGAGCTCGATGTCGGCTTCCACTCCGAGGCCTTCCGCGAGCATCTGTGCGTTGATGCGCTGGGCCTTGGCATGGCCTCCGATCGCGGCTAGCTCGAACAGCTCCTGCGCTCGGGTCAGGTCCTGGTCCACGCCGAGTCCCTGCAGGTAGAGCACGCCGAGGTTGCTCGTGGAGTGAGGCGATGCCACCTCCATGCCGCGCTCGAACCAGCGCCGCGCTTTGCTCAAGGACCGGGCGACTCCCTTGCCGTCAAAATACATCAGGCCAAGGTTGGTGCAGGCTTCGGGTTGCCCTTGGGCGGCCGCCAACACGTACCACTCCTGGGCCTCGGCCGCGTCCGGCGTGACGCCCCGACCTTCTTCAAAGAGCGTTCCGAGGAGAAACTGCGCGTCCGCATTGCCGTCCTCCGCCAAGGGCTGCCAGGTGCTTCGCGCCGCCTGGTAGTCGTGCCGCTCGAACGCGTCCATGCCGGACCGCGTCGTGCCGCAAGCGCTGAGGAGCGCTAGGCACAGGCCGGCGCTCACGATGACTTGGCGGTGACGGCGGACGGCGGCAGCGGAGCGGGTGGCGATGGAGTAGCGCATGGGGGAACTATCGGCGAGTTCCCACGGCGCTCCCTGAGACGGGCTGTGTTAAGGCTGCTTCCCGGTCTCGCCTTGACCCACGGGTCGCGGGTCGAGCCTCTCTGGACCCCGCAGCTGCTTGAGGGCGTACTCGCGGGTCTGGGCTTCGCCTCGGCTCTCGAAGGGGCCCTCCGTGCGGGCGACTCGCCACGGGCGAGCGGCGCGCGTGGACTTGGCGCCGCCCTTAGCTTCGCCGTTGTGCTGGACAAGGCGTGCCCCGACGTCCTTGGCGATGCCAACGTACGTCACAGGACGTACATCGGACTGGAGGACGTAGACGAACCACTGGTCCGCTACGTCCTCCGTCCTATTCGCGTCCGTGCTGTTGGGCTCGGAGCTCGTCACGTTGGCTAGGCTGCGTCGCCGTCGGACTGGCCTTCGTTCGAACTATCGCTGGAGTGATCGCCAGAGTCGTTGCCGGCGTCGGCGTGAGCCTCTTCCTTCTTCTCGGGTGCCTCTGTCTGGGGTGCCTCTGCCTGGGGTGCCTCTGCCTGGGGCGCTTCCGGCTTGGGAGCGTCCTCAAGGCGCCTGAGGCCCATCGGAACCGTCGGCTCGAGGCCGCGACTTGCGTATTCCTCCAGTGCGAAGGAGTCGACCGCAACCACGGCGTGACGGGCTTCTTCGGCCCGCGCCATCAGGTCGGCGTCGGCCGACGTGATGATGCCAAGGCGCAGTGCGTCCGCCTGGAGGAGCGCACGCGACTTCTTCTGGAGCTGCTTCTTCTTGACGGCCTCGCGGATCCGCTTTTGGATCATGTCCGCCTCGGTGCAGAGCGTGAGTGCGTGTTCCATCTGGCCGATCGTCTCGTCGAGCGCCGTCGGGATGTACATGCCCGCCGTCATGCGATCGCGCTGCTCGCCCGGAACCTGCATGGCCCGTGCCACCTGCTGCATCGTGCTGTCACCAGGCCCTGTCCCGAGCGAGTTGAGGCGCGACCAGAACCCGATCGGGTAGCGGAAGAACCAGCCGACCACCGGAACGTTGAAGTTGCGGAAGATGCCGTCGAAGCCCTTCTGGATCTCAGCCAGGCAGTGCTGCATCGAGTAGTGCAGGTAGGGGATGTCTTCCTTCTTGCGGCCCTCCGCTTCGAAGCGGCGCAGCACGGCGTTCGCGAGGTACATGTTCGAGAACACGTCGGCGAAGCGGCCGGTCAGGGCCTCGCGCCGCTTGAGGTCGCCGCCGAGCATGGCCATGGCCATGTCCGCCATCGTGGCGAACGACGCCGACGCCCAGGAAAGCTTGCGGTAGTACTGGGCCGCGGGGCCGTTGACCGGCGCCGGAGCGAAGAGTCCGCGGGAGAGCGACAGCACGACCGAGCGTGACATGTTGCGCACCACGTGCCCGACATGCCCAAAGAAGGCTTTGTCGAAGGCGGGGACGTCGTTGTTCTCGACGGCCATGACCTCGTCCCAGGCGTAGGGGTGACAGCGGATCGCGCCCTGTCCAAAGATGATCAGCGTCCGCGTGAGGATGTTCGCGCCCTCCACGGTGATGCTGATAGGCGTCGCCATGTAGGCGTTCGCGATTGGGTTGCGTGGGCCCATGGAGATGGCCTTGCCCCCGAGGATGTCCATCGCGTCGTTCAGGCATTCGCGGGCGAGCTCGGTGAAGCTGTACTTGGCCATCGCCGTGACCACAGCGGGCTTGGCTCCGCCGTCGAGGCCGCCGCAGGTCGTGCGGCGCGCGGCCTCAAGGATGTAGGCCTTGCCGCCGATGCGGGCCATGGCCTCTTCGATGCCTTCGAACTTGCCGATCGGCATGCCGAACTGCTTGCGGACGGCGGCGTAGGCGCCGGTCATGCGAGCGGTCATCTTGGCCGTGGCCGAGCCCGATGCGGGCAGCGAGATGCCGCGGCCTGCCGCGAGGCACTCCATCAGCATGCGCCAGCCCTGGCCGATACCGGCGCGGCCGCCGATGACGACGTCGTCGAGCTTGACCTCGACGTTGTGGCCCTCGGTGGGGCAGTTGTAGAACGGAACGCCGAGCGGGTCGTGGCGCTTGCCGAGGACGACGCCGTTCGTGTTCGAGGGGATCAGCGCGCAGGTAATGCCGCGATCTTCGCCGCCACCGAGGTGGTTCTCCGGGTCGCGCAGACGGAACGCCAGGCCGAGGACCGTGGAGATTGCCGCCAGCGTGATGTAGCGCTTGTTCCAGTTCAACCGGACCCAGAATTCGCCGTCGCGCTCGAAGACTTCGCCGGACGAGCTCATGCCGCCAGCGTCGGAGCCGGCATCGGGCTCGGTCAGCGCAAAGCAGGGGATGTCCGTGCCGTTCGCGAGGCGCGGGAGGTAGTGATCTTTCTGCTCCTGGGTGCCGTAGTGGGTCAGGAGCTCAGCCGGGCCCAGGGAGTTGGGCACCATGACCGTGATGCCGAGTGGGGCGGAGCGGGACGCAAGCTTGGACACCACCGCGCTGTTCATCGAAGCGGTGAACCCCTTACCGCCGTACTCCTTGGGAATGATGAGGCCAAAGAAGCCGTGGTCCTTGAGGAACTGCCAGACGTTCTCGGGCAGGTCGCGGTCCTGGTGCACCTTCCAGTCGTCGGTCATGCGACAGACGTCTTCGCACGGCCCGTCGATGAACGCACGCTCCTCGTCCGTGAGGTCGGGGTACGGCTCGTGCAGCGTCCGGTTCCAATCCGGCTTGCCGCTGAAGAGCTCGCCGTCGATCCACACCGTGCCGGCGGTCAGCGCAGTGCGCTCCGTCTCCGAGATCACGGGAAGGAACTTCAGCGCCTTCATGGTCTTCATGATCGGACCGGAAACCAGCGACCGGCGCAGCTTCGGCATGTTGAAGACGGCCATGACCGCCGCGTAGGCAAGAACCCACGGCCATGAGAAGAGGCCGAGGGCGAGGATGCCGCCGAAGACGGTCCAAGCGATGATCGGCGCTGCCAAGAATCCGAGCGTCAAAGCGACAGCAAGGATGCCGAAGATCAGCCATGGCCAAGAGACCGAGTAAAGGAACCCAAGTAGCGCGATGGGAAGTGTCATGGCAAGAAAGGTCATAGGTGATGTCGACGGTGGCCAGCCGCGGCCCCGATCGGGCCACGTGGGCGCTGTGGTCCGGTGTCAGTCCGTTCGGTCAGTGCTCGGCTTGGGGCCGAGACCGTTGGAGGGTTGGGGATGGGCGTTGTCGCCGTCCAAGTGTGCGAAGGCGCAGACGCAGGCCGAGTGCACGGTGTAGGCGATCAGGGCTTCGCGATCGATGCTAACGTCGATGCGCTTCGCGATCATGAGCGACACGAGGCCGTGGAGGCTCGACCAAAGAGCCGTGCCCGCGATCAGTCCGTCCTCCGGACCCATCCCCGCCATCTTCGCGAAGGCCTCCAGCCCGATACTCGCGCGCCGGTAGGAGGCCGCTGGGAAGCGCTCCATCTGCTCTGCGCGCAGCGTGTACATGATCTCGTAGTAGTGCGTGCGCTCGAGTCCAAAGCGCACGTACTCCATGGAAGCTCGCTCCAGCCGCTCGAGAGGGGTGCCGGGCCCTTGGGCGGCCTGAAGCATGCGCGCGTTGAGCTCTTCGAACCCTTCCTCTATCAGCGCGTAGATGAGGGCATCTTTGCTCTTGAAGTAGAGGTAGATGCTCGTCGCGGTACAGCCCACCGCGCTCGCCAGCCGCCTGGTGGACAGCGACGTATACCCCTGCTCCTCAAGGACGCGCCTGGCTTCGTCCAAGATGGCTTGCTTCAGGTCGGTGCCTGTGGCTCGCTGGGGTTCGGGCATAGGAAGTTGC
>CALHGQ010000111.1 GCA_938030175.1 uncultured bacterium | reverse complement strand
ATGCTCAAGAAACAGTCCCTGGTCGCGGACGCCTTCGCCCATGCCTCCCTCGTCGGCGTCGCCGTTGCGTTCCTTATCCACGCTCACCTCGGGTCCAGCGGAAGCGACTCAGCCGCGCCCCCCGCGCGCAACATGACCGTGCTGCTGGTCGGAGCTGGGATCGCTGGCGCCCTCGCGGTCGGCGTGATCGAGTGGTTGACGCGCAAGACCAGGCTCCACGCCGACACGGCTACCGCCGCTGTCTCCAGCGCGTCCTTCGGCGCAGGCATCGCCACGCTGTCCATCGCGCGTCGGGTCAGCGGCGCGGACCAAGCCGGCCTCGACTCGCTCATCTTCGGCGCTGCATCCGGCATGACGCGCGCAGACGTCTTCGCCATGGGCTCCCTCGCACTGGCCGCAACCCTGTTCACGATCGTCCTATTCAAACCCCTCCGCGCCGTCGCATTCAACGAACGTTTTGCGCGCACCTCGGGCCTTCCGGTCGGCGCCATCGACGCGGCGCTCGGCGCGCTCGTCGCCGCGGTCACGCTCGCCGGAATGCAAGCCGTCGGAATGCTGCTCGTCGTTGCGTTACTCGTCACCCCGTGCGCCGCTGCGCGACTTTGGACCCGCGCGGTCGGTCCACTCGTGATACTCAGCGCCGCCATCGGAGCCGCAAGCGGCATCCTGGGCGTTTCCCTATCGCGCGTGGTGCCATCCATTCCAACGGGGTCAGTCGTGGTTCTCATCGCTGCGCTCTTCTTCGGACTCAGCGCACTCTTGGCGCCGGAGCGAGGCATCGTCGCAGGCCTGCGCCGCGAGCGACTCCTTCGTCAGAGCGTGAGAGCCCAGCTACGCGCACTTCGCCAGCAGCCGGGGAAGCAGCCGTAGTGCCCGCGCCAACGGACTTCTTGCTGCTCGACGCTGCCCCCCTGGCCGCCGTTGTTCTCAGCGCTACGACGCTCGCTCTCTTGGGCTCGTTCCTCGTGCTCCAACGTCGAGCCATGATCGGTGACGCCATGGCCCACTCCGTGCTCCCCGGGCTGGTGGTCGCATTCGTCGTGACCGGCTCGCGAGCGCCGTTCCCCATGTTCCTCGGAGCGCTCGGCGCGGCCCTCGTCGCGAGCCTCGCCATCTCCGCCCTCACCCGCTACG
The DNA here is from genome assembly GCA_938030175.1 of uncultured bacterium. Lineage (GTDB taxonomy): Bacteria > Planctomycetota > UBA1135 > UBA1135 > Saltatorellus. The sequence continues at coordinate 40,786 of CALHGQ010000111.1, read as the reverse complement.
CACGCGTAGAGCCCACCGCGGCCATCGGAGTCGTGTTCACGACGCTCTTCGCCCTCGGCGTCCTCCTCGTCGAGACCACCGGCGCACGCAACGTCGATCTCGACCTCGACTGCGTCCTCAGCGGCCAGCTAGAGCTGCTCTTCTGGCCGATTAAGGAGGGCGCGACCCCTTGGAGCGCCGAGTCCCTCGCCGCACTGCCGCAGCCAATTGTCACGCTGAGCCTGACGCTTGTTGCCACCCTCGCCGCCGTCATCGTGGGCTGGCGTCTGCTGCGCGCGGCGCTCTTCGACCCGCAGTTCGCGGACACGCGAGGCCTCCGCCCCGGCCTCGTGCGGACGGCCCTCTTGCTACTGACCACCGCAGCGGTCATCGCGAGCTTTGAAGCCCTCGGCTCCATCCTCGTCATCGCCCTCTTGACCTGCCCCCCCGCTGCGGCGCGGCTCCTCACCCAGCGCCTCGGCTCTTACGTTTGCCTCTCCGCCAGCTTCGGCGCCATCGCGGGTCTGAGCGGCTACCTACTCGCCACTCGGGCGGCTCCCCTGGCGATCGGCAGCGCTGTGGATGCGAGCGGTAGCGTCGCAGCCACCGCCGGCGCGCTGCTCCTCATCGTTGCACTGCGTTCCACGCAGTCCGCGAGGCGCAGGAGACGCGCTGCGAGTCCGCGTTAGCTTCATCACCCAGGACCGCGAACCGACTCACTGATCCAGCTCGTCGCGACGTCGTTGAAACCGCCGCGCGAGGATCATGTGATAGAAGTTCACGGCGGCGCCGAATGCGGCGAGCAAAGCCACCGAGAGCCCGGCGAGCTTCCACCCCCGGTGATCTTCTCCTTCGAAGAAGCGAGTGAAGCTACGGAGACCCGACTGAATCGTGCCCACAAGCACCGCCATGATGACGAAGCAGATGGCGAAGGCGGCGACCATGTAGATCGCCATGCGGTGGTCCTTGCGCGGGGGGTATGGCTCTTGCTGCAACCGTGCGACGTTACCCCGCGAAGAATCGCCGAACCAGCGGAGCCTCCACCATTTGCAGGGGCGAAGTGCCTCGTGGACCGTGACGGGCAGCAGCCGACCTGGCGGAGCGACTTTCCCACCCAACGAGAAGCGCCCCCGCGCCTGAGTCTCCCTGCGGGAGCTCAAGCGCGGGGGCGCCATCCGAACTCAGTCTCAGATCATTGGAAGTCGATCTCGAGTCCGTCCGTGAAGTTGGAGGTCGCAACGCCGGACGCGTCTGTGTCGCGGAACCAAGCCTGGAAGTTCCAGGTTTCGCCGGCCGCAATCGACACAATGCCCGTCGGCTGTGGCGTCTGGGTCAGATCGATGGCAAGACTGAACTCCCCAGCGGCTCCACTGTTTTGAATCTGCCCGGAGCCCACGTAGCGACCGATCTCACCCAAGAGGCACAGGTTGCCCGCGCTGCCTGCCGGGTTCATGACGAAGCCCTGGGTCTGGCTCGTGATGAAGAACCCGAACGCATTGTTCGGAACCATGCTAGCCGTCAGCGTCACGTCATTCGTGGCCACGAGGGTGGAGCCAGCCGCGCTGATGCTTGCGGCGCCGCCCGTGCTGTTGCCGTTCGCCATGCAGTAGTTCGAGCCGATACCGGTGCTTCCGTCTCCCGTAATGACGGAGATGAAGCGTGCAGAGACACCGGCCACGACGGTCGCAACCGTACCGGCAGTCACGTCGTAGACGTGCACACCAGAACCGTTGGTGATGAGCAGGTTGCCATTGCCCAGCTCGTAGATGCCGCGAAGACCACCGAAGCCGAGCACACTGGTGTCGATATAGTTGATCTCAGCACCGGTCGCGGGATCGTACTCATAGATACCAGAGGGTGCAGAGAAGCCAGCCACGAAGACGCGGCCCGTGGCGGACACATGCACCTGCTCGGGGAAGTCGATGCCGACGACGCCGTCAGAGTCGTGGAAGATCTGCTGGTTGTTGGGGTCAGCAGCTTCCACGAAGATGATGTCTTCGTTCGTGATCTCGGAGACGAGGTAGCCATCAACGCCGTTGAAGGTGAATGGCTCCGTGTCGAATGGGCTCGCGATCAACGCGCTCGTGGTCGCGGCCACAGTCGCTCCCACAGCATCGAGCTCGACCAGAGCCGCACCGGGCGCTCCGTTGCCGGTGCCTGCGTTGGACACCAGCGCGCCGCTGTTGTAGGGGGCGAGACCACGCATGTTGTCGAGAGCGGCCGCTGCAGGGCCGATGTACGTTTGGCCGTCGCCCGAAAGGCGGAGAACGACGTCCGCGCCTTGGTCAGAGACCCAGAGCTCACCGTTGGGTCCATCGATCAACTCGATGGGTGTCACCGCCGCTCCGCCGGTGACCACACCGAGGTCGGTGACAAGCATGTTGACGAGGGAGCCGTCGATGGGACTGAACTCCATGACGGTGTCATTGGAGCTCTCGGAAATGAGAAGGCGTTGAGCGTTGGCAGAAGAAGCCGTTGCAACAGCAGCGGCGGCCAGAACGAAGAGGCGAGTGTTCATGGATTGGGGTTATTGGAGGGGGGAAACGAAGATGGCATCAGAGACCGATCCGGCAGGACGTGGCACGTTTCGTGCCGCGATTAAGGACCAGGCTGAGCGTAGCTCGATGCTACCCCAGGATCGCGAATAGCGCAGCCCGCAGCGCAGCGCGCAGCACAGCTTAGAGCGCTCGGCGGACAAAGTTGGAACATAACTCGATGGGCCGAACGCTCCGTTAAGTCTGTTATGGAGACGCTCGGCCGCTCACAGAACGATTCAGCGGGTACCCTTGCGACCATGTGCGGACGCTACGCCCTAACCGCTGAACCCGATGTACTCGCGGGGCTCTTCGCCTTGAAGTTGCTTGAGCAGTTCGACGCTCGCTACAACTTGGCCCCCAGCCAAGAGGCGCCCGTCATCGTGCCATCTTCGGATGAAGAGCAAGGTTCAAGGCAGGCCGAGACCATGCGATGGGGCCTCATTCCTTCTTGGTCGAAGGACGCGAAGATTGCCTATCGCACGATCAACGCGCGCTCCGAGACGGCCTCGATCAAACCTTCATTCCGCGCTGCGTTCAAGCGCCGCCGCTGCCTAGTGCCCGCAAGCTGGTTCTACGAGTGGAAGCGCGAAGGCAAGAACAAGATTCCGTTCCGAATCCGCCGCACAGACGGCGCTCCCCTCGCGTTCGCTGGACTCTGGGAGCACTGGAAAGGCAGCGAAGCAGAACCGCCGCGCACAACGTTCACGATTCTCACGACCGAGGCCAACAAGGACCTCGAAGGCCTGCACGACCGCATGCCATGTCTCATTGAACAGGACGACTTCGACCGCTGGTTGACGTCCGAGGTGGTCGACGAAGCCGCTACGGCTCGTCTTCTCGCCCCGGCCCCCCGAGGCACACTCGTCACCGACCGCGTTAGCACCCAGGTCAACAACGTGCGCAACGAGGGGCCGCAGCTCATGACCCCTGACACGCTCTTCTAGGCGAGCGCCATCCGGTCGATCGAGGCCCGCGCTAAAAATTGCGCCAGCCATCACTGAGCGGCCCGCAGGTAAGCTACCCCCATGCTCTTCCGCTGGTACAAGAACTGGAAGCGAGGTCGCCTCCTTCGGGCAGGCTTCCCCGCCGCATGGGTCCCCCACCTGGAGAGTCTCCCATTCGTTTCCGAACTGAGCGGCGAGCAGCGAACGCGGCTCGAAGAGCTCACGATGGTCCTCATCGACCAAGTGTATTGGGAGGGGCGCGAGGGGCTCGAAGTGACGAACGAGATGCGCGTCTCCGTCGCGGCTCAGGCGTGCCGGCTGACACTAGCCCTCGGGGACGACGCCTATCGCGGGGTCCAGACCATCTACCTCTTCCCCGCGACTTACTCGGCGCCGGGCCGCGAAGGTGAGTCCCGTAGCCACCGGCTCGGAGAAGCGTGGCTCCGCGGTCCCGTGGTGCTGTCTTGGGATGCGACTCGCCGCGGCGCGGCGAACGACGACGATGGACGGAACGTGATCTACCACGAGTTCGCCCACAAGCTCGACATGATCGACGGTTACGCGGACGGATCGCCGCCCGCCCGGAACCGCGACGCCTACGACACCTGGGTCAAGGTCGCAGGCGAAGAGTTCGAACGACTCAAGAAGAGCACGGATCGAGGCAAGAGGACCCTGCTCGACGCCTACGGCGCCACGAACCAAGCCGAGTTCTTCGCCGTGGCGACCGAGGTCTTCTTCGAGCGCCCGAAGAGGCTGCGGGATCGCCATGAAAGGCTCTATGGCTGCTTAGCAAGCTTCTACGGCCAGGACCCTGCGCGGTAACTTTGAAACGCGGGCCGCGGAGCGAGCCACCCACGCCGGCTGCCGCCTGAAAGTCGCTGAAGGAATAGATCAGCGGGAGTGGGCCAAAAGGAGTGGGCCAGCGGGCGCAGTGAAGCGCCGCGAGGGGACCCAAGGGATAGCCGCCTTATTCCTTGAACGGGCCCCTGCACGAGGTGCTGATTTCTTGATCAGGACGCTAGTCCAAGCCCGCCGGTGACCACGTCACTCGCGCCTTGTCGCCGCGACCCTTCGGGAAGCGGGGTTTGGTGCGTTCGGCGGGGCCTTGGAGCATGCGGAGGGCTTCGGTGAGTGCTTCCTGGGAGACGTCTTGGACCTTCTCGAGCTGGGCGTAGTGGATACGGCGGCCTTCCTTGATCCAACGGTCTTCGAAAGCGGTGATGAAGCCAAGGGACTCGGCGATTTCCTCGTCGAACCGTTCGTGGCGTTCCGCGTGAACGTTGGCGGTTTGGCCCGTGACCTTCATGCCCGACTCGGCGGCGTGTTCGAGGGTTCGCTCGTAGAGGTCTTGGCTGTCCGTCTTGACGTGGACGCGGCCGCCCATGCGGAGCACGCTCTGGTAGATCGCCTGGTAGTAGGGCGAGGTGAGGCGCTTCGTGCCGCGCTTGTCGCCCTCTTGGGGATCGGAGAAGGTGAGCCAGATCTCCGACACCTCATCTGGCGCGAAGAAGCGGTCGAGCCACTGGATCCGCGTGCGGAGGAACTGAACGTTGGTCACGCCTGCGACCTCGGAGTCCTTGGCGCCGCGGTAGAAGCGGTGGCTCTTGACGTCGACGCCAAGGACGTTGCGGTCCGGGAAGCGGCGCGCGAGGTCCATGGCGAAGAGCCCCTGGCCGCAGCCCAGCTCGAGGGTGAGCGGCTGGTCCTGGTCGAAGGCCTTTGTGCCCCATTCCCCCTTCATGTAAGTGGCGTTCTCCGAGACGATCGCGTCCCGGTCAGGTTCGTGGACGCGCTCGAGCTCTTGGTTTTCCGCCCACTTATCGCGCTTGCTGAGTCTTCTGGCCATGTCGCGGGGATTCTACCCGCCATGCGTGCGGCAGGGCCCGCCCTAGATCTTCGAGATTCGGCTAAACGCCCGTTCTGGGCCAGCAGTCAACACCTTCGAGCCGCCGCTCCTCGCGGCAGCACCTCCTCCTCACGTTGATTCCCAGGCACGTCCCTACTGCTATGTATCGCAATCTCATCTGCACCACCTCCATCGCACTCGCCGCGGGCGCGATCGCTGCGCCTGCCGCAGCCCTCCAAGCTCCGGCAGAGGTCCTCCCGAAGGATCGAAACGCGCTGCTCAGGGGTGACACGCCCCATTCTGCGGAGCCGCGCGGCGTCGAGTCGCCTGCCACAGGGGAGTTCTTCTCGCAGCCGCGCCCGCTGGCCGTGTCCGCCACGCCTGACTCCGAGGTCCGTGGGCCCGTCGAGTCCATTGCGATCGACCGGGAGCGGCTCTACTTCCAACCCGGCGCGGACTCCACCTGGGTCCGGGGCAAGACCTACAAAGCGGAGGCCGCCAAGGACGGCTTCACCTACATCCCGTTCCTCGGGTCAGAGGCTCCCCGCAACTACCCGGTCAGCTTCCGCCTGACCAGCGCAACGCTAGGCGGCCGCGAGATCGAGCTCGCTGACCGCGCAAGCGTCACGCGCTCCGGCGACCGGATCGTCCTCGATCGCGGCGCCGTGGACGTCATCTACGACTTCGCGGTGGAGTCCGTCGAGCAGAGCTTTGCGCTCGATGTGGCCGGCGCGACCTCCGACCTCGCGCTGGAGATGGAGGTCACGACCGAGCTTGGCGCAGCCCCCGAGGGCGCGGCCTTCACGTTCGCCAACGAGCTGGGCGGCATGCGGTACGGCGAGGCCATCGTGCTCGACGGAACGGGTCGCAGCGCCCACGTCCCCGCAGAACTGAGCGGAACGAGCCTGACCCTCACGGTTCCGGCTGACTTCCTCGCGGCTGCGGCCGGCACAGTCGTCGTGGATCCGCTCCTCAGCACCTTCAGCGTGGACACCGCATCCGGCTATCAGCGCGACGTCGAGATCGCCTACCAGGCCGAGACAGATCGCTTCTTCTATGTTTACGAGGATCAGTTCTCGGGCACGGACGTCGACATCTACGCGACCGACATCACGTCCGGGGGCGCGAGTCCGCGCGGGGACTACATGGACTTCGGGTCTGAGAACTGGACGGATCCGAGCGCAGCGACGGTGAACACTGCCACCAAGGGACTGGTGGCAGCGAGGAACGCTGGCACGAGCGGGAACTCGATCGTGGCCCGCACCTGGAACTTCGGCAGCGGCTCATTCGACGCGGGAATCCTCCAGGTCACCACGCCGTCAACGACGGTCGTTCAGACGCAGCCAGACGTTGGCGGAAGCTGGGCTGCCACTGCTGATGCACGCTTCGTCATCGTGTGGAACGCCGACTTCGGGCCGGACTCGGACGCTCAGGGCAGAATCGTCATGCCTGACGGCACGTTCGGCTCATCGCTGTTCCTAGATTCCTCGACGGGCTTTGACTCGACAGACATCTGCATCTCTGAGTCCACGGGCGACCCGACGGACGTCAATCGCTGGAACGTCGCCTGGATCAATCGCCGCTTGGCCGACGAGCAGTACACCGTCGAGGTGACACAGCTCAACGCCAACGGCTCGGTGGCCTTCCCGCACTTTCCAGTCGTGACCCTTCCGGTCGGCGACAGCGTCGGGGAGCTTGACGTCTCGGACGCCATCGCATTCCCGGGTACCTCCGTGCCCACCTACACCATCGCCTACGACCAGTTCAGCACGATCGAGGAAGACACGTTCATCACCTTCGTGCAAGGCGGCAACCCGATCAATACCGTTGAGCTTCAGCGGAGCGAGCACGCAGACCTCACCCTCGACCAGGCGGAGGCCCGTCTCTCCTCCAACGCTGAGGAGTTCATCGTCAGCTACCTCGAGCAGAGCCCTGGCATAGGAACCTACAACGGTTTCATTACCGCTTTCGACTTCACCGAAGGCCAGTTTCTCTCGATCTCGGAGCGGCGAGTCTCTCCGGGGGCTGTCGGTGCCGACTCCATCCCCGCTGGCTACACAGACCGCGGCGGGCTGGCGCTCGCCTCCCGGTACTCCGGTGGACTTAGCACTAGCCGCTATGTGGGCGTCGGGTACGACACCGGGATCGGAGTCGACGCCAACGTCACCGGCCATGTGTACTTCCCGTCCAACGGCTACTCACCAGCGTTCCAGTACTGCTATGGCAACCCCAACAGCACCGGCGATCGCGGGTTCATTCGTTTGTCCGGTAGCCGCAGTACGACGAGCAACAAGCAAATGATCGCGACCGCCCTGCCCACGTTCTCCTTCGGCTACTTCGTCGTCGGAACGGACTTCGCCAACTCGATGAACCCGGGGGGCAGCGCTGGCGTGCTGTGCGTCGGCGGCACGGTGGGCCGCTACTCCAATGCCGTCGCAAGCAGCGGATCCAGCGGCTCGATCACGGTGCCCTTCGATCCCCAACAGATCTCCCAACCTGATGGTCCGGTGCCTGCGATCAGCGGCTCGTTCTGGCAGTTCGCCCTCTGGCACCGGGATACGGTCAGTGGCACGGCGACGTCGAACTTCACCAACTCGGTTTCGATCCTCTTTGAGTGATTCGCCGCGTCGGCGGATGGCGGCTTCCACCGTCCGCTACAGGAGAGCCCGAAACTAGCTCACCAAGCTCCGGGCGGCCTTTTTGTGTGATAGTTGGATATTCCTGGTTACCTCAACGACAGATGTAGTATTACAGATGTAATAGTTCGTCCCGAGAACCGTCTGTTGAGGTCACACCGTCATGGAGTCCACCTGGATCGAAGCTGCCACTCGCTGGCTCGCTACCTACGCAATGCACAGCGCTGTGCTCGCCCTCATTGGGCTCACCGTCGCCCTGGCTTGCTTCCGACCCGGGGCGCGTCGCGCCACCGTGCTGAAGATCGCGCTGATCGGCGGCTTCTTCAGCGCTAGCCTGCCTTGGAAGGCGTTCCAGCCCCTCGATCTCCTGCCGGGCTCGCTGTCCGTTGAGGCCGCTCCCATGCCGATGGAACCTGACCGAACCGCTTCGACAGACGGCCCCGCGGCCGAGGGGACGCTTCCCTCGGACACGCCTCGCTTGGCCTCGCTCTCCACGGCAGCCGCAACCGCCCCTGCGAAACGCCCTCTCTCGCCGTTCGCAGCGATGGTCACCGTTCTCGCGGCGCTCTCGCTGATCGGCACGCTGCGGCTTCTCTACGGTCGACGGCGATTCATTCGAGGGCTTCGGCGAACTCCGCTGAACGACAGCGCTTCACGAGAGCTCCTCAGCAAGTGGGCAAGGACCGAAGCGCGCCCAGCGGTGGCGCTCACCGCGTCCGCCAGGCTGCGGTGCCCGGTCGTGCTGTCATCGAATGAGATCTGCGTCCCCGAACAGCTCTGGAGCGCGCTCTCTACGGACGAAAGGGAGGCCGCCCTCGCCCACGAGTACGCGCACATTGAGCGCCGGGACCCGATCTGGTTCTTGGGCACGGCCGCCCTGAGTCGCGCGCTGTTCTTCCTCCCGTGGCACGGAGCACTTCGCCGGCGCTGGGTCGCATCGGCCGAATTCGCGTGCGATCGCCGCGCGGCGACGCGGGTCGGCAGCGAAACGCAGGTTGCCCGTTGTCTCTCTTCCGTGGCCGAATGGTCCGTCTCATCCACGGGACAAGGTGTCCCCTCCTCTATGGCAGCGATGGCGGCAACGCCCGGTGAACTCGTGCGCCGGGTGAAGCACGTGCTGGAAACGGAGGACAGGCCGTCGACCGGCCGGTTCCGGCTAGCCTGCGTTGCAGCACTCGCCGCGTTCGCGTGCGGCTCACCGCGGCTCGATTCCCAGATGGGAGAAGACCAGGACACGAGCGTCGTCGAGATCCTCATCTCCCCAGGTAGGATGATCACCCTCCAGCGACCGGGCGCCGAGCCAGAGCACCCACCCCTGACGATCCACTACCAGGGCCGCGAGGCGAAGGGCGAGGTAACAGAATGGCTCAGGAGCGCCGTCGCTGACTTCCCCATGTTCGAGTGGCCGGGAACGACGACGATCGCTCGCTCGGGCACAGGTCTGATTCGGGCTGAAGCTGACGCACCATTCCGCGATGTCCAGCACATCATGAGCCAGTTTGGCGATCGAGACATCCAGATACCCGACCTGCGCTTGGCGACTGGCGGGGTCAGCTACCGAATTCCTCTACCCGTGGATCTGGGCGTTTCCGCCAGAGACGCGGGGGAAGGCCCCGAAGGTGTCTGCGCTGAATTCCGCATCGATCGCATCGACGACGATACCCCCTCGGTCCGATTCGCGGTGACGACGAAAGAAGCCGCGAAACCGGGCACGCTCTTGCTTCCGCTCGAAGAGGAAGAAGGCGGCGCGGACGACTTTTTCATCGGTCGCAGCGCGGAACCTCGCCAGCTAGCGACCCTCAACAGCGTTGAGTCCTGGATCGACGAGCGGCCAGAGACCAGCCGAGTGCTTCAAGCAAGGATCGATCCCCGCAAGGGCGTCACCGTCAAAGATGTGGCCGCACTCCTCGACGTTCTCCACGACAGAGGCGTCACGGACATCACGTTCATGGGGAGCTACGAGCAGTGAGCGGCGCTGACGATAGGGACCTTCGGCTCACGTCGCTCCAGCTCGCCGTCCTTCGCGTCCTCTGGGATGCGGAGGAGGCGACGGTCGCCGATGTCCACAAGGCCATGTCGAGAAAGCGCAAGCTGGCGGCCACGACCGTCGCGACGCTCCTCAAGCGCCTAGCCGCGCGGGGCATTGTCGAACACAGAAAGGAAGGCCGACAGTTCATCTATCGCGCCCTCGTCGACGCCGAAGAAGTGGGTCGCACCATGACCTCTGAGCTAGCGCGGGACGTCTACGCCGGGGACGTCCCAGGGCTCTTCGCGCACCTGCTCGACGAGACCAAGGTGAGCTCAGCCGACCTCAAAGAGATCAAGCGGCTCATTCGGAAGGCGGAGAAAGACACGTAGCCCCAGCGCTGGGCGTGGCCCCAATCTCCCGCCACGGACGACGGGCATCGCTGGGTCTCCCCGAGTCTCACTGAGTCTCACTGGGCCGAAGGGACAGGCTCCGCGCCGTCGAGTGCAGCAAGAAGCGCACTCGCGGCGAATGGCTTGGAGATAAACCCCGAGCATCCAGCCTCCATGGCCTTCGTGCGCTCTTCGGCCAAGGCCGCGGCCGTCAGCGCGATGACATGGCCGCTGTAGCCTCGCTTCCGCAGCTCACGCGTGGCCTCAAGCCCCGACATTCGAGGCATCTGCAAGTCCATCAGTACGGCATCGAAGCTCCCATCGGCGGCATCGAACGCCTCAAGAACCTCCACTCCGTCGCCGACCGCAACCACGGTGTGGCCAGCGCGCTCCAAGATCCGCACGCCCAGCCGTTGGTTGACCAGCACGTCGTCAGCGAGAAGCACGTGGAGGTGCCGGTCGCCGGTGGATTCCCCGCGGCTCGAGGGTAGGACCGCTGGAAGATCGCCCTCGGGAGCCGCCGCTTCCAACTCGACGACAAACTCCGAGCCAACGCCGACTTCACTCGTCACGCTGATATCCCCTCCCATCAGACGCGCGAGCCTGCGACTAATCGCGAGCCCGAGACCGGTCCCCCCGTAGAGTCGCGTGGACGAAGCGTCCGCCTGTTGAAAGTCCTCGAAGACGCGATCGACGCGTTCGGGCGCAATGCCGATCCCGGTGTCACGGACAACCACGCGAAGCAGGCCTTCGCTCCGCGAGACCTGAATCCGGACAGAGCCCTTCTCGGTGAACTTGAGTGCGTTGCCAGCGACGTTGAGCACCACTTGGCGGAAGCGGACGGGATCGAGCATGAGCTGCCGAGGCACATCCGAATCAAGCTCGAAGATCAGCTCCACACCGCTTCGCTCAGCCGTCCCGACCAGGATCGCTCGAATTTGATCGAGCACGGTGGACAGGTCGGTCGGAATGCGCGAGATGGTCATCTGATCCGCGTCGATCTTGGAGAAGTCGAGGATGTCGTTGATCAATCCGAGAAGGTGCGCGCCGCTGCTATGGATGCTGCTCAGGCCCTCCTCCAGCTCCTCGTCGGACGGCATCCCGTCCGAGAGGAGCTCTGCATACCCAAGGATCGCATTCAGCGGCGTGCGAAGCTCATGGCTCGTGTTGGCAACGAACGCAGCTCGCGTCTCCATGGCTCGGCTCATGCTGTCAAAGAGCTCGGCGAATCTCCGGCTCAGGCGTCGCACTTCCCGAGGTCCGTCAGAGATCGCGTCGAAGCGGCCCGAGTGCTCGGCGTCCTCGGCTGCGCTTGTGAGCTGCGCGATCGGGCGATGGATCGTCGTCCGCAGATAGCTCCAGATGACCAGCATCATGGTGAGCAGCGTCGCGATCGCCCACGCGGTGGCAAGGTTGGCCGCCTTGGTTTGCCGCTCTGCGTTGGATGCGGCGCGCTCGACGGTCCAGCGGAGGTTCTCTCGCGCGGCTTCGATCGCGTCGCCGAGCCTGATCGAGGTGGCATCGAACTGGTCGAAAAGGGTCATGAGGCGCGCTTCTCGGTCTTGACCGGCAAGCTCACTGGCCTCAATGGTGTTGGCCTCCAATCTGCGAATGAGGCCCGTCAAGGAGCTGCTGCGCACGCCAGAAGCTTCGAGGAAGTCCTCCGAGATCGCGCCTTCGATCGACTCACACGCCAGGCTGGCTGCCCGTCGCGCGACTTCTGTCAGGTAGGTCGTCTGTCCGCTCAGCACGAGGTCCCCCACGAGCGTGAGCTGTGACGTGAGCTCTGCGACCCGCTCGAACCTCTCGCACTCCACGCTGTAGCGCGCACCTGTGCTCCTTGCATCCACTGCCCCCTCATGCAGGCTCGTGACAACGCCTGCCATGCCAAGGCTTGCGGCGACCAACGTGCCGGTCTGGAGCGCGATGAGCGTGGAGATTCTCATGTCGACTCGCTTCGCTAGCGCGAACTCGCGCGCTGCACCAGCTCTGACCCCAGGCCCAGCCCGAGCGCGACCTCTAGCGCAACGACGCCGGAGGCGCCAGTGCAGTGAATCGCGTCTGCGGCGTTGAGGCCCACCAGGTGAGAGAAGGCAGCGCGAAACTCCTCGCTCCGCCATCCGCCGCGGGGCCCGACCGACTGAATCGTGCCGTCGTGATCGAAGCACCACCGGAGTAGAAGCGTCGCCTCGTCGTACTCCCACGGAGTCTCAGCGACCCATCCCAGCCGCGCTCCGTCATCATCGAGGATCACGTGGGCCGTCGAGCGCGCACGATCGATCCCCACTCGCTCAGACCCGAGGACCGACTCGATGTTCCGGAGGGCAGCCTCGCCGAATAGATCCTGCTGAGCGATGGCCTTCGCGGCCTCCGGGCGGTGGCGCTGCGCGAGACTCAGCGCACGCAGGGAGGCGACCTCTTTCGGCCATACGCACTCCGTCACGGCGATCGTCTTGAGCCCAGAACGAAACACGGTGGCAGCGAGGGCCCGCGCGCTTTTCGGCACGAACCTCACGCTCTGGGCTAGCGCTGTTCCATCTTCATTGATGAGCTCTTTGAGGCCCTTGAAGTCCTTCTGGGCGAGCGAGTCACGAACGGACTGGGTCGTGAGCACCGACTTGGATCGATCGCGACAACGCTGGAACTCGTACCCCACCAGGCGCAGGTCCATGTCGAGCGCCCAGGCGATCTCCACCAAGCCCCATTGACCAGCCTCTGATCGCACGTGAACGAACCCAACGGGTCGCCCCTCCTTCTTTACGGCGTAGAGCGTGTGACGCCCCAGCTCATTGAAGTGCAGCGTGAAGGGCAGTCTCTTGGAGACGGCCTTGCGCGCCCCTTGGCCCACCGTGCCCACGATCGACTCATACGCATCCGCGTCCGGGAAGAGGCGCGTGATCTGCCGCACTGGATCCCGAAGGGCGCAGAGTGCCTGGGGCTCGATCGGCCTGAACGAGGTCAGGAGAGCGACGCTCATGAGGACCAGCCAGCGGCAGAGGCTCGAGCACTGGCTCATAGACGAAACCTCAGCTGCAGAGAAAGTGAGGTCGGCGCATCGACGCCCCCCGCCTGATCCAAAGGCTGGGTGACCTGAGCGCTCAGCGTCCAGTCCCGTGAGACCCGAGCTCGGTAGCCGAGGCGCGCTTCTGTGCTGTGGTCACTACTGCCGCTTCGATGATGAGTCGTGTGTAGCAGCTGAAGCCACGCCAGGTGCGTCTCGTGGGGGTTGGTCCAGTTAGCTTCCACCAGGAGGCGACTCGAGTCGGTCGCAGCGTCCTCGCGTCCGTGGGACGCCTCGGCCTGGAAGGTCCAGGAGCGCCAAAGCGTTGTCCAGTCAACGGCCGCTCGCGTCCTTCGAACGGTGCTCGCCCCCCGCAAGAAGTCGCCGTGCACGAAGGATGCGCCAATCACCGAGTTTGCCTCACGCGGCGTGCCGATCCTCCCGCTGAAGACTCCGTCTCCGCCACGGTCGAGGTATTCGTTGCCTGACCCTCGGCTCCAGCCGAGCTCGTAGTCCACGGCATCGAGCTCACCGTTCAAGGTCGCGCCCCAGTCCGCGACGAACCCGAAGTTCGCCACATGCGGGGTGCGCCGGAGCGTGCCGTTCGTATCGAGGTTCTGCTCTAGGCCGAATGGAATCTCGAAGTGTCCAACCCGTAGGTTGGCGTCTCCGCCCTCCAAGAGGCGCAGGTTCGCATTGAAGATGCGCCACTGGACCGCGTACTCGTGGTCTTCCTCAAACACACCGGGACGGGGCGACAGCCCATCGCCACGCAGCAAGTAGGGCTGGAGGAGGATCGTCACGAGATCGCTTCCATCGTCGCCGGCGAAGACGTTCCTGAGGTCGAGACCAAGTGCGCCAAGGGAACCCACCTCGCCGTCTCCATCGACGACGACGCGCTGGCTCACGTCTAGGTCCCATCGAAGGTTGCGCTTCCAGGTATCCAGAAAGGACGACTCAGTCGGCTTCAGGGAAACCGACTGTGGGCTGCCGAGAATCGCGACGGCGGTGGAGTAGACGAGGGAGAGCCACATGGAACGAGAGAGATAATGGTCTCAGCCTTGATCGTCGTTCGGCCCTCTGGGTCATGAGGGAGAGCCTGCGATCCTCCGCTCAGTCTCCCTAGGTGACATGGAACTTTGTTCCAACCACATCACCCGGAAACGACCTGCCACGTCCCTGGGAACCGAGCCACGCAGAACGCCCGCAAAGATGCAACTTCGATTCCCTTGTGCTAGTGTCCAACGAATGGCTCGCTCCATCGCTTCGACGCTGAGAACAATCCCGGGCGCAACAGCAGCTCTGCTGCTTGCAGCACACACTGCCCTAGCTGGTCCAGTCCCCCAAGAGGTCAAGGAAGGCATTCGCTTCGGCCGCTCCGTGCTCGCCCTCACGGACATCGACGGTGACGGAACCGACGACTTCGCCGTGGGCGCTCCCTCCGCGGCGGTCGGCGACCGCCCGAAGGCGGGCGCGGTACTGGTGCTCTCTGGGCGAACGCAGCAGCCTTTGGCCCGCTGGACATCGGACCACGCGATCGGCTTCGGCAACTCTCTGCGGCGCCTCACCGATCTGAACGGCGACGGTGCGCCAGAGGTCCTCGTGGGGCGGCCGGGCATCGGACCGGTGGACGTTCGCTGTGGACGTACGGGGAAGGCGCTCTTCCTCCTCGACGCTGCCGCCCGCGACGTCCTGCAGATCGGCGATGTTTCGGGCGACGGCGCGAGCGACTTCGTCCTTGCGGGAACGCGGCCGCTCGCGCTGCGATCAGGGAAGGACGGTGAGGTCCTCGACGCGACCATCGCGAGCCGATCGGCCCAGGGGCTCCTGCCGCTGGGCGACCTCGATGGCGACGGCTTCGCGGACGTTGCGCTCCCCGAGACGAATGAGCTCCTCTTGAGCGGCCAAGGCGCCGAGGACCCACAAGCGCTCTTCGCGCAGCCGTATCCGAAGAAGCTGCTCGGGGACAGCGAAGCGGTGCTGCCGCTGGAGAAAGCGGTGATCGAAGGGGCCGTCGGTGCGGGCGTCGGGCCCGGCGCAGACGGTGCGCGTTTCTTCCTGGCGACCTCGGATGCCAGCGGCGAGCGCACACAGCTCCACTCCGTGGCCGTGGGTGAGTCCGCGAGCGTCTCGTGGACTGTCCCAGGACCGGGGCGCAACAACCCGAAGGGGAGCACCGAGTTCACCGGCTTCTCCGGCCAGCTGGAGAACGTCGCGGCCACGCTTCAGCTCGCCCCGGACATGGATGGCGACGGGCGCGCGGACGTTTGGGTTTCGGAGCCCTGCCAGATGATCAACGTCGCTTTTGCGACCTACGCCGCGTCCTCGGGCAAGGTCCTGTACCGCGGCGAATGGGAGGGCGCTGGCCCCGACTCGGGGCTCGTGATGGACACGGTCCGCGACGTCGACGGAGACGGCGTTCGCGACCTCCTGGTCGGCACGTCGACCTGGGTCGATCGCGGGTGGGTCTCCGACCGCGGCAGCGTTCGGATGCTCTCAGGCGCAACAGGAGAGCCGCTCTGGGTGCTCCGCGAAGCAGGCGTCGAAGCCACTGAGATCTTCATGAAAAAGACCGCATGGGAGCATCGCCTCCTCGTGATGCACGGCCCCGAGAGTCTCTGCGAAGAGCAGGTTCAGCTGCTCGCGAGCGATTACCACGGCGCCCTCGACCGAGACATCATCGCCATCGACCTGAACCGCGAGTTCGCCAAGGCGCGCATCGGCGACCTACCCGCGAGGCCGCCTTCCGCCGTACTCAAGCGACTCTACGGAATCGAAGGCGATGGGTTCGTGATGCTCCTCGTGGGCAAGGACGGCGGCCTGAAGAAGCGCTACGGAGAGCCGGTTCCAGCGGCGGAGATCTGGAAGGTCATCGACGTCATGCCCATGCGCCGCGAGGAGAAACGGCGCCGCTAGCTCGGCGGTCCTAGGTCGCGCGCCTACGGAGCCGCAGTGAACGTGACAGCGTTTGTCGCGCGGACGCCTAGAACGGCGTCGCGGAAAACCCCCTGGAACGTCCAGTCCTCGAACGCGGCCGCGCCGAGGGCACTGAGGCTCACGTCTAGGGTTGCGTCGCCAGCGGTGGAGAGGTTGCCGAGGCGGATCAGGCCAGGCGTCATTCCAACGCAGAGATCGGCGGGCCCGATGGGGAACACCGTGCGCTCCAACCCGAAGAGAATGGCCGCGAAGCCGCCCGGTTGTGCGTCGGTGAGCGTCAAGCTTAGGCGCGATGGGCCCTGGACCCGCGGCGCACCGCGCGCCGTCAGCTGGGCCATGACCCCCATTGCATCAGCGGCGCCAAAGCAGTCGGCGTCACCGATCTCAGGAAGGATCCTCTGGACCTTAACCTCGCTCGGCGGGGCCGACTGGAACGCGAAGAGGGGGAAACCTAGTGGATCGAGCGATGCATCGATCGCCATCAAGCGCTCGTCACCCGTGTAGCCCCCCACAAGGCCCGGGATGAACTCGTGGAACAGCACGTCGCCCGTCACCGGGTCCAAAGCCGCTACGAACGGATCGTTCTGAAAGTCCCCAAAGGCTTGGAACGCAAGCAGGTCCCTGTGACCATCGCCGGTGAGATCGCCGACCTCGATCAGTCGACTGCCAAAAGACAGCGTGCCGCTGGCCACCACGCTCCAGTCACGAATCGTCGAGCCCGTGGCGGAGGACGCGATGGCAGCGAAGCCCGTAAAGAGGCCGCCGACGGCCAGGTCTTTCAGTCCATCACCGTCGAGGTCGGATACGGCGACGAACGGCTCATGGTTGTTCGTGATCTGATCGACGGCGCTGCACGGGAACGCCGAGAGGAGCAGGCCTGTCGCGGTGGAGAAGATCTCGACCGCACCGACGCTTGCTTGCCTCGTGGCGACCGCGAAGTCGTCTTGACCGTCACCATCGTGGTCAGAGACCGAGGTGAACGCTCCTATGGAAACGTCAGCTGCGTGCTCCGCGACGTAGAGGAGCTCGCCCGTCAGCCCTGAGAGTGCTGTGACGGGGCGCGCCGCGCCCGGTGACTGCAACCCGGCCGTCACGCAGAGCAGATCGCCGTACCCATCGCCGTCGATGTCGCCAGGCGAGTAAGCGTCGGTCTGCGAGTGGGCCTGCAGCGTGGCGCCAGCGGCGATCGAGACGCTGCGGATTTCGCTGCCGTCGGCGCCGTCGTGAACCGTGATGGTTCCGGGCCCCGAGCTCGGGTTGCCGGACTGACTACGGAGCGACATGATCTCAGAGATCCCGTCGCCGGTTTCATCCAACATGGGGAAGACCGCGTCCCCAAAGAACATGGGCGCGTTGGACGCCATCACGCTGTAGAGGTGTGCGCCACTAACGCCGGAATGGACGCTCGCCGCTACCCCGCCACCGAAGCCCGGCGCCCCCACCAAGAGGTCCGCGGTTCCATCGCCGTCCACGTCATCGAGGATCGCGGCGGAGGCGCCCCAGCCGCTGGCTTGGGAAACAGGGTTAGTGAGACCGAAGACTGTTTCGGTCTGCGCGACTCCGGGGGCAGTCGAAACGAAGCCGAGAACAGCGGCTGCGAAGGTAAAGCGATGAAGTGATTGCATGGCGAGCGAGTGGGAAGGGAAGGCTGGCTCACGATAGCACGGCCTGAAGAAGTTCGGGGATCACTCGGCGAATGGGGCCAGCCACTGCCCCTAGACGAGATCACGCTACGAGCGTGCTAAGCTCCGTCCTATGCAGCACCCCTCCTCACCCACGACCGAACCCGCCCGTCACGATCGAAGATCCTTCCTGGGGGCCGCAGCTGGCGTAGCCCTCACGGGTGGCCTCGCAGGCTCCCTGGCCCCGGTGGCCCTCGGCAACGAGGATCACGATGGTGGCGAAGAGCCGCTGCGCTCGGCCATCCGCCGCATTCGGATTCCGCGCACCGGTGAACTGCTCCCCCAAATCGGACTCGGCACCTCGCGCACGTTCGATGTCGATCCTGCCGGCGACAACCCGGGCCAGCTCGCCGTCATGGAGCGCTTCCTCGACTGGGGCGGCACCCTTGTCGACTCCTCGCCCATGTACAAGCGCAGTGAGGCCGTCGTCGGTGCGCTGACGGCAAAGCTCCAGCGAAATGACCTCTTCTACGCGACGAAGGTCTGGACGAAGGAAGGCAAGGAGGCCGGCATAGCCCAGATGGCGCGCAGTGAGGAGCTGATGGGGACGAAGCGCTTCGACCTCATGCAGGTGCACAACTTGGTGGGGCTCGACGAGCACCTTGAGACCCTCAAGGATTGGCGATCGAGCGGGCGCGTCCGCTACGTTGGCGTCACCGAGATGCGGAACTACGAGAAGGTCGAAGAGCTCGTCACCAGCGACGTCCTCGACTTTATCCAGATCCCCTATTCCGTCACGGACCGAGCCGTGGAGGCTCGCGTGCTGCCCGCGTGCATTGAGCATGGCGTTGGGGTACTCGTGATGCGCCCGTTCCAACGGGGCGGGCTGTTCAAGGCCACGAAGGGGCTCGAGCTGCCTCCGTGGTCAGCGGACTTCGGCGCGCACTCCTGGGCGCAGCTCTTCCTGAAGTTCATCCTCGGGCATCCAGCGGCCACCCTGCCCATCCCGGCTACGAGCAAGGCTCATCACCTCGACGACAACATGGCGGCTGGCATCGGGCCAGCCCTCGACGAGGCAGCGCGCAAGAAGCTTGTCTCGATCCTCGAGGCGTAGTCGGAGCGTAGCGAAGCAAGAGACCGCCATCCAAAACGCGATGCCCCGGGGAGTTTCGACTCTCCGGGGCATCGCGCTTTTGGAGGGCGGTCTCTTGCTTCACTCCGCAGGGGAGGCGGCGCGGGAGGGTGAACTCGGTCCAGCCTGGGACCCCAGGCGCCCGGTTCATGCACCTTTTGGTCACAGACAGATCAGTCTACCGAAGAAGTGACCGCCGCAGATGGCGGCTCATTCCCTTCCTTCACCCCCAATGCCTTGCCTGAACCCCATGAAGCGAATCAGTCAACTCATCGCCACGACCGCCCGCCGTAGCCTCAAGAAGGCAATACCCCACGCTGCACTGCTAGGTGCCCTCCTGGCCCTAGCTCCGATGGCAGCCGCCCAGGACACGGCTGGAGCTCGGGTCGACGTCCCGGCGCAACCGGCGAGCGATGGCCACTACTCACTCTTCGAAAGCGTCGACCTAGCCGCGAACATCGGCACCTTCGGGGCACTACAAACAGAACAGGTCTTCGAAGTCGGGCTGGAGGCCAGGTTGACCTCCTTCGACGTGCTCAACTCGTTCTCCCTGAGGCCCATCGTTGGCGCGAGCCTTCTGGACGATGGCGGCAACTACTGGTACGTCGGCGCGCGGGCCGAAATCGACCTTGACGACGAGGGTGAATACAGCCTCGGCCTGTCCTTCGCACCGGGCATCTACTCCCCAGGGGGCGTAGACCTAGGTGGACCCGTCGAATTTCGCTCTGGGATAGACCTCAACTTGGAGGTCTTCGACGGCGTCACTTTCGGAGCGGGTCTGTTCCACCTCAGCAACGGCGGCCTCTACAGCCGCAACCAAGGATCCGAGTCGATCCTCTTCACGTTTGCCACCGAGCTGTAGCCTCGACGCTAGCTCCCAATAAACGCGCGGAGTTCTGCCTCGTGGGCGCGAATCGCATCCTCTAGGGCTGCCACAAGCTCCGGATCCAGTGGCCCGGTGAGGCCGGCTTCGATGAGCGCCCCCTTGAGTGCGGCATGTGCTTCGCGCACAGGGCCGCAGTCTCCATCGAGAACGAACGCAACGAGGGAGCCCGCTCGCAAGAGCTGCAGGCGGGCCTTCTTCGCGTCGGCTGGATCCATCGCGACCTCAAAGACTTCGGCCATGTCGCCCAGCCCGCCGGCATCAACCAGGTTCGAGACCGACCACGTGCGCGTCCACCAAGGGTCCGCGTCGGGGGTCGCCACGAGGTCGATCGACGTATCGCGATAGAACCGCTCGGCATAGACCGCTGCGCCCCAAGTGAGCCACGCTGGGAGCCTCTTCTCGGCTTCGCGCTCGGTCAAGAAGTCCGCGCCGGGCCCGTCTTTTCGGGCCGCCTTCGAAGCCGCCGGGCTGGGGTCGATCGCGTCAACCCACGAGAGAGCGAAGGCAAGGCGCGACGAGTGGACCCCGAAGGCATCACCGTGCAACACCTCGGCGTTCCAGATCCCCACGCCCGCGCCGTCGTACACGAACTTCGATCGATCGCGTTGAAAGCGCCGCTCGGCGAAGTATGCGCCGTAGATCACATGGCGTCCGGCCCCGTGCAGCGGGGCGTGTCGACCGTCAGGAGCGCCGAAGGCGAGGCGGTCGGCCTGCTCTTCGGTGCGTGCTAGGACCACGTCCAGGGGCAACGAAGGCACGACGCCAAGGGCCCGTTCCAGATCCGGGATGGTGCGCGCCATGTTCACGAGCGCGGCGATCGCCGTGGAGCGATCCGTCGTGGCGTGGATCGTGGCGAACGCCGTCGGGATCACCCAGGGGGAATCGAGCCGCGTGTGCCGCCGGTTCGCTTGCACGAGATCGCACCACTCGCCACCCACCGGATAGAGACCCTCCTTCAGCTTCTCCGCGTCCTCGGCCTCCAACCAGACGTCGTCGAACCGAACGGCGCCTTTGCGCGTGCGCTTGGCGTCAGCGCGCGTGCTCCAGAGTCCGGTCTTGGGGTCACGACGATCCCCGGAGCGAATGCGCGCCCGATCTTCAGCGGAGAACCACTCCCCGTCGCGCTCGACCCACCCCCTTGCTTCAGCCGCGATCGGGTCGTTGAGTCGTGCCATCACGTCAGCGGTCGCCGTCGCCAGCTCTTCGGGTCCAGGAAGAGCGAACTCACCTGGTGCACGCAGGTCAACGATCAGCTGGGCCGTATAAACCGCGCCCAAGTCACTGATGCCGTCAATGAGGTTCTCCCGTGTGACGCGCAGGCTGCGCTCGACGGTCTCCTGCCGCAACTCCCCGTTCACCTGGAGGGCAATGGGCTTGTCGAGATCGAGCATCTCATCCGACAGGTAGAGCCTCGCGAACGAGATGCCCGCACCGGTCAGGACGATGGAGTTCGCTTCGGGGCGCAGCGTCGCCGTGGCGTAGGCGCCGCCGGTCGACGGATCGATCGGCGCCACGCCCACCCAGTAGCAACGCGTCGGAAACGGCTTGCCCACGACCACCCGAACCTCATTCGGTTGGGGGGTGCGACGCTGCTTCAAGAGCCACTGCGTCAGCGGCGCTTCGTCGGGGCTCGCATCGATCGTGACGGACTCGATGCCTTTCTCCTTGCACTTCGCCGCGAACGCCTTGGAGTTAGCCCCGCCCACCGTGATGTGGATCGGCATGTTGTTGAGAACGTCGACCTGGTCGATGCCCGCGTCGGAGGCGCGGCACGCAACCCCCGCGAACCGTTGGGGAAACTGACGCGCGGCTTCCAGCGCCGCGTTGCCCCCCTCGCCGGTGCCGACGCAGAGCACGCGGTCGGGGTCAACATCCAGGGTCTCGGTGCACACCCGGAGCGCCGTCAACATCCGCGCAAGCCCCCCCGGCTGACCGAGAACGACCACTTGACTCCACGCCTTCCGATCCTCGGGCATCGCCGGACTCACCAAGATCGCACTCTTGAGGAAGTCCCTGTCGTGCCACCGGTCACGCAGGTGCCGCCCTGGGGTCTCCCCTTCCTCAGGCAGCGTTAGCACGAGCGGCCACGGCCCAGGCTTCTTCCCGAAGTCGAGGGGAAGCCTCACCGCGTACTCAAGCGGTTCGCGCGCGAAGCTGCCCTGGTTGTGGGTCAGCTCCCTGACGTTCCCTGGCTTGAGCCTCGACTCCTCAGGCCGCAGCGCATCGCGGAGCGCAACCTCGACGTCCGCCGTCTTGCGGAGCCAATCGTCCGTCTTCCCGTCCAGGCAAGCGTCAATGGCCGTTGCGCGGTCGTTCCCGCCGGTTTCGGAGAGGATGGCGCCAGCGGTGGCTGCGGCTGTCAGCACGATGATTGGGAGTAGCATCCCCCCTTTAGAGCGGCTGTCACGGACGGTCACACCTGCAAATCGGGGGGAATTCCCGCTGATGTCGCGCGGGAGTGCCTCGACCAAGCCATAGGAGGCAGGCGGGTACCAGCCGAAATGGGGCCGGGGGCGTAGTATCGAGCTGTCCCTACACCCACCCAAAATGCCTAAACCTCTCGCTCCCGCGTCGCTCGCCGCGGCATGGCTGGCAGGCGCGCTCGCCACCGCCGCCGCTCAGACCAACATCGCCATCAGTGTCAACGACGCCGGGGACTTCGCCAATGGCCCCTGTGACGGGGCGAGGATCTCCGGCGACGGCCGCTATGCGGTCTTCTCCAGTCGAGCGACCAACCTAGCGCCGGGCTCCGTGGGGAGCTTCGACTTCGTCTTTCGCCACGACCTGGTCACGAAGACGACGGACATCGTGAGCGTCCTCCCGGATGGAACACCCGCCGATCGCTGCTTCTGGCCCGACATCTCCGACGATGGCCGGTACGTGACGTTCGCCGGAGCCCGCGATGACCTCGTGGCCGGCGACACGAACGACAGGAGGGACATCTTCTTGAGGGACATGGTCACGGGAACGACCGAACTGGTCAGCAAGAAGGCGAACGGGATGCCAAGCGATGCGTCAAGCGCTCGGCCAAGGATCTCCGGAAACGGCCGCTACGTCGCCTTCGATTCCGACGCTCAGTTGGACGTCCGTGACCTGAACAACAACGCCGACATCTACCGATACGACCGGTTGTCGGGGGCGATCGAGTACGTCAGCGTGACGCAATCCGGCATCGGCGCGGACTCATGGTCCATCGACGTTGATATCTGCGATAGCGGAGAGGCCCTCGTGTTCCGCTCGGCCGCAGACAACCTGGGGACCACGGCGCCGAGTGAGGTGAACATCTACCTCAAGGACATGACGACGGGCGAGATCCGTCAGATCGATCACCCGACGATCCTTACCGGTTCGACCCTGGGCGCCGCGTGGCCCGCCATCTCTGGCTCGGGTCAGGTCGTGGCCTTCTGGTCGTCCATGATCGCCCCGGTCGGCGGGATCTTTGCCTACGACGTGGCAACGGACAGCGTGGAGAGGCTCAGCCTCACTCCCAGTGGCCAAAACGCGTCGGGCAACCTCAGCTCCCCCATGGGGATCTCGTTCCGCGGGCGCTTCGTGACCTTTAGCGCGGACTCCGATGACCTCTTGCCAGGCGGGAACGGGTTTAGCGAAGAGATCTACCTGCGAGATCGGCTGACCGACACCACCGAACGCATCAGCGTTGGCTGGGGCGGCGGTCCGATCAACAGGGAAGCGTGCGACCCCCACATCGACCACGACGGGCACACCGTCGTGTTTACGTCCCGCGCGCTGAATCTGATTCAGGGCATGAGCTCTCCGAACTTCCTGATCTATGGTCGCAACCTGCTGGAGGATATCGGCACGACGTACTGCTCTGCCGCTCCGAACTCGACGAGCGTGACCAGCACGATCGATGCCCTCGGCTTCTCGGCGGTCAACCGCAACGAAGTAGTGCTCCGTGCAAGCAGGCTTCCGGCATCGGTTCTCACCTTCTTCCTCGCGAGCCTGTCCGAGGGCTTCTTGGCCAACCCAGGTGGAAGCGCCGGCAACCTCTGCCTGGGCGGCTTCATTGGGCGGTACATCCGTCCCGGCGAAGTCTTGGACTCAGGGCTCTTTGGAGACGCGTCCCTCCGAATCGACCTTGCCGACGTTCCGCAGCCGTCGGGCTCTCTCGTCGTCCTACCCGGCACCTCCGTGTACTTCCAAGGCTGGCACCGCGATGCCGTGGGCGGAGTGAACACCTCGAACTTCACGCCGGGGCTTCGCATCGACTTTGAGTGAGGAAGGTCCGGGGCGGCGCCGTCGCTGAGTGGCGTTCGAGGAGCCATGGTAGACTGGGGGCGTGGAAAGAGACCCGAGGATGACCCAAGCGCGACAGGAGGCAATTCTTTCGCTGCGCTCTGCCCGAGGGCACGTTCGGTTCGGACTCTGGTCCACCCTGATCGCACTAGCGATCATGTCGATCTTCGCCGTCATGGGCTCTCAACTTTACGTCGAGCTGGCGGTGATGGCGCTCTTCGTAGTGGGCTTTGCTCTATGCGAGAAGAACTTCGAGCGCCGCCCCGCTGCTGCCGCCAGTTGGGCGCGACGCGGCTTGATCGCTGCCTTTCTCGGACTGATCGTTTGGTGCCTGGTGGAAGGGAAATTCATCTTTGCGGGCCTCTTCGCGTTGAACCTCAGCTACCTACGGGCGGGGCCCGAGGAGGCGACGCCGGAGTGGACTGTCGGGAAGTACCAGAGGCTCGGCGGTCAGCTAGAAGATCTGTTCCCCGCCGAGAGGTCGAAGAGTCGCCGCCTCGTTACGCCGTCTAGCGCGCTGACGGTGGGGATCGGATTGATGGTAGCGTTCGCCATCGTGATCGCACTTCACGGGGTCGTCACGTCGTCCCAGCCCAGGGGCAGCTCGGTGATCGGCATCGGTGGCGACTGAATTCTTCGCTCGGGGTTCTTCGCTCGGGTCCTTCGCTCTGGGTCCTTCGCTCTGGGAGCCTCCCGCGAAATCATCTCGCGACTTCACCTCTCTGGCCCAGCCGCCGGCTCAGATCATGGACGAACAAGCCTACCGCGACGCATACTTCGTGGATCCTGCCCCCGCGGCGCGATTCCAGTTCTCCGGTGCGTTCGGGGTCACGCTCTTCTTTGAGGCGTTCACCGCCGCGACCGCCTACTACACGGCAGTTCTCGGCCCCCCCGCGTACGTTGAGGACGATGACACGAGGGGCTGGCGCATCGGCGATGGGTGGCTGACGCTCCTCAAGGGAGAGAGCGTCACCTCGCAGCACGTTGAGGTGCAGCTGAGGGTGAAGGAGCCTGAAGAAGCAGAGCGCCTTCAGCGTGCCTTCATCGAAGCAGGTGGGGCGGGCCCCGCGCCTTCCGATCAGCTGATGTACGAAGCCATCCGTTCGTGCCCGGTGCGAGACCCGTTCGGGGTCGACTGGCTCGTCTTCAGCAGACGCAAGTGAGTCGCCACGGCTCGGCGGGCCTTGCACCAGAGGCAGCGACTTCACGTTCCCCCCTTCCCCCTTAGACCGAGAAACTTGGCGGCGAGGGACCCTCCCGTACGTTAGTGGTCAATGACATGAGTAACATCAACCGCCGCATACTCAAGCTCTCAGGAGCGGGACTCCTTGGATGGACCCTCTCCTCCTGCGCCACCTCCGTGGAGCTCGATAGCACCCAGTACCAACACATCTTTGCCCTCGGAAAGGATGGGCGCTCCGTCGTCGAGCGCGTCCCCGGTGGAGAGCGCGATCCGGACTTCAGCGACCAGCTCGCCGCCGTAGACAAGGCCCTGAAAGCGCATGCTACGGCCGCAAACGGAGGCGAAAAGAGAGTGCTGCTCTTCTTCCACGGCGGCATGAACGGCGTCGAGGCTGGCTGCCGCAACGCCAAGCTTAAGCTGGCAGCGATGCACAAAGCACGTTCGACGAAGGATCCGGAAGCACAGTTCTACCCCATCTTCGTCAACTGGGATTCGGGCCCGATCTCATCGTGGGGGTTCGGCCTCTTCCAAACGCTCCAAGGCAGAATCAACCGTATCCCTGGCGTGCTGACGTCCCCCTTCCGCTTGGTAGCAGCGCTAGGTCGGGCGATCACCCGGACACCCGAAACGATCTTCTGGCAGGGCGTTCGGAACATTCGCGAGACCGCGAAGGGTGTCAATGTTCTTGAAGTCCCAGACGGATGGTCAGGCCAGACATCGGTGGATCCAGGCAAGCCGAACCCGAGCTTCATCAAGAAGCACGTGCAGCCGTGGATCCCAGGTATCTTCCGAGTCGTGACAACTCCATTGGCGGACACGTGGGGCGTCACCGCGTACGGCGATATGCGAAGAACAGCTCACCTCCCGTTCGTACTTGAAGAAGACCTTCGCTTCGACCCAAGCCTTGCGGCCGCCAAGAACAAGTTCGGCCGAGGCGTGCTCGCCGAACTCGGCAAGAAGATTCTCCTCCTACAAGAATCACACGACGACCTTCGGGTCACCGTAGTCGCCCACAGCATGGGTGCGCACATTGCGAACGAGCTCCTGCGCCGCTATCCCTCCCTCGCGGTCGACCGCGTGGTCTTCCTCGCGCCCGCGTGCTCCATTCGGGAATTCGCATCGACGACGCTAGAGTTCGTGAAGCACTCCACAGAGGAGGGAGCACCCTTCGAGTGTGAGTTTTTCTGCGTCACCCTGCATCCAGATCGTGAACGCTCAGAGACCATGTTCGGCGGCTTTGTGCCCCACGGAAGCCTGCTCGTTTACGTCGACGACTACCTCACCACCCACCACTCCGTGGAAGAAGGGACCCTCGGAACGTGGAACAACCTCATGAACGCGCTTCCGACCCTTGAGATCGATGACTCGGTCAAGAAGCTGATGCACGTGACGATGCTCCCCTGGGAGAGCGACGAGCAAACCCACGGCGCGGTCGACAACATCGCGTTCTGGAAGCGGGACGTCCTGCTCGGGAAGTGATGGGCACGCGGCGGCCCTGAAACGAGAGGGACGGCGGCGCGAGGAATCGCTGCCGCCGTCCTGCTTAGACGAAAGTCGTCCTCGACGCGCGCCGTCGGCCGCTAGCGGAAGATGCCAGGGAGCGTCAACAGGCGCGTCTCGCCGCTGTTGTCGTCGACGCCGTCGTTGTCGTTCACGATGACGACATCGCCCGAGGAGAGAACCGTCATGCCCTCGATCTTCTCAGGAACGGCGCCGGCGAACGGAGCGAACGCGCCCGAGGTCATGAGATCGACCTCCAGGTTCTTGGATACGACATCGGGGGCCCCTTGATCCGTGGCCTTGAAGTTCACGGCTGAGATGTCCACCGAGTAGACGCGCTTGACGGCCGCGTCGGGGCCGCCTTGGTTGTCACGCTCTAGCACCGCGAGGATGCCCGGGGCGGCCTCGGAGAGATCAGCGAGGCCCACCCAGCCGCCGTTCGGCGACGTCGGGGCATCGAGCGGATAGAGGGCAAAGGTCCACGCGCCACTGGTCGGGTGGAAGCGACCGAGGCGAGCCCGATCGTCCGAGTCACCGATGCCCGTCCAGGCGCGCTGGATGACGACGTAGACGTTCCCGTCGGAGCCAACGGTGACCCCCTCCAGGCCGAACCGGAGCTGCTGCTCGGCGAGCTCAGCGGGGAGCCCCACCACCTGGGCGATGTCGTAGGCGTCGCCGGCTGCGTTCTTGGTAAGCCTCAGGAGCAGGTTGGGCGACTCAAAGGGACGATCGTTTGGGTTGCTTGTGCCATCGCTGAGGTTGCCGCTGCCCGCAGAGACAACCCAGACCTCGTTGCCGGACGCCGTCGGGCTCGCAGCCACGCCCTCGAGGTCGAGGTTGACCGTGAGATCCGCGTTGATGAGCGCGTCGATCTCGAAGTCGTCCGAGTCCGGATAGACGAACTTGACGCGACGGAGAGCTTTGCCGAGTGCGCCACTCGAATCGACGAGCGGAAGCGACGAGAGGACACGCGCCGGAGTCATCGACGAGTCGATGGTGAGAACGCTAGAGCGAACGTAGAAGCTGTCGGAAACTGCGTAGAGGAGCGCGTCGTTGCCGGGCGCGGCGCTCAGGCCCGAGAGGGCGCCCCACGGAACCGGAACCGCTGCGCCGCCTGTCGGAACCGACTCGATCGACGGGTAGTTCCCGTTGCCGGTGCGCCGATAGATCATGAGCGAAGAGCGGATCTTGTCCCCGCGGCTGTCCACCTCGGACGCGACCACGAAGAGGTCGCGGGACGGGATCGCCAGAAGGCCCTCGGGGCCGACGCCCGTGGGAAGGACCTGGATCAGCCGCGGATCAGAGTCGGGCCCGAACGGTCCGGATGGGCCGACCTCGTAGACGAGCACGATGTTGGCGCGTTCAGCTCCAACAAAGAGGTAAGTGCCATCGCTGTAGGCACCGGACGCGACGCCTTCGGGCTCGGTGCCCTTGTTCTCCGAGCGGCTCTCCGGGTAGTGGCCAACGCTGGCGGCGATGTGCTCGACGGTGCTGCCCGCCTCAAAGAGCGTGCCGCCGAATGGCTGCCAGGTCGTGAAGCCACGGCTGCCACCGAAGAGATCGCCTTCGTCGGCCGTCGCCAGAGTGAACGGCGTGACCCAGGTGATCGCGTCGGGCTCGCGGGGCGCCCCCATCAGCATCGACGTCTGGTCGACGCGGTCGTCCTCGACGGTGTCGATGTCGGCGAGATCCACGGTGCCAGCGGAGAAGTCGAGGATGACGTCGCCGGTGCCGAGGGCCACGAGGGCGATGTGGTTGTTCTCCTGCATCGTCACAGCGGCGATGTTGAACTCATTGATCGCGACGTACTCGGGCTCTGGGTCATCCGGAAAGAGGTCGGGGACACCGACGAGGCTGACGTCACGGGTCGTCCAGTTCATCGGATCGTCGCCGACGAGATCGACGATCACGAGGAACCCAGCGGGGGCCTGGGGCGGCTCGCCGTTGCCGAGGTCCTCGTCACGCTCGTTCTCGATGGCGATGGCCGCGTACTGGCCGTCGGGGCTGACCGCGATGGAGTCGGGCTGTCCGCCGAGGGGCAGCGTGTGGAGCACCGTTTGGGTTGCGATGTCGACAACGAGGAGGTCGCCGGACGTATGGACAAAGTCGTCGCTGGTGTTGATGGCCACGAGGGCGTTCGCGCCTCGGACGGCTACGCTCGTCGGCTCACCGCCGAGGTCCACGGTGCCGGCAGGCTGCGGGTTCTGGGCGTCAGCGATGTCAACGAAGCCGAGCTGCTCCTGCTCGGAGTCGGTGTAGATCAGCATCATTCCGTCCTCTGTGGCGGCGACGATCTCGGCGACAGCCTCGTTGTCGACATCGCTGTTCTCGAAGACGTAGAAGGTAGAGACCCGCTCGAAGGGGCCCTGGGGCAGGGGGACAACGGTCGCTGCGGATGCAACGAGGGCAGCGAGGCCAAAGACGGCGGCGCTGGACTTCTGGATGGGGGATAGTTTCATGGCGATCGCTAGGCTCCCGATGACCGTTGGGAGGAGCCCAGGAGGCGATCAAGAAGAGGTCAACCATCGCCACGCAGCACCACCTTTGAAGCGGCCTTGATGCGCGCTTTCGTGGGCCGATCCTTGTGTGAAGATCTTTGACTTCGGCACGCTAGGCCGCGCGAGTCACATCGCCCCGAACTACCGTCCCCACCGAAGTCCCCGGCCCCCCCATGCCCAGCCACCGAATCGGCGTGCTCCTACGCTTCGTCACCGTTCTTCTTTCCGCCTGCGCCCTCGTACCATCCGCGGCCGCGACCCAGGAGAACGCCCCTCAGAAGCTCATCGTAGGCACCAAGGAGGCCGCGCCCTTCTCGTTCAAAGGCGACGACGGATCGTGGCAGGGCATGAGCATCGACCTCTGGCGCTCCATCGCGACGGAGCTGAACCTCGAGTTCGAATTCCGCGAGGCGCCGCTCAAGGACCTCGTGACCGGCCTCACCGACGGCCGCTTCGACGCGTCCGTAGCGGCGCTCACCGTGACGCCTGCGCGAGAGGAGATGGTGGACTTCAGCCATGCCTTCCACCCCTCAGGGCTTGGCATCGCCGTCCGCAAGGACGAGCGCGCAACGGGGCTCATGGGGGTGTTCAAGAATCTGTTCACCGTCCAGTTCTTCAAAGCCGCTGGCACGCTCATCATCGTGCTCTTCCTGGGCGGCGCGGTCGTGTGGTTCCTAGAGCGGAGGCGCAACCCAGAGCAGTTCGGCGGGTCCACCGCGGACGGCCTGGGCTCCGCGTTCTGGTGGTCCGCCGTGACGATGACCACCGTGGGGTACGGGGACAAGGCGCCGGTGACCGCGGGCGGCCGGCTGATCGGCGTGATCTGGATGTTCGCGGGCGTGATCACGATCTCTGGCCTGACCGCAACGATCGCGTCGTCCCTGACGGTTCAGCGATTGGAGCACGCCATTCAAGGACCCGAAGACCTGCGCAGCATTGGACGGATCGCCTGCGTCGAGGGCTCCACCGGCGAGACGTACCTGCTCTCGGAGGGCATCCCCACCGCGCCTTTTTCGACCGCTAAGGAGGCCCTGAACGCCGTCGTGGACGGCGTATCCCAGGCCGCTGTATACGATCAACCCATCCTGCGCTACCTGACGCTCAAGGAGCTGGACGGCGTCATCGACGTCCTGCCGGCCACGTTCGAGCGCCAAGACTACGCCTTCGCGCTCCCGCTGCAGAGCCCGCTGCGGAAGCGGATCAATCAAGCGCTTCTGGAGCAGCTCAAGCGGCCTGAATGGCACGACTCGAAGCACCTCTACCTGGGAGTGGACTGAGAGCCGAGGCACCTTCGGAGAATGAGTGAGGGCCCGAACCAGCAGCGCTGGTCCGGGCCCTCGTTCGGCAATGCTGGAGTGGCGGTTTAGACGATGCCCGCAAGCTTGCGGTAGGACGCATCCATCTGAGCGGCGCGATCGGTGTCGATGCCCATCTTGCCGGCTGCTTCGTTGGCGGCGTCAAAGGCCTCGTCGTTCCGGCTACCGCTGGCGTAGACGCCGGCGAGGGCCTGCTCGAAGAGGAATTGCTGAGCGTCGTTCTTGACGCTCGTGTTCTGCTCGTCGTTGAGGCCAAAGCCAGAGCTCAGCTCGTTGAGGCGCGCGACCTCGGCGTCAGCCAGCTCTTCGTCGCTCATGGCGCAGGCCCAGGCGAGCATCATGATCGAGCTACGGGCAGCTTCGCTGGTCTCAGAGAGTTCGGCCGGGGTGAGGGGCGGACGCTTGGCGAAGTCGTCGACGCTACCAAGCTCGGGATCGATGAAGTCGGCGATGAAGGCGACTTCCTCTTCGCTGATTTCGCCGTCGGCGGCGCTGAGCTCAACGAGGGTGCGTGCGAGAACGCCCTGGTCGAAGCGCTCGGAGACCGGGGCCTCCGCGAGGCGCTTCTCGAATCCGTTGGCGGGCTTCTTCATGCCTACCCAGGTGCCGGAGGCGTTGAGCTTGAAGTTTGACTGAACGGCTTCGAACGCTGCGACGACGCCGTTCTGAACCTCTTCCTTGGAGAAAGCGGTCTTCTCCATACCCTGACGCATGCCGGTGTTCGTGATGTCACGGGCAATGCGGCCGGCGGCGCCGTTGCCGAGGGCGTCAGAGACGGCACGGGTCACGGAGCGGCGGAGGCCAGACCAAAGGTTCTTCTTGACCGATCGCGCAGCCTCCGACTTGACGCTGCTCGAGCGCTTGAGCGACCCAGTGCTGGGAACTTCGACATCCGTCTCAGGGCAACGGAAGGTGACGGAAACGGACGATCCTCGGACCTCTTTGCTGGCGACGAGGGCTTCGATATCTGAGTAGTTGGGGGTGGTCATGACGGGTAGATCGGTGGTTCGTGGGAGGACCTTGAGAAAATATTTCCGTAGGCGGCGTCGGTCCGTGGCAGAGCCGCAGGCGAGAGTAGAACAACGCACTACCGGCCCATGGGGCCCGTTTTCCGAGCGGTGACGCTCCGGTGACAAGGTCGTTCTGTCGGGGTCGGAACGAAACGCTTTCCGGTAGAATTCCGGGATGGCGGCGCCACGGAACAGGAGCTTGGAGCGGATTGAGCGAGCCGCAGAGCGCAGGCATCAGCGCGGCGTTCCGCGCACGCGCCTTGGGATCGCCGCGGGCATCCTCGCCCTCGTGATCGCACCGCTCGCGGTGTACCTGACGCGCCAGAGCCTTGAGACGACGCAGACCACGTACGGCGTTGTGGCGGCCGAAAGCTCGCCGTTCCTCCTGACCTACCTTATCGGTGGCAGCCTCGCGATCGGCGGGATCGGGCTCCTCGTCCCAAAAGCCTGGGGCTGGTGGCTCACGGCGGCGGCCGCTGTCCTAGGGCCGCTGGACCTCCTGCGCATCTACCGCAACCTCTACGCGACGCTGAACTTCGACCACCCGAACATCGACAACGTGATTCGCAAGCTCGCGTTTCTTGCGGGGGTCCCCGCGGCGCTCTACCTCGTGCTGCTGGCGATCCTTCTCGTGCGCAAGGTCCGCGAGACCTATCGCGTGGTTAGCGCATAGAAAGCGTCGGCGCGGTACCGCCCTGGAAGCTGACGCTGCCGGAACGCCCTTCGACATCGGTCACGTGAAGCGTGTAGTCGGCGCCTGTTTCGAGCCCGTCGATAACCAGCGGCTTTCCATAGAAGTAGCCGCGGGGTCGATAGGACCCTCGCACAGCCTTGCCCGAGGCATCCTTCAGGATCCACGACTGGCCGTAGCTCATGATCTCGCCGTCCTGGGGTAGCGCGGCGTTTGTGTCCACCGCCGAGTAATCCATGGTCACTTCGGTGAGCGCAGTGCGCGAGGCTTCCATGGCCGTGCGGGTCTCACCATCAGCCTCGACGATGAACTCAAAGACTTGGTGGACGCCCGCGCCATTGAGCCGCAGCTTCACGGGACCTGGCGTCACCGGGCCTAAGGGCTCCTCCGCTTCACTCGCTTCGCCGAGATAGCTCAAGAACTCTGTGCTTCCGTCGCTTGGCCGCTGCTGCCAGATGTTGACGCGATCCCCTTTGCCCAACGGTGGCTCAAAGGTCAGGTCCAGTCGAAACATGACGCCCTCGTTGAGAGTCAACGCTCCAAGGTCGATGGTCTCGTTCGCGTTGACGTCGACAACCTTGAGGATCTCAGGGAAGCCTTCGCATCGAAGCGTAAGCCCATGCTGGCCCACAGGGACTCCATCGAACCCAAAGGCGCCGCCTGCCTGGCCTTCCATGAACTGCCATGCGGATCCCGCCAAGAACTCGAGCTCCACATTCAACCCGTCCACAGGCTCGCCGTCTGCGCCGACGACGCGCCCGCGGATCGCGCCGACCTCGCGTCGGTCTGACGGAACGACGATGGTCACCGGCCTAGCACTCGGCAAGGCACGGGGCAGGGACACGAGCTGCCTGTCGCCGCTGCCGTCATAGACGACGAGGGCCGTGGATGTGGCCGGAGCGTTGTGGATGCGGAACGAACCGTCGCTGTCTGTCTGAACGGCGTAGGATCCGCTCCCTTTTCCCTCGGCGCGAACTTCGCAACCGGCGATCGGCTGCCCCTTCTCGTCGACCACAAAGCCGTGAACCGAGTGCGCGTTCGTCTCGATGCGGATCTCGAGCGGACTCGAAGCGAATTCCGCGGGCTCGATCTGCTGCCGGTGGACCACGTCGCCGACAATCTCGACGGTGAGTTCGGCGGAAGCCACTGGGGTTCGCTCGATCAAGAACTCGCCTCGCTCGTCTGTCACTGCCCCGGTGAACGCTGGGTCGCCGCGCTCGCCGATGAGAACGTACGCCTGAACGACGGCCTCGTCCGTGGCGTCGTTGATCACTCTTCCCGCTAGCGCTACACCGGGGTCAAGCTGCGCCACGAGGTGAGTGGTGGTTCCTTCGTGAATCTCGACCGCGCTCACGTGTACCACATGATTCGACGTTCGGACGAGCAGCTCGCCAGGCCCAGGGCGCAGCGCTTCCATTCGGAAACTGCCCTGCCCGTCTGAGTAGCCCTGCGTCCTTGCGGGAGCGTTGATCGTTTCCGGCCGCACACCGAGGAGCTGGGGCTCATAGAGGAGGTACGCACCGGAAACGGGCACTCCATCCCGATCGACCACCGAGCCCTCAAGCGCCCCGGTTCCGCCGTCGACGACAAGCCGGTGTGGTTCGTCGTTTTGATTGCCTTGGTGGAGCACGATGGTCTCTGAAACACCGAGCGAAGCGTGTCGCGCTGAGACGAACACTCGCTGCGCCAACGCTTCGAGGCGGAAACCTCCATCCGCGTCGGTGCTGGCTAGGGCAACGCCGGGCCCGTTCGAGCTTGCGCAAACAAGAACGTCTGCATCCTTCACGGGCGCGCCCGCTCGATCGACCACGAATCCCTCCGCAGAAAACTCTCGCCGTATCGAGAACGTGACGGTGCGCCGCTCCCCCGGTTCGAGTTCAACGTTGAGGTGGGATCCCGCGCCGTTCGTCAAACCTCGGTGCCCAGCCGGGACTCCCACGAAACTAGCGCGTCCCATCGCATCGGTTCGAGCGGACTCATGGCCGAACGACAACCACTGGTCGGTGGCGGGCTCCTCAGTCAGCTCCCACACGGCCACCACATCGATACTCGCGCGCTCGAGCTTGGACGGGACGGGGTAGGCCGGCCTCGCCTTCGGAGCCGGCTCCGCGTCCAGGAGTGCCTCCGGGGGAGGCAACCGTACTTCTCGACTCGCCTGATCCCGCTCGACGTCGACGAGCGCATCGACCTCGGATGAGTCGTCTGTTTCGGCTGGACGGGACAGCGAACGAGCCGAGGGCGCTTCGGGCTCCTCGGTCCATCTGTCGCCGAGCACCGCAACGCCCACGAGGAGCGCCAAGATGCCGGCCATGAGCACAAGAAGTCGGCGGCCAGTCGCCGCCGTGTTGGCACGTTCGTTGCTGATTGATTCCATGGGGCGCGAGCTCAAATCCCGTGGATGGGGATGCCCCGTTCTATAGGAAACTCAAGACCATTTGGTAGCCGCCATCCGGGTGTCATCTAGTGAACCGCAGCCCAAGACCGCTCCCCCCGATCCCCCCTCGCCATGACCTGCTCTGCCTCTCCATTCGTTGGTCCCTTCATGGGCGCAGCACTCTTCCTTGCAGCTTCCTGCGCTTCCAGCCCCCAGCCGTCCACCGAGGGCCTCGGAACCGTCGGCGAGTTCGCTGAGGTTGACCTGACCTACGAGGCCAGCGTGTCTACGGTCGTATGGAGCGCTGAAGACCTGGAGTTCGACGTGCCCGAGGACCTTGATCAAGTCGAGCGATACGTTCGCGTAGAGACTCGCACGGCTGAGCTGACCCGCGCTGAGGTGGCAGCCCTTCTTGGCAGCGAGCGCGACCATGCATGGAGCATCAAGACGAGCCGCGACCGCGCTCGGCGCTGGTTCGACCGCGCCCGAGAGACAACCAACCAGCAGCAACAGGCGCTCACGCTGGTGCCCGGCCACAAGAGCTACACCTCGGTTTGCAACCAGGTGGCGTTCATCGAGAGCTTTGAGGTCAAGGGATCAGCCGCCGAGCTTGTCGCGGAACCTGTGATCTCTGTGGCCAACGAAGGCGTGGTCTTCTTCGCCACCGCGTCGCCGTCGGAAGACGGGAGCAGCGTTGCGTTGGATGCAGCCTTCGAGCGCCACGGCCTCACCAAGCCCTTCCCGACTCTCGAAGTCGATCTGCCTTGGCTCGTCTCCCCTGCCGAGATCCAGCGGCCGGTGACCACGCATCAGCGCGTCGAAGTGCTCACCGACCTCGGCCCAGACGAAGCCGTCGTCACTGCCATCCCCCGCGCGGGCGACCCAGAGCACATGGACGTCGTCTTTTTGACCGCGAAGACGGTCGACAGGGACGGCGCGGAGGTTAACTGAGCCTGGGCCCCTAGCCGAAACCCAAACAAAACCCTACCCTCGCAGGTATGGACCCTGCGAGCCCAACCCGAACCGTCCCCACCGGCTGGAAAGCCGTGGATGGTGCTCTCAGCAGTAGTCGAGGCCCCGGAGGTCCAGGCCTCGTTCGGGGCGCTTTGCACGAGTGGCTTGGGGTCAGCTCCCCTGGAGGAGAGGTCCAGGTCGGGCGGCACGGCTCCCCCGCTAGAAACAGATCTGGGCGACACCGCGGCGAAGGCTGGTCGCCACCTCTGTTTCTATTGACGCACCTCGCCAAGCGAGCCGTGCTCGAGGCCCAGGATCGTGGGGCTCCGGATCAGGTCGTGTGGATCGGGCGGAACGTTTGGCCTTACCCGCGCGCGCTATCGGGTTCTGCGCCCGTGATCCATGCGGAGGAGACCCCTGCCCAACGTCACCAGCTGAGCGTGCGTATTTTGCTGGCAGAGGACGGCCAAGGCCCTGGCCCTGGACCTGACCTCCTCGGCCGTTCGCTCTTCGTGGCCCCAGACGGTTCTTCGAGGACCCAAGAGGTCAGCGAGAGGCTGTGGGCCATCGATACCGCGCTGCGCTGCCCGGGGGTGACGGCCGTAGTCGCAGACGGAACGGGACTCACCATGGCGGCGACGCGCAGGCTGCAGCTCGCGGGGGCCTCCACCGGCGTCCTTGTACTCCTCGCGCGGCCTCCCCATGAGGTGGGCGAGATCTCTGCGGCGACGACACGCTGGTCGGTCACGCGCGAAAGCAGCACCGCGAGCGGTGCACCCGCTCTCTCCTGGGACCTGACCCTTCTGCGGGCCAAGGGCGCCCAGTCCGTATCCCTTGGGGCCCAATCCCCTGGGGCGCAGCACACACCAAAAAAGATCACCGCAGCCCTCATGGAAGCCCTCACGGCTTCCGCGGGCAACGGCGGGGAAGACATGGGAAGGAGGAGGAACCAACCCAATATCCAGCAGCACCGTATCCATCGATACGTGCACAGCTATGCGGCGCGTCCTAGCACTCCATCTACGTTCATTTTCTATCGACCTATCCCAGCGCCGACGCCAAAGGGCGATGCGCCAACCTGGAGCCCCGAAGACCTCCTGTCTTCTCTTGACCAAAACGAGCGGCGGGCGCGCCTCGATCGTCGCGCGCTGCAATGAAGCCGCGCGGCGCGGTGTGCGCGTCGGCCTCTCCTTGGCCGAAGCCAGCGCCCTGATCGATCCGCGCATCCGCGAGACGGCGGGAGAGCCCTGGGTGGAGGAAGCCTCCGAGGAACGCGACCTGCGCGCGCTCCACGCGGTGGGCATGTGGCTCATGGGTCAGTTCTCGCCCATCGTGGCGCTGGACCCACCGGACGGACTCTTCCTTGACGTGGCGGGGACCGAGCGGCTGTTCGGGAACGAGCACGAGCTGTGCCGCGCGATCCTCGGCGGCATGCATCGTTTTGGCCTCGGTGCGCGCATCGCGGTGGCCGACACCATCGGCGCCGCGTGGGCGGTGTCGCGTTACGGCCAGACGCCGCGCACGATTCTGGACTCAGGTCAAGAACGTGAGGCCCTCGGGCCCCTGCCCATCGAAGCCCTGCGCCTGCCTAATCAATCCTTGGCCGATGCGCTGCGCGAACTCGGCGTCAACGAGATCCGCCAGCTCATGGACCTCGACCGCGACCGCGTAGCGGCGCGCTTTGGGGCCGACGTCGGCCTGCGCCTCGACCAGGCCCTCGGTCGCGCGTTCGAACCCGTAACGCCCCTCGTCTACGAAACGCCGCCGGTGGCCGAGCGCACCTTCGAAGGCCCCGTCAAGAACATCGCGGCGATCGTGGAGACGGCCCGGGTGCTCGTGGACGAGCTCACCGGCGATCTGGCGCGGGCGCGGCGCGGACTCCTGGAGGGTCGCCTCGTGCTCAAGGCCTCCGACCTTCCGGCGCGTCACGTCCCCCTGACCCTCGCACGTCCCAGCGCTGACGCGAAGCACCTCTGGACGATGCTGAAGCCCAAGGTCGACCTTGTGCACATGGGCTTTGGCATCGAGAGCGTCCGCTTGGTAGCGATCCGCACCGGCCGCCTACCCACGCGCCAGTCCGGCGCCTTCGGGACGGGCAGCGAATTCTCCGAGGGACAAAAGGCGAGCGGTCACTCCCTCGACAAACACGTGGGCGAGCTGATCGACATCCTCGTCGCGCGCCTCGGCCTTCCCGCCGTCGTGGTTCCCCAGGAAGAAGCGACTCACCTACCTGAACGTGCGTTCACTCTTCGGCGGCCGGGCGAGCCAAGCCACCGCGCGCAAGGGGCTGCGCCAGCCGCGGCCCCGCACCGGGATACACCGCGGCCCTCGAAGCTCTTCACGCCACCCGAGCCCGCCACCTTCGACCTCCAGGACACCCATGGCGCACCCCAGCGAATTCGTTGGCGCGGCATCGCCTACCGCGTTCAGCGCGCCCGCGGCCCAGAGCGGATCGCCCGCCCTTGGTGGGATGACGCACCCGCCTGGCCCGACGGTTCGGCCCATACGGTGCGCGACTATTTCCGACTGGAGACCAGCTGCGGGCGCTCGCTTTGGACTTTTCAAGAGCCGAAACACGGCCGCGCCTTCATTCACGGCGAATGGACATGAACGCGAGGAGAGTCTCGCCCATGGCCGCATCCCCATGGCACGCCCATGATTCCGGTAGGCTGCGCCGCCCCCGGCGCCCTGGTGCGTTAACACCGGAAAAGGTTTCCCACCCGGAAACGGATAGCTCCTCACGTCTCTTGGTCCAGACTTACGGCGAAATCGCCGATGAACCGAACCCGGTTCTCCCCTCCAGTCCATCTACGGACGCCGGTTCCTCCCGTGGCGGCCCCCACCGCCGCCCACGACCCTCAGCCAGCGCTAGAACAGCTACACACCTTTGAAGATCTCGATTTTTGGAATGGGCTACGTCGGAGCCGTCTCCTCTGCGTGCCTCGCCGAGCTAGGTCACGAAATCGTCGGGGTGGACCTCAACCCGGCCAAGCTGGAGTCGATCTCCCAGGGCAAGTCCCCGGTGATCGAAGCTGGCGTCGCCGAGCGCATCGCGAAGGCCCACAGTGAGGGCCGCGTGCACGCGACGAGCGACGCCCATGAAGCCGTCCAGCGCACCGACCTCAGCATCGTTTGCGTCGGTACGCCGAGCAACGCGGCCGGCGAGCTCTCCCTCGGCGCCGTGGACGCGGTGGTCAAAGAGATCGGCGAGTCCATCGCTAAGAAGGACACCTCCCACACGCTCGTGCTGCGCAGCACCGTGATCCCCGGTGTTACCGAAGATCGCGTCGGTCCGGCCCTCGAGAAGGCCAGCGGGCGCAAGCTCGGCGACGGCATCGAGCTCGCCTTCAACCCGGAGTTCCTCCGGGAGGGCAGCGCGGTCCGCGACTTCTACGCTCCCCCGTTCACCCTCGCGGGCAGCGCTAGCCCCAACGGAGCGGATGAAGTACGTCGCATCTACGAGGGCGTCGACGCTGCGTTCCACGCCACGAGCTGCCGCGCCGCCGAGTCCGTGAAGTTCCTCTCGAACGCGTTCCACGCCGTGAAGATCGTCTTCGCGAACGAAGCTGGCTCGCTCCTGAAGGACATGGGCGTCGACTCCCGTGAGGCCCTCAAGCTCTTCTGCGAAGACAAGAGCCTCAACATCTCGCCCGCTTACCTCCGCCCGGGCGGCG
The DNA here is from genome assembly GCA_938030175.1 of uncultured bacterium. Classification (GTDB taxonomy): domain Bacteria; phylum Planctomycetota; class UBA1135; order UBA1135; genus Saltatorellus. The sequence goes on along the minus strand of CALHGQ010000111.1, from coordinate 1,451 downwards.
CCTTCGGTGGCTCCTGCCTCCCGAAAGAGATCCGCGCGTTTATGGCCCTCGCAGGCATCCGCAACATCTCGATGCCGATGATCGAGAACGTGATGGCGAGTAACCTCAGCCAAAAGGAGCGCGCCTTCGACCTCGTCGCCAAGCACGGCCGCGGTCGCGTCGCCCTCTTCGGCCTCGCGTTCAAGCCCGGCACCGACGACCTGCGCGAGTCCCCCCACGTGGACCTCGCGGAGCGCCTGCTCGGCAAGGGCTACGAAGTAGTGATCTACGACGAAGCCCTTGAGATGGGCCGCATCCTCGGCGCGAACCGCGAGTTCATCGAGCGCGAGATCCCCCACCTCAACGAACTCCTCGTCAACGACCCGGCCAAGGTCCTCGACGGCGCCGACACCATCGTCGTCGCCCACGCCCCGGCCACCGTTCTCGACCTCATCAAGACGTCCCACGGCGGCCGACCGATCGTCGACGTCAGCGGCATTGACGCCCTGCGTCGCATCGACGGCGCCAAGTACGAAGGCCTCTCCTGGTAATGAGCACTCCGGACAACCGCCCCAGGCTCCTCTTCGTGGTGCCGTGGTTTCTGTTCCCCACGATCAGCGGGGGTCGGATTCGTACGGCTGACATTCTGCGGGGGATGCTGGGCGGGAAGTTCCACGTCACGCTGCTCCAACCGGAACCGCCGGAAGGCGTCGAGGTCCACAAGGCCGAACTCGACCGCGCCGCCGACGAGGTGATCTTCTGGAAGGACGACACCAAGCGCTCGAGTCTGCGCCGAGTCTGCGCCGTCGCCTCTCCGCTCCCGATCTCCGTCGCGACCGACGCGTCCCCCAACGCCCGCGCCGCCATCCAAGCCGCGCTCGCGAAGAAGCCCGACGTCGTCGTCGTCGACTTCGTCCACACGGCTCTCGTGTGCCCTGATGTCTTCGAAGTCCCCAGCGTTGTCTTCACGCACAACGTCGAAGCCGAGATCTACAAGCGCCAGGCCGAGCGCGCCGATAAGCCGTGGATGCGCGCGGTCTGGAAGAGCCAGGCCAAGAAGATGCACCGCTTCGAGGCCGACAACCTGAAGCGCTTCGACACCGTCATCGCCGTATCCGACCGCGACGCCGAGCAGTTCAACCAGAACTTCGGCGTCCCCCACACCGACACGATTCCGACGGGCGTCGACATCGAGTTCCACTCCCCCGCGGAGTCCGCTCGCGAAGGCGACCTCACGAACCAGAAGCCCCAGCTCGTCTTCACGGGCTCGATGAACTGGCTCCCGAACATCGAGGGCCTGGAGTGGTTCCTCGCCGAATCCTGGCCAAAGATCGCCGAGACTTGCCCGGGCATCTCCCTGAAGGTTATCGGCCGCAACCCCGACGAAGGCCTCGTGCAAGCGGCCAAGCGCGCCGGAGCCAACTGGGAGTTCACCGGCTTCGTGGACGACGTACGCCCCCACATCCACGGCG
>CALHGQ010000110.1 GCA_938030175.1 uncultured bacterium | reverse complement strand
CCAGATGGAATTCCGCCTGGGACTCCGCGCGAGGGCCCTCAGTCGTCACGTGGGTTCGAATCGACGCCCTGCAGCCGTTTGGCGAGCGTGCTACGGGGATTCGCCCATACGCGACACCCTTCCTAGCGACCGACGACGACGGTCGATCCCAGGCGCACAGCGCTCGCTGGGACTTCCACCTCGGCGGCCACTCCGTCCACGTAGATCTCGAGGGCTTCCACCGGAGCCGTCAGGGCCGGACCGAGATCGATTCGTCCCCTGTCCCCCGGAGAGCCGTAGGGCACCCTGATCCTCAGCGCCCTGGGACCGTCCGGCGAAGAGGCAGAGGCGCGCCAGCTCACCTGGGTGCCGTCGCCGCCCCGCAGCGTCGCGACCACACGGAGTGACTTCGCCTCAGTGGCCTCCAGGATGGCCCCCTCCACTCGCTCGTAGAGTTCGATCGTCCCGCCCACTCCATTGGAGCCTGCGGCCACAAGGGAGAGGAAGCCCGGCACCGGAAGCGCAGCCTGGCCGCTGCCGTCCCGCAGCAGCCGCGCCGCCATGGTCTGTCGCCAGAACGCCGGGTCCTCGAGCGCGGATGGCTCCAGTCCGGTCTTCCCATCGCGGGCGAGTGCGGCGCCCATCGACGCCCGGTTTCGGTCGCCGTCCATCAGCACGTAGCGCACGCCGCGCGCGGCCAGTAGCGCCTCCGCTTGCTCAGGGTCTGTGGAACTGAAGAAGCGCCAAGGATCAAGGAACGCATCCTCTCCGACGTACAGCCCGAAATTCGTCGCGACCGTGCCGAAGCCGGCTCTCCACTCGATCGTGTGCCCAAGGTCCCAGTGCGCGAGGACCGACGGCGGCGGTTCTTCGTCCGTGCGCAAGTCCATCAGGAAACGAGCGACGGCGGCTTCCTTCTTGGCCGAGGGCGAAGTGTTCGGAAAAGCGGCGCCGGTAGAAGCCTCGCGCTGCAGGAAGCCGCGCGTGTTCCGCAGGGTCCAAGGGTTCAGCGCGGCCGCGAACGTCGCACCGAGGATCACCGCGAGGGTCAGCTTCCACGAAGGGGCAGCGCTCTGATCCGCGCTCGCCGTTCGACGCGACCACGCGGCTACCATCCAACCCGCCAACCAGGACCCCAGGGCAACGGCCATGGGACCAGCGAGGGACTCAGCGAACCGCCTTTGGAAGAGCGCGGCGACCACTGCCACCGGGAGCACCACCACCAGCGGTAGCAGGCTCGGCATGCGCCCCACCGCGCGCAACCAGCTGAACCACACAAAGGGCGCCGCCAGCACTCCGATTCCGGCGAACTTCAGGAGCGGTAGCCACCCCTGCCCCTCCCCCAACAGTGCCCGCGATTCGTTGATCGACGACATGAAGGAGTTGCCCGCCGAAGCCCATGAGAACGCGCCGCGAAGCGACTCGACCGCAGGCGTCATGAAGACCGTCGCAAGGGCCACGAGCACCGCCGGGGTGAACGCCACGAGCTGGCTCTTCGCCGCCGTCTTCGGCATCAGCGCGTAGGGCGCAAAGATCAGCCAGCCGACGCTCAGCCAAGCCAAGTGAAGCCACGAAAGCTCCACGAGGCTCCACGGCTTGAGGTTGGAGAATGGGCTGTCGATGACCGCCGGTACGACGCCGAGCAGCGCGGCCTTGTGGAAGGAAGTCGCGAACACCGGCAGTCCCCGCGCCGAGAAGCGCCTGCCGTCCCGCGAACGAAAGGGGACCACGAGACGTATGACAAGCGCCAGCTGAACGAGCCCCACGGGGAGGATCGACGCCGTCCACGACGTAATCATCGCGGCGGCGAGGAGCCCGGCAAAGGCGCCGCGCGCAGCGCTCCAAAAGGGCTGCACGATGCGCTCGTGGTCGAGGGCGCGCACCGTGACCCCAAGCATCGCGATGTGCAGCAGCGAGATGAATGCGTGATGGTCGCCGTTGCCGAGGTGCGAGTAGCGAATGTGCCCGAAGTTGAGGGCGAACGTCACCCCGGCGATAGCGGCCGCCGCGAGGGCCGCCGCGACCAGCGTCAAGGACGATGGATCCGCGCCGGACTCCAGCATCCGCTGGCCGGTCAGCCTCCGTGCGCGCCCCGCCGCGATCAACGCGGCCAGCATCGCGGCCAGCGCTCCGAAGACCATCGGGACACTCGCGACGAACCGCTCGAGTCGGCCGCGCTCTGCCCTGCCCAAGGGCTCCGCACGCGGGTGAGCGTCGGGATCGACTAGCGCGCCCGCAAGGGGTAGCGCCCTGCGGTAGATCGCCGTCAACAACAGGTCGTAGAAGGGCGGCCAAGGAATCGGCGCGCCCATGATCGGGTCGATCAGCGGTAAGGACTCTGACCCTGGCTGGGGCTCGGGTTCAAGCAGCTCGGCGCCGCTCGCGAGCAGTGGATCGTAGGCAGCGATCCAACCGTGATCGCGCACGCCGCGCTCTACGCGCCGCGCGTGGTAGAGGGTATCCGGGTCGTAGGACCCCCAGGGTCCGTCCACTTCGACCGCGCTACCTGGCGGATCGAGACCGATGCCCGTCGTGCTCTTCGCACGGACCCAGAGCGCGAGCGCCCCCACCAGCAGCACGACAAGCACCAACCCCGCACGGCTGGCCCAGGGGGACAGCTCGCGCCGCTCCTGATCATGGGACGACATTTGGCCGGGAGTCTACCGGATCCTAAGGGACGTTGAGGAAGCGGACGCACTCGACGGCCATCTGCTCGAGCGCCGAACGCTCCGCGCGACAGCGTGCCGCCAGATCCGACTGGGGCTTCCACTGCCTGTCGTAGCAGTCGATGTCCTGCACCCAGCCACCGAGCCCCGGTGCCGTCAACGGGAGGTCGAAGATCCCCGAGTCCGTCCAAAGGCCGATGTCGCTCCATCCCGCCACCACGCGCTCGCGCTGGTCCGCCGGATGGAGCAGGTCGGCCCCGAGGCTGTAGCTAGCGCGCAGCGCCGGGTCGACCCCGAAGAGCTCCAGCAGCGTGTTGGAGATGTCGAGGTGCGACGTCGGACGCGTCTCAAGGCCAGGCTCGATCCCGGGACCTCGGAAGAGGAACGGAACCTGGACCTGCTGGGGTGAGAAGCTGGAGGTGTGGCCCCAGAACCCGCACTCGAAGAATTCCTCGCCGTGGTCTCCCGTGACGATCGTGTACGTGTTGTCGGCTTCCCCAGCGTCCTCAAGCGCCGCAAGGAAGCGGCCCGCCGATGCGTCCGCGTGGTGCACCGAGTTCATGTACGTGTTGCGCACGCGCAGCTGGAGATCGCGGAGCTCTGGCCCCTTCGTCGTGCGCCCAAGCTGGATGTAGTCGAGCTTCTCGACGGTCGGCTGGTAAGGACCACCGGGGTTCGTGTACGGCTGATGCGGCGCGTCGAGCAGCACGAAGGTGAAGAACGGGCGGTGGTCCCCCTTCTCCTCGCGCGTGTCGAGCCAGCCCTCGAAGGCCTCGCTCAACAGCTCGTCTTTCTCCCACGCCACCATGTCCAACGGGAACTCGTCGATGATGTTGGCCTCAGGCACGCCGGACCAAGCGGTGTCGCGGAACTCGGGGAAGTTCATCGAAGCGCTGGAGAAGACGCGGACGTCGTAGCCCTGCTCCTGGAGCGCTTCGATCATGACCGGCGCCCGGCGCTCGGCCAGCATCGGGAACCAGTACGAGCCGTGCAGCCCGTACAGCATCGTGAACAGCCCGTAACGCGTCCCGTTTCCGCCTGAGAGGTGATCGTCGAAGACCCGAGCGTCCTCGGAGAACGCGTGAATGTTGGGGGTCAGCTCGGGGGTGAACATGTCCCGACGCCAAGAGTCGAGCACGCACACGAAGATGTTGCGGCGCGGTGCGTCCGGCGCGATCGTCGGACGCTCCAGCGGCCAGTTGACCGTGGAGTTCTCGGGCAGGAGGTCGAGCTCGGGGGGGCGGGGCTCGCTGGGCTCCAGGAATGGGTCGAGCACCTGCCCGAGGCGCACGCGGGGCACCACGGGGATGGGTTGGATCGCGCGTAGTGCCTCGTGGTTCTGGGCCACGTCGGCCGCGGCGCTCACCGTTTGGCTGAAGAGCAGCGACGGCAGGAAGCCCGCCAGCAGCACGGTTCGCGGCCGCAGCAAGAAGTGCGGTCGCTCCGCTGCGGCCTCGAGGCGCTGCACGCGTCGAACGAAGTACATGGCGCACGCGGACTGGGCGATCGTGATCAGAGAGATCACCAGCCCGGCGGTGGTCCAGATGTAGGAGCCCAGGATGATCGAGTCGCCGCTGCCTTCGGTGAACGCCACGTTGAGCACTGCGCTATCGAAGAAATGGTAGCGGAGGAGGCGGTAGACGATCGTGTCCGTGTAGAGCACCGCGAGGAACCAGGCCCCCACGAAGCTCGCCGTGATGCAGGCAAGTCGCCAGTTCCGGAGCCAGCGGAAGATGCCGATGTAAAGGGCCCCCGGGATGAGCGCCAGGAAAGCCACGGACGAGATGAGGGCGAGCCCCACGTAGAGCCTGATCCACGGGGCGCGGTCCGGGGGCGCGTCGAAGAACCAGAGCGATCCCACCAGCGTCGCGGCCACCACGTTGAGGAGCCACAGGCGGAACAGTCCTTGGCTCAGGGCGCTCCTGGAGGGCGTCGGTGGGGCAGGCTGGGATAGGCGAAACATGGGAAGGGATCTACGGCGGGATTGACCCGCTATTCTGACGATCTTTGAGGCCCTTTGACGAGCGGGACCCCGAGTTCTTAGGTCACGAAGCCGTCACGACGGTCTTTCCGAGACCCAGAATCTCAAGGGGACTCACCCACACGGGACCACGCTGGATCGAGAACCTCGCCCTAGGGCGAAGAAATCTAGGTCTCCCCACTGGGCAGAGGGCCACCCCCATCGCTATCCTTCTCGCCCGCGCGGAGAGGTGGCAGAGTGGCCGAATGCGCTGCCTTGCTAAGGCAGTGAGCCTTTACGGGTTCCGAGGGTTCGAATCCCTCCCTCTCCGCCATTTCCTCTTTCCTCCCACGGTTGAGCCCCAGGTCGGGCTTCCTGGCGGAGAGGAGACTGCGCTGAGCGCGGATTTACCGAAGGTGGAGCCGCTGCGCTTCGATTCACTGCGCTTGGCCTAACTGGGCACGATTCGCCGCCGGTGATAGCGGCGGGAAAGGACTGTTCGTTCCAGGCTTCCGCTTGGTTTACTGGGGCGGTGAACCCTATCGCCATCAGGAATCCAGCCTGGGTGACGCTCTGCGCGCTCGCTCCTCTCCTCGCCGGTTGTCGCGGCGACCGAATCCTGCGGATCGAGTCGGTCCCGCCCGGCGCCACGGTGCGCCTGGATGACCAGGTGATCGGACGCACGCCGCTGGAGATTGACTTCGAGCACTATGGGCAGCGTCGCCTGGCCCTCTATAAGGCGACTTACCGCACCTACTCGGAGCCCCTGATCCTCAAGGCTCCTTGGTGGGCCCGGTTCCCCATCGACCTGGTCACCGAGGTGATCCTCCCGCTCGGGCTCGACGACGTCCGCGAGGCGCGGATTGTGCTCGCCCCCGACGCGGGGGAGGAAGAGGCGACCAGCGCGACCCAGGAGTTCATCGAGAATGCTCTGCGGGCCCGCGGGGGTGACCGCCTCGAAGATGCCCCCATCGCCGGCGAAGCCTCCGCTCCGCTCGACGCGACGCCGGTGACCGATCCCCCCGCGCCCGAGTAGCGAGGGAGGCCGCTTGAGGGAAGCGATTCAACCTGCGGGCGACTGGACGGGCAAGGCCGTGACCGTCATGGGGCTTGGGCTCTTCGGCGGAGGCCTTGGGGCCGCAGCGTTCGCTCTGCGCAAGGGAGCACGCGTCACAGTCACGGATCTGCGGGGAGCCGAGGCCCTCGCGTCCGCGGTCGAAGCGCTGCGGGAGCTCCCTGGTGCCGAAGAGACCCGGCTCGTTCTGGGTGAGCACCGCGACGAGGATTTCGCGCAGGCCGATCTCGTCATCGCGAACCCCGCGGTGCCCCCGACCGCCCGCCACCTATTGCTAGCGAGGGAGAGCGGCGCGCGCGTCACTTCCGCGATCGAGCTCCTCCTTGGTGAGCTCACCTGCCGCGTGGTCGCGATCACAGGAACCCACGGCAAGTCCTCCACCGTGCACTTCACGGCGCAGCTCCTTGAGGCGAGCCTTGGCCCGGACGTGCGCGTGGTGCTTGGGGGCAACATTGGAGGGTCGCTGCTGAATGAGGTCGAGTCGCTCCGGCCCGAAGACGTCGTCGTCCTCGAGCTCTCGTCCTACCAGCTGGAAAACCTCCGGCCTGAATTCGTGGCGACCGCGTCCGAGCGCCGCGCACTCGACGTCGCAGCGATCACGACGATCGGCGTCGATCACCTAGCGCGCCATGGAACGGTCGAGGTGTACCGCGCGGCGAAGCTGCGCATCGCGCACCTGACGGGCCAGGCAGGGCGCGACCCGGGAACGGTGATCGCACCGGCGACGGAAGGCGACGCCCTGCGCGAGCTGCTTCCCGGCGCTGAGCGGCTGCTCGTCATCGGGGGAAAGGGCGCGATCGATCCAAGCGAGGCTTCGGTGCTCGCGCAGCTGACAGTGCCGGGCGAGTTCCAGCGCAAGAACCTGCAGGTGGCTTTGGCCGTGGCCCGCTCCCTCGGCGCGGACGAGTCGAAGCTCGAGCGTGCCGTCCCGACGCTCACCGGGCTGCCCCACCGTATGGAGCGCCTGACCCAGTGGTCCATGGCCCCCGGCGGCCGGCCGCTCCGCGTCTACGACAACGGCGTGTCGACGACACCCGAGTCGACGGTCGCCGCGCTGGAGAGCGTGAGTGCGCAATCGGAAGCGCGCGATCTCCGCGTCGTCCTGGTCGGTGGCCAGGCGAAGCGCGGCTGCGACATGGATGCCCTCGGGGAGGCGGCCGCGAAGCTCGGATGGGTGCTCGTCCCCTTTGGCGCCGCCTCGGAGGAGCTTGAGGAGATCGCGGCGTCCGCCGGAGCCACCGTGGCGAGCCGTGCCCTAGAACGGGACGACGCCTGCCCGGGCGTGGAAGAAGCCGTCGAGCTTGCCCTGAGGTTTGTCGCCGCGGCTCCGCGCTCCCGGCCGCATGCCACGGATCAGCACGCAACCGGCGCCCAAGGGCCTTCCAGCGGCCAAGGTGACAGTGTTCACCTGCTGTTTTCGCCCGCCTGCGCCAGTTTTGACCGCTATTCGAACTTCAAGGAGCGAGCGCTAGCCTTCCGCAGTGCCCTGGCCGCCGTCCTCGATCAAGCCTAGGGGGCGCCCCGAGCAGCGGAGCTGCGACCGAACGCATGGAATCGAAGGATTGACCGAGAACAAACTTACGTCTACATAGGAGGTCGACTCCGGAGGCTACCGATGCTCCGATGAGACGAATCGTCCACCGTCCCCGTCTTCGAAACCCTCCAACCTTGTCGTCCATGCTCTGCCAGAAATGCCAGAACGCTCAGGCCACCGTCCACATCGACGAAGTGAAGGCCTTCGAAGCACCCGGGCACCCAGGTAATCACGTCGACGAACACCACCTGTGCGAGCAGTGCGCGCAGGAAGCGGAGATCCCCCACATCGCGGTACAGCAGAAGTCGATGGACGAAGTTTGGAAGCTTTTGCAGATGTCCGCGATGAACGCGCCGACGAAAGAGGCTCCGCGGAAGACCCTGACCTGCTCGGGTTGCAACACGACGCTGGAACAGCTCCGGCGCAAGGGCCGACTCGGCTGCCAGGCGTGCTACACGACCTTCGCGCAGTACCTCCAAGGGCTGCTTGAGCGCATGCACGGATCGACGAGCCACGTGGGGCGCCTCCCCGGAGTCGATGGACAAGAGCTCGCTCGACTGCGGCAGATCGAAGAAGCCCAGAAGGATTTGGAGCGCGCGATCTCAGAGGAAGCGTTCGAGCGCGCGGCGGAGCTCCGCGATCAGCTCAATCGACTGACCGAGTCCTACGGCGCGAAAGCAGCCGATCAAGATCGCTCAGAAGACCTCGCCGACGACGGCGCATCTGCAACTTCCTAACTGCCCGTGGCCGATCGCGCGGCGGATCGACGCGCGCGGTGAACCCAGTAAACAAGTGAGGAGCGAGCCCGAAGTGCTCCGCGACACCCGGGTTGCAGGGATCTAACCCGCCGCAATGGGAAGAGCGCCCCCGCCATGGCATTCTGTGGCCGCCATTGGGGTCCTGGGGCTCGCGCACTCACCGATCGGCACGGATTCTTGGGCCCTGTGGTACGGCTTCAAGGTGCCCTGGGGGCCCCTCGGGCGCTATCTGCACCGCATACGCAATCCCAGCGTCAACTCAGGCGCCTTGAAGGCCGATGGATAAGAGACCACAAGCTACTCCAGCGTGACGTTCTGCTGAACGGACGCTCCTAACGTGACCGCACACCCGGGAAATCGCTTCCCGGACACCCGCCTCGCCCGGCCCATCTGGCCCCAGAGGCTCAACGAATCCCCATTATCTATGTTCGATCGCTTCACAGATCGCGCCAAGAAGGTCATGAACCTCGCCCGCCAAGAGGCGCAGCGGTTCAACCACGAGTACCTCGGCACTGAGCACATCCTGCTTGGCCTCGTCCAGGAGGGCAGCGGCGTTGCAGCCAACGTCCTCAAGAACATGGGGATCGATCTGAACAAGATCCGCATGGAGGTCGAGAAGATCGTCAAGACCGGCCCGTCGATGGTCACGATGGGCCAGCTCCCCTTCACGCCCCGCGCGAAGAAGGTGCTTGAGCTGTCCATGGAGGAAGCTGGCAACCTCGGCCACAACTACATCGGCACGGAGCACCTGCTCCTCGGCCTGATCAAGGAGAACGAAGGCATCGCCGCCCAGGTGCTACTCAACCTCGGCGTCAAGCTCGAGGACGTGCGCGAAGAGGTCCTCGACTTCCTCGGCGCCGACTCGAACGACGACGAAGACGACGAGACCACCGTTGGCGAAGACGGCCCGTCCGGCTCCGCATCGAACTCGAAGTCGAAGACCCCCGCCCTCGACAGCTTTGGCCGCGACCTCACCGAGCTCGCGAGCGAGGGCAAGCTCGACGTGGTGATCGGCCGCGAGCACGAGATCGAGCGCGTCGTCCAGATCCTGTCGCGTCGTACCAAGAACAACCCGGTGCTCCTCGGCGAGCCCGGAGTGGGTAAGACCGCGATCGTCGAAGGTCTTGCGCAGCAGATCATCGACAACACCGTGCCGGAGATCCTGCGCGGCAAGCGCATCGTCGTGCTCGACCTCGCGCTCATGGTCGCCGGTACTAAGTACCGCGGTCAGTTCGAGGAGCGCATCAAGGCAGTCATGACGGAGGTCCGGCGCGTGAAGGACGTCGTCCTCTTCATCGACGAGCTCCACACCCTCGTGGGTGCTGGTGGTGCCGAAGGCGCCATCGACGCTTCGAACGTCCTGAAGCCCGCGCTCAGCCGCGGTGAGATCCAGTGCATCGGCGCGACGACCCTCGACGAGTACAGGAAGCACATCGAGAAGGACGGCGCCCTCGAGCGTCGCTTCCAGTCGGTGGCCGTTGAGCCCCCCACGCCTGAGCAGGCCGTCGCGATCCTCAAGGGTCTGCGCGACCGCTACGAGGCTCACCACCGCGTGACCTACTCCGACGAAGCCCTCGAGATGGCCGTCGAGCTTTCGACGCGCTACATCAACAACCGCTTCCTGCCGGACAAGGCCATCGACGTGATGGACGAGGCTGGCGCCCGCGTGCGGATCCGCTCCATGGTTCCCCCGCCCGATCTTCGTGAGATCAGCCAAGAGATCGACAAGCTCGACCTCGAGAAGGACGAGGCCGTCGCCGGCCAGGACTTCGAGCGCGCAGCCCAGCTCCGCGACCAGGCTTACCAGCTCAAGAAGAAGAAGGAGACCATCCAAGAGGAGTGGCGCACCGAGCAGCAGGAGAAGGAAAGCGTCGGTGAAGTCGACGTGGACGTGATCCAGGAGACCGTGTCCAAGATGACCGGCATCCCGCTCACGCGACTCGAGAAGGCGGAAGCCGAGCGTCTCCTCCAGATGGAGAAGGAGCTGGGTCAGATCGTCATCAACCAGGACGACGCCATCAAGGCCATCGCGCGCTCGGTTCGCCGCAGCCGCTCCGGCCTCAAGGACCCGCGCCGCCCCATGGGCACGTTCCTCTTCCTTGGGCCCTCGGGCGTTGGTAAGACCTACACCTGCAAGCAGCTCGCGAAGTTCATGTTCGGCGACGAAGACGCCGTCATCACCATGGACATGTCTGAGTACATGGAGAAGCACAACGCTTCCCGCCTCGTCGGCGCGCCCCCGGGCTACGTCGGCTACGAGGAGGGCGGCCAGCTCACCGAGAAGGTGCGTCGCCGGCCCTACGCGGTCGTGCTCCTCGACGAGATCGAGAAGGCTCACCCCGACGTGTTCAACATGCTCCTCCAGATCATGGAAGAGGGCCGGTTGACCGACTCGTTCGGCCGCCACGTCGACTTCAAGAACGTCATCCTCATCATGACGAGCAACCTCGGTTCTCACACGATGAAGGCCGGCGCACAGCTCGGCTTCGGCCGCTTCGACCAGGCATCCTCCGACGAGGGCGATCGCCGCAAGAAGATGAAGTCCGACGTCATGGTCGAAGTGGAGCGCCACTTCCGTCCTGAGTTCCTCAACCGTGTGGATGAGGCCATCGTCTTCAACCCCCTCACCACCGAAGACCTCAAGCGCATCGTGCACATCCAGCTCTCCGAGGTGCGCAACCGCCTCGCGGACCACGACATCACGATCGATCTCACCCCGGACGCCTTCGAGTTCCTTATCGAGAAGGGCTTCCACGAAGACTACGGCGCCCGGCCCCTCCGCCGCGCGATCGAACGCTTCATCGAAGACCCCCTCGCCGAGCAACTCCTGCGCGGCAAGTTCGAGACCCAAAAGAAGGTCTGGATCGACCGCGACAACGAGATGAACGACGGCGAAGGCGGCCTTGCCTTCCTCGACGAAGCCCCCATCGTCCGAGAGGCGATGAAGGCGGCGAACGACTGATCGTCAAGGGCAGATCATCTGTCACTCGAGAACGCCCCGCGGCTCCGAAAGGAACCGCGGGGCGTTCTTTCGTGGCGGCGGGGTGACCGTGACGGTACTTCGTCGTATGCAGGGGACTGAGTCGTGACCTCGCTGCCGTCGACGGTGTAGCGGATCAGGGCGCCCTTCCGAGAAGTAAGTCGGACCGGCAGCGGTGTAACGCTCACGCCCGTCGGAGGATCCAGCTCCACCCGGGGCGGAGACAGGTAAAGGGACAGCCGTGACAGCGCTGGCGCGGCAAGCGCGCCGTCGATGGACACACGAATCCGCCGCGCATTCGTTTCCCCGACCCGCAGAATCCGGCGTGCGCCAATGGTGGTCCCGGTCGCCAGCTCTCGCCACTCGGAATCCTCGTCCGAGTCCGCGCCCACCTGGACGCGGAAGCGCGTGATCCTCTGACCCAGCTGAATGGGCTCTTCGAGCCAGACTTCGTCGTCTCGTGGTGGCGGCTTCGGCGGGAGGGGTGCCCTCCGTGTGTAGTGAGGTGTCTTGTCACTGGTGGGGTGCAAGCGCAGAGCCTTCGGTGTGCTCACACTGCGGTGGGAGGGGCCTTGCCACTGAAACCAGGTGTCCGACTACACTCAAATGTGCATCGAGTGCCCCTTTGGAAGACCTATCCGTTCCGTCAGGTCCATCCCGGCGCTGAAGGAGCCGCCTGCACCGGTGAGAACACAAGCGGTCAGTGTTGTATCGATATTGAGCTCGTCGATTGCTGCGACGAGCGCCTCCGATACCTCTGCGTTGGTCGAGATCTTGGCCTCTGGACGATTGACGGTGATCAGCAGGACGCGGTCGCGCCGCTCCGTCATGGGAACCTGTTCATCTGACATAGAGTTTCCTGTCATAGTCGGGCGCCATGCATAGGGCTAGGGCACTTGACTCCCCGCTCACGCTACGCGCGCAATGTGCGCACCTGAGGATACGGGTGTTCGCCCCGGAGAGCCACCGGTCGCCAGGCCGGCTACGGCACGTAGATCATGTGAACGGTGTAGGAGTAACCATCATCGCCTTCTGTGACCCGAGCGCCGAGTACAAGGTCGCTGGCTCCCTCCTCGGCAGTGTGCAGATCGACCAGGACATCCCAGTAGTCCGACCCGCCCCACATCGCAACAGAGGTTTCCCACGTAGCTTCTGGTAGTTCGACCAAGGTGACCTCGCCGTAGTCGGCGACCCGGTCGCGCAGGACATCCAACCCTTCGTCTAACGACAACGGCGTAACGTCTGGGATCTCCTGTAGCTGATAGTCACCTGCGACGATTTGGGCCACGACGGTGCGGAATGTACCTCGCCAGACGTCAGCGATCGGATGCTCGCGGTCGGGATCTTTCATCGGCAGCGCTTCGTCGGTCACGGCTCAACCGTACCGAGTCGGGCTGCGGCTCGCTAGCAGGCAACTTGACCATGCCCCCTGCGTCGCGCCATCGAGCGCTTCATCGACGACCCCCTCGCCGAGCAACTCCTGCGCGGCAAGTTCGAGACCCAAAAGAAGGTCTGGATCTGACGTTGCCCCGTCGATCGTTCCAGTCGTTCCTAGGAAGTCAGCGGGTCAGGCGCTGGCCTGAGGGGTAGTTGAAGTAGGTGAGTTTGGGGCGTGCGGAGCTGCGTGGTCCCCGAGGGGGCCACGCAGCTCCGCAAGGAATTGCTCCGGGCTGAGCCCGTCGTGGGCCGAGTGCGGTCGCACTCGGTTGTAGTCGTCAAGCCAGTCAGCACCAAGGTCACGTGCGTGCCTGATGCTCCTGAAGCAGTGCTGATTCAGGAACTCGTCACGGATACGCCCGTTGAGGCTCTCCGCCAGGGCGTTCTCGACTGGCTTGCCCGGCCGAATGGAGTGGTGTTCGATGCCGCGCTCGTAAGCCCACGTGTCGAAGGCCTTGCTCGTGAACTCCGGGCCGTTATCACCGCGGATTCGCCGTGGCTTGCCGTAGATCTCAATGGCCTCATCGAGCATCCGGGTCACGCGCTCAGCTGGCATCGCCACGTCAAACTCCAGAGTAACGCTTCGTCGAGAGAAGTCATCCAGCGCAGCAAAGACCCGCATGGCCCTGCCGTCCACGAGTGAGTCCGTAAGGAAGTCCATAGACCAGCAGTCGTTGATCTGCGCTGCAGCCGGAAACGCCTCTCTAGGCGCCTGCGAGGCACGATTCCGCCTTCTTCGCTTAACGGTCAGGTTATGCTCCTTGTACATCCGGTAGATGCGCTTGTGGTTCACCTTGAAGCCATCGCGGCGCACTAGGATGTTCAGCCGTCGATAGCCGAACCGAGGCCGCTCGGCCGCGTGCTCGAGGAGCCTCTTTTGAAGCCCAGGTATCTCCGCCTTCTGACTTTGATGCCGCTGCGTTGATCGGGGTTGCCCCACCAGCCTGCATGCGCGTCGTTGGCCGAGCTCGACGTCATCCTCGAAGTGCTCGACGACGGCCCGCTTCGCTGTTGGGCCTACCACCATTTTCCAAGCGCAGATTTGAGCGCCTCCTTGTCCAAGGAGAGGTCTTCGACGAGCTTCTTCAGCCGCCGGTTCTCGTCCTCGAGTTCCTTCAGACGCTTCGCTTCGTTGACCTCGAGGCCGCCGTACTTGGCTCGCCAGTTGTAGATCGTCCCTGCACTCACGCCGTGCTCTCGGGCGAGGTCTCCGACCTTCGCTCCGCCTTCGGCTTGCTTCAGGATCCCAATGATCTGGGCCTCTGTGAATCGACTCTTTCGCATGTCGTCCTCCTGGACGGTGGTACACCGTCTTCCCAAGAACTGCTGGAACGACTTACTGGGGCATGGTCACACGCGCCGACCAGGACCGCGACTTTCTCAGGATTCTGGCCACGGTTTTGAGCGCCCGTCATACTCTCAATGGGTGGACACCGTGAGACGCGCTGCTGCTCCAGTACTTCGGAGGAGATTTGAACACTGATTGCGCAACAATCTTGATGGCCACCCAACTTATTCCGAACAGTTCGCAGAAACTGCGGGAAGGCTTTGCAGTCGCGCTCCGTCACCTCCATCAGGGGCGGTGCTCTTCCGCGCCTTCCCCTTCTTAGGCCCGGTTACTTTATCCGCTGGCCTCTCTCCAGCACGTGGATGGGCAGGAGAGATGTGGATACCCGGCCAATCTTCCAGCTAGACCAATGCACGCCGCACGCGGCACAAAGACAATTCGGGGCTACTGGCATTCGAGTGGAACGGCCTTGGCTGGGTAGAGATCGAGGCCACCGAGATGGAACATGATCGCATCGCGGAATCGGGCCCTTCTCCGGTAGCCATTCGCGCGACGCTTGAGCGCCTGAACTCGACCGTTAA
>CALHGQ010000109.1 GCA_938030175.1 uncultured bacterium | reverse complement strand
GACGAGGATGACGAGAACAACGAGGAGAACGAGGACGATGAGGACGACGAGGGCAACGAACACAACGAGGACGACGAGGGCAACGAGGAGCACGACGACCTAGAGAACGGAAACGAGGGCGACGAAGGCGACGAAGACGATGAGGACAACGAAGAAGACATGGGCGACGAGGGCGATGAGGGGGACGAGTCCGACGAGGATGACGAGAACGACGAAGACGACGAGAATGACGAGGGGAATGAGGGCGACGAAGACGACGAAGATGATGAATTCAACGAGGGCGACGAAGGCGACGAGGAGCCAGGTGGCGGCAATGAGGACAATGAGGGCAGCGAAGACGACGAAGGCAACGAGGACAACGAAGGCAACGAGAACGACGAAGGCGACGAGAACGACGAGGACGACGAAGGCGAAGAAGGCGACGAAAGTGACGAGGGCGACGAAGGCAACGAGGGCGTCGAAGGCAACGAGGGCGACGAAGGAGACGAGCTCGACTGGCTGTTCAACGAACTAGGCGCCTGATCGCTTGGGTTCGATGCTTGCCTCTTATTGGCACCCCAAGTGATTCCCATGGCGCCAGCGAGGCACAGGCGGGGCCTTCCCCGTTGTGCCTCCTGGCGCTGTGGTCAGCTGAAACTTGTCCGACGCGCGGGAGACTCTCGCGGAGAGCGACGCAAGTCACTGAAGTCTTCTTCCACGACCCCCTCACCAAGAAACCATGACGTCGAGTTTGGCCGTCTCTTCGTACTCGTATTTTCCGACTCAGGTCTATCAGTTCGATCTGCCCGAGGCGGAGGCGTTGAATGAACAACTCATGACGTTGATCTCCGCGCTCAGAAGTGTGGACGAAGAGGGAATCCAGAAGTCCAACAGGCAGGAGTTGGGCGGTTGGCACAGTCGCGGCGTGTTGCAAAAGCTGCCGGAGTTTGAACCGCTCGTGAACCATGTTCGCGAGGCGGGTGAGCGCATCAGCAGCGATCTCCAGTACGACGAGACCCAGGAACTTCAGATCAGTTCCATGTGGTCGATCGTCAATCCACCAGGAGCCTTCAACCTGGCTCACGTTCATCCCGGGTGCCTTTGGAGCGGCGTGTACTACGTGCGGGCCCCAGAGGGGTGCGGCAAGATCTCCTTCACGGATCCGCGCTTGGCGCACATCATGAACAAGCCGAAGTACTCGCCGGATCGCGGCGCCCCAAAGAAGTGCTGGACCAAGGTGAGCTTCACACCGGTCGGCGGGAAGATGTTGCTCTTCCCTAGCTGGCTGTACCACGCGGTGGAAGCGAACCGCGCGGACCCCGACGACGGCAATGGCGAGCGGGTGATCATTAGCTTCAACCTCTCGCAGAGGAAGCGGAAGTAGGGCCATGGTCACAGATCGAAATCGTACGGCTCTCCCAAGCGAGGCGAAGTGAACGGGAAAGCGTTCTTCTTGGCCACTGTTAGCCTTCTGGCCGTGCTCCTAGCTGTCGCGACCACTACAGACTGGTTCGAGAGTTCGACCCGTCTCGTCGGTCCAGAGGTTGAGGTGCCCACCGGGCTCTCGCAGGAGGGCGAGCCTTCGGAACTCGACACTGCGAGTTCGAACCCGATCAGCTCGCGGTCCCCACTGCCGGCCGAGACGAATGAGTCCAACGCGACGGAGGCTGCGGCCTCAGGGGCCGCTCAGGCGCCCATGGACGAGCCCGAGCGCCGGCTGGTCATTCGAGACGTCGAGGGGCGTGAGCTAGATCAAGAGAACGGCGAGTTGGTTCTCACGGGACAGGACGGCGTCGAGGTGCGCGTGGCCTTTCGCGAAGGCCGCTTTTCGCTGAAGGGGTTCCCTGAGGGGCTGGCAAGGATCGGCCCGGCGAAGGCAGGCACAGACGATGAACCCCGCTTGGTCGCCTTCGAGAACGAGTCGTTCGAGTTCAGGCGCGATCAGCCGACTCTCCTGGAGGGTCGCTACCTGCGCGACTCCACCCTGCGGGTGCTCGACACCCGAACCGGTGACCCGGTGAGCCGCATCGGTGTCCTCGCTGGGCACGCTGGTCCGGAGCAGCGTCACCCGGGCCCCCACTATCCGTCGGCATTCACCATTCGAGGTGCGGCTTCTCCAGTGCGCTTGCCCCAGGCCCGCGGCCTCAAACCGTACTGGGTGACCGCCAAGGGCTACAACTGGAGCTACGTCCTGGTGGACCATGAGACCGGGGGCGAGCAAGTCGTGACGATCGAGTCCGGCGGCAAGCTCATGGTCGAAGTCAACGGTGACACAGAGGCCTATGGGAGCGGGGGGATGCGCGCGGACCTGAGGGTCTACGCTCACGGGACCCAGGACCTGGTGGTGTGGTCTGACGTCGGTCCGAGCCAGGGCTATGACGGAATCGCAGCCGGGAGGTACGACGTCAAGGTCGAGCTGAACTCCACCGGAGGCAAGCCAGAGATCTTGGGGGAAACGGAGGTCGATGTCATCGCCAGCGCGACATCGACTGCGACCATCGTCCTGTCGCCCCTCGATAAGCCGTCACGTAGCGTGGGGTTGGCTGGCGAGATCATCGTGCCCAAGAAGTTCAGCTCGCTCGAGCTGCGACCTTCCCAGAGGATCCAGCCCGCCGAAGGACGCGGACTTCGCCAAGGAGACGCGATCAGGATCGTGGCCCCCGGTGGTCCCCCTTACCGTTACCTCGACGTCTCCGACCTAGAGGTGGCTGCAATGAACGGGAGGTACAACACGGAGAACGGCGACGAGACGTTCCGTTGGAAGGCCGAGCTCACCGAGGGGCAGTACCTGTTCGTCGTGGAGCCCTTCTTGCACGGCGTTCTGCTGGATGTAGAACCGTCGCCGGACGCCAACATTCGCATCGAGCTTCCCGAGCTGTACCCCGTGACGTTGACGGTCGTTGACGGCGCGACGGGCAAGCCCATCCCTGGCGCAGCGGTGCGCTGGTCGCGTGAATTCATAGATGGCATCCCCGACGGTTGGGTCGAAAGGGACATGCCGCCTTCCGAGGAGGGCCTAACCATTCATTTGACAGAAGGGCGCTTTTCCTTCGGGGCAAGTAGTCCGAACTATGGCGACCAAGTCATGGACGCCTACGCCGGATCGGGCGAGAAGCAATTCACCCTCAAGTTGACACCCTGCGTGCAACGTGAGCTCATCCTCAAGGATGGTGATGCGGTGATCCCGTGGGCGCGCACCATGAGCTGCAGCTTCCGGAGAGTGGATTCCGAGGACTTCCAGCCCTGCGAGGATTCTGGTGACGGAACCATGCGCGCCTGCTTTGCCGGGCCTGGCCTGTACGAGATCCGCCTCGGAGACCTCTCAGGCAAGCACGACGATGATCGCGTCGTGGTTGACATACGTACGGGCGACTCGTCACCAGCCGTCGTCCAGTTGGACCGCTAGCACCTCAGGCCAGGTTCGATGCCAGCGCGAAGCCCAGCCGCACCAGTAGAGCGCCCAGGTCATCCCCGACGGGAGATACCACGAGCGCCTGGAGGACACTCTTGCGTGCTCGGGCAGCAGCGCAGGACCCTCGGCCGAGGGCTGACTAGGTGAAGCCGACGGATCTACCCACGTGAAGCGAAGAGTGACGGTCCGGAGGAAGCCAGCTGGCACCGCAAGGGTCTACCCTGGGGAGATGAAAATGGTCGAGAGGCCAGCCCCTAGACGGACTGCATGACTGGACACAAGCAGCAGCCCCTCAAATCAGTTCCCGATGGCGAGCCCAACCAACACCCCGAGATGACTGACGAGAGCAGCAGCTACCTAGAGGAGCAGATCCGATCCCTGGTCGTCGGCGGCTACACCGACCCAGACGATGCGAAGATGCACCTCGAAGACATCATCGAGGACGAGGGCCTCCCGCCCAGCGAGGCCGACCGTTGGACCTCGCGCCTTGCGAAAGCGTTCACAGAGCACGCCCTACTGGAGCGGACGTGGACCGAGCCAACGTCCAACGACCTCCTGGAAGAAGCGTTCGCCGACCTGCGATCGCGTGGAATCGTCGCACTAGAGAATGCCGGCTACACGATGTCCGACGGCTGGTCCGACGTGCACGAGGAAGCCTCCTCCGTCTCCAACGCAAAGGGCGCCGTCTTCTTCCACGGCCAGGACGTGGAGGGAGCCATCGAAGGCCACGGCCTCCACCTAGCCTTCGGCTCCTTTGAACAAGGCGAGACGCACGAAGCACAGAGCCTAGAAATCGCCAAGGAAGCCTGCGCCGTCCTCCAAGAACACGGCCTGGAGGTCGAATGGGACGGCACCATCAAGAGCCGCCCCAAGATCACTCCGTTCCAGTGGCGAAAGCGGCGGTCGACCTCGGCCCCGTCCTGAGCGCGCCAGCGGGGTGCCTTCGGGATCGACAGCGTCGACCTGAGGTGTGCAAGGT
The DNA here is from genome assembly GCA_938030175.1 of uncultured bacterium. Classification (GTDB taxonomy): domain Bacteria; phylum Planctomycetota; class UBA1135; order UBA1135; genus Saltatorellus. Next base: position 5,446 of record CALHGQ010000109.1, on the reverse strand, counting down.
CTCCCGTAGAGAGATGGAAATGATGGAGATGCCTGCACGTAGACGGCCTGCATGACCGGACACAAGCAGCAGCCCCTAGGAGCACGCGCCACCCGCTTCGAGTCCCTCCACAGCCTGGAGGTGCTCGAGGCTCGATTCGAGGACCACGTATTCCCCACCCACTTCCACGACACCTTCGTGCTCGAGTGGGTCATTGCGGGCGCGGACGTTTGCCATGCTTCGAGCCATGCGGCCCGCAGTGGGCAGCTCTTCGCCCACGGCCCCGGCGTCGCCCATGCCGGCGGAAGTTCAGGCTCAGGGCTTTTGAGCTACGTTGCGTGCTATCCCTCCTGGGACCTGGTGGAAGAGGTGACCGACCTAGGTCGAGACGAGCACCCACAGGTTGGCACAGCTGTCCTGGAGTCCAAGCACGTGCGTCGCAGCGCAGAGCGCCTCTTCGAACTCCTTCTCCAGGGCACCAACGAGCGGGAAATCCGCAAGGCTCTGCGGGAGGTCCTCATGTGGGTCTTCGATCACGGCGCGCCGCCTACGATGCCCAGTGCTAGCTGTGCGAACGAGCTCAAGCACGCCCGTGAGTACCTCTTGGCCCACTCCGATCGCGGTGTCTCCGCGGAAGAGCTCGGCGAGGTGGTCGGGGTCAGCCGCTTCCACCTTCTTCGAGAGTTCAAACGCGTCTTCGGCATCACGCCCAGGCAGTTCCAGATCTCCGAGCGCGTCGCGCGAGCTCGCGCGCTGATGGCGAGCGGCGCGGGCCTCGCCGAGGCCGCGATCGACGCTGGGTTTGCCGACCAGAGCCATATGTCCCGGGCCTTCAAGGCGGTGACGGCCTTCACGCCTGGGGCGCTCGTGGATCGCACCCTGAGCTGCTAGCGCAGGAACCCACCCACTCGCTTCAATCTCCCCCGCATCCGGGAAGAGCAACTCTGTTCAAGAGAGCCCCCATTGGCAGCGCTACGTTGGGAGCATGAAGACCCTACTCCTCACATGCTGGCTTCCGCTTCAGGTGGCGCCCTCCCCCGCCGTACAGGAACAAGTGGTCGCCGCGCCGACCTATCTGCCAGCCTACGTCGACGGCAAGCTCGCCCTTGAGGACGCCGCCGGCCATTGGGAGATGCTGGGCTACGGACAGATTCTGTCTCTCAGCGAAGACGGCGCCCGCGCGTACTCCATCACCAGCAAGTACTCATGGGATATCACCGACGCGCTAGAGCTAGAGCATGAAGACGTTCTCTTCGGCCCCATGCTGCCCGGCAACCAGCGCCACTTCGTCACTTCCCCCGACGAGACCCCGTACCTCGTACAGCGACTCGACAAGCTCCCTGAGTCCTGCACGACGGAGGTCGACTGGACGCCAGCGCGCCTCTTCGACGCCTTCGACGCGGTCTTCGCCGACCACTACCCATTCTTTGAAGTTTGGGACTTCGACTGGGACAGCCGAGTCAAAGCGGCCCGCGCCCAGATCACCCCCACCACCACCGACCTGGAACTCGCCCAACTAATGGCGAGCTGCCTAGACGGTCTCGGCGATGGCCACGTGAGCTTCGAGGTAGAGGTTGACGGCGAAGAAGTCGAGCATGACGGCCCCCAGCCGCTTCTCTTCCAGCGCGTGGCTGCGAGCATCCCGAAGGACACCCCAGAGTCGGAGATGGAGAAGGCCTTCGGCGAGGCCCTGGGCCGCACAGCTGAGTCCATCCGGACCGGCATCCGTGAGGGCATCCTCGGCGGCAACGGCAAGGAGTCCGACCCGATCAAGTGGGGTCGAGTCGAACGCGACATCGGCTACATCTTCTGCTCCGGCATGGGCGTCGAAGACGCCGAGACCCTCGAGGAAATGGTCGCCGCAACCCACGCCGCGATGAACGAGGCGCTCACCGACCTCAAGGGCGTCCGCGCCCTGGTCATTGACATTTCCCTGAATGGCGGCGGAGTCGATGCCGTAAGCCACGCGATCGCAGGGCACCTCACCGACAAGCGCCGCCTCGCCTACACCAAGGGCCCCTCCGCCCGTCCCGACATCTCCCACGAGATCTACATCGAGCCCGCCGCCGGAGTGAGGCAACCCCCAATGTCATCCCATTTGAAGCTGAGGAATTGGGCGGTCAGGCCTACGCCTGGGGGTTGATGGAATCAGTGAGTTGGTGATCCGCGGAGCTGCCGGGGGGCCATGGCCCCCCGGCAGCTCCGCGAGGTAGCGTTCGGGGCTCAGTCCGCCGAGGGCAGAGTGGGGCCGAACGTGGTTGTAGTCATCGCGCCAGTCTTCGCCGAGCTCGCGGGCGTGCCCAAGACTCTCGAAGCACTGTTGATTCAATAACTCGTCCCTCAGGCGCCCATTGAAGCTCTCCGCGTACGCGTTCTCGATCGGCTTCCCTGGGCGGATGAAGTGATGCTCGATCCCGTTGCGGTGGCACCAGATGTCGAATGCGATGCTCGTGAACTCCGGTCCGTTGTCTGTGATGATCGCCCGTGGTTTGCCGTAGCTCTCGATCGCCTGGTCCAGGATTCGAGTCACGCGAGAGGCTGGCAAAGCAACGTCGAACTCGAGAGCCACGCAGCGCCGTGAGAAATTGTCCACTGCAGCGAAGACGCGCATCGCCCTGCCGTCCGTCAGTGAGTCAGAGAGAAAGTCCATCGACCAGCAGTCGTTGATAGCTCTGGAGGCCGGCCGAGCCATTCTCGGTGCCTGGGAGGCGCGCTTCCGGCCCTTACGCCGTACAGCGAGCCCAAGCCGCGTGTAGATCCGATAGATGCGCTTGTGGTTCACGAAGAAGCCGTCGAAGCGCAGCATCGTTGTCAGGCGCTTGTAGCCGAAACGCGGCCGCTCCCTGGCTTTGTGCACGAGAGCGGTCTCCAGTCCCGGAATCTCCTTCTTCCGGCTCTGGTAGCGCTGTACGGATCGGTTCTGCCCTACCAGCCTGCAGGCGCGGCGCTCGCTCAGTCCGAACTCCTTTCGGGCCTCTGCGACCGCTCCGCGACGGGCGGTAGGGCTCACCATTTTTTTGAGTTGATGAACTTCAGTGCCCGGATGTCGAGCGCCTGCTCGGCCACCATCTGCTTCAGCTTCCGGTTCTCCTCTTCAAGCTCACGCAGCCGCTTGGCTTCGTTGACCTCGAGCCCGCCATATTTCGACCTCCAGGTGTAGATCGTGGCGGGGCTCACGCCGTGCTCGCGCGCAAGGTCGGCGACCTTCGCCCCGCCTTCGGCCTCCTTCAGGATTCCAATGATCTGGCTCTCGGTGAATCGACTCTTACGCATGTCAGGGTAGTCCTCCTACGGACCGTTCTACCCGCCCTTCCTAGTTCTCGCTGGACTGACATTCTGGGGTTACCTCACTGCCTGCCCGGGAACGCGCATCAGCGCAGGCAAACTTGAGGAGCATGTCGTAGCCCAGATACGACGCCTCGGACAAGACCCACAATTGGTAGAGGCTGCAATCCTCGAGAACGAGCGAGACCAGTCGGATGAACGCCTACGACTCGAACTAGGGCTCAGCGATCTCAGACGCGCACGAGGGCAGCTCCAGCGGAAGCAAGAGAAGACTCTCGACGCGCTTGGAGAGAATGGAGGCTCAACAGCCCTGAATGCGCGGCTAGCCGATATCGAATCTTCGATGGGGGAGCTAGACGAACGGACTGAGTCTACCGAGAAGGAGATCCGTGCTCTCCGGAGGGCTGGCATCGCAGCTGAAACCCTCTTGGAGGTACTCGCTGAATTCAACAGGCTCTGGGAGACGCTGGTGCTCGAAGAGCAGGCGCGAGTTCTCGACCTACTACTTGAGAGCGTGGTCTATGACGGATCAAGCGGAAGTGTTGAGCTCACCCTCCGTGACCTGGCACCCAGCAGCGGAGCGGTAGCAGCTTGAACAGTCTTTCGTTCACGTCGCGCATCGGAGCGGACGAGCCACAGCCGTCATCTAGCTTCACTCCGCACCAAGTGACATCGGACGCCGCCCGCGCCCTTGCACTCGCCCACTACATCGAAGAAGCAGTAGAAGACGGGAAGTACGGCTCGGCTGCCGAAATTGCTTCGGCGATCGGCGTCACCCGCGCGAGGATCAGCCAGGTCACGATACTGCTTCGGCTAGAGCCATCGATCCAAAAGAGGATTCTACTCGGCGTGGACAGTCGGTCCGCGCGACGATGGCAGCGGATCTGTGCCCGATTCTCATGGGCCGCTCAACAGAGCAACTAGTGCAGACACTCTGACCTGGCTTGTATCTGCTCTGGCTGCAGGGGCGGCAGCAGCTTCATGGTTTGAAACTGAGGAGCTTGACCCGAGCTTCGCACCGTCATGCGTTCTTGCTGTGTGCACATCCAGCGACGCCATCCGTAGGCCCTACTCGCTCAAGATGCTGCGGAGCTCTGGTATCGTGACTGATGCAGCGGCCGTGAGACCAACTTGAAGCATGGGCAACAACGTGAAAGAGAGAAGTTCGTTTACTCGCGGATCAGTCTCCGCGGTGATCAACGTGACATGGGGGACTGCACGAAGTCGGCAACCGGGTGCGCCTTCAACTCTGATCATGGCCCCTAGGCTATGCACCAGGAGCACCCCTAGCGCACCGAGCGGGGCCGTGCCCTCCTCGCAAGTCAGCCCAGGCAGAGCTTCACGAACACGCGCCTTGAGCTCTTCCGGGAGGGGCGCACTAGCTCCCTTCTCAATCGCAGTGCGGACCTCGGCATCATCTCCTTGGATCCAGATTGGGTCCATGACGGTGTCGAGTGACAGTATGACGACTCCAGGGTTCGTTCCGATCTGCGCAACGGCGTCTCGCACTCGCTTGAGGATCTGCCTCCGCAAACTCGGACGCTTGCACTCTAGGTGGATATCGGGCCCGTCGTCTTGATGAAATACAACGTCAGCGGCGCCTAGAGAAATCTGCTCGGGCCAGCGTTTCCCTCCAGCCGGAAGCCTGAGGGCCGTCCTGAGCGCTGCAGCGACTTCGATCTCGAAGAACCGCTGTCCGCCTTGACCTTCAAAATGGAGCCCGGACGTCAGCGGAGTTCGATGGGCGTGCTTGAGAGTTTGGTCGGCGCCACGCGCTTCAAGTACCTGATAGAGCGAGTATGCCACCGCGGTCATCCGAAACATGGACAGGGTGGCGCGTACCGCTCGCTTCCGATTCACTGTGAACGGGCCGGGAGTCCTGTAGATTGACCCGTCGCCTTCGCTAAGCCAACTGATCTCCTCCAGGTGTGCTTCGAATGGGAGCTTGCCTTTGCCTGCGCCGATCTGGTGGGAGAGTCGCTTCACAAGAGCGACGAGAGCTCGCCCATCGGCGGCGGTTGCTTCCTCGGTCATGTGTATCGTCCTGTTCGCGATGAATCTGGAGCACGATTGGCCCTCTGATTTGCCCTCTGGGTCGGTGACCTAGTCTGTCAGATGTTAGGCCTGTGAGCAGATGGGAAGGAGCAGGGGATTGTCGCGAGCTGGCCCTCGGTCACCTGTC
>CALHGQ010000108.1 GCA_938030175.1 uncultured bacterium | reverse complement strand
CGAAGCAGCTCAGCGAGTTCAGACCCTCCGTCGTCTTCGTCAAAGTGCCGCATCAACCCGCGCTGGTGGTGCGCTGGGATGGACTGAGCGCAGCCGTCGACGTCATGGGCGCGCGGCAGCGACCTCTGACCTCTTCCAGCTACGAACAGGACAAGGTCCAGCAGGCGCGCTTAGCCCTCTACCGTCGCCTCGTCTTGGACCCCGGCTCCACCGAGGCATCCGCATCGCCTCCCCCTGACCGCCTGGCCGACTTCCAGAACTACGTCGACCCAACGGACGGTCCGACCCATGTCACGCCGCTGATGCGCCGGTCGGATGCCGCCACGCGCAGCCAATGCGTCATCACCGTGAGTGTGGACCGCGTGGCGTTCGGTTACCGCGCGGTGCCAGAGGACGGCCCGGTCCCCTCCGATGCGGCCCAGGGCCTCATGCAAACGGAGCTCCAGAGGGTGAGCAGCTAGCGTGGAGGCAGAGTCAGAGACACAGGAGGCCACCCCGAAGGGCTTCCCGATCTGGAGGACACTGTTCGCGATCTACTTTGCGATCCTCGTTGCCTCCTGGGTCGTGATGCTGACCCGCTCCAGCGACCCGGGCCCTCCCCGCGCTGGGTACGCGTTCGCGGAAACGCCGGAGTTCGGCGCCGACGGCCAGCCGCTCCCATCCACCCAGGCCAGGCTCAGCTATCGCGACGACGGCCCGCGCTCCGCGCCCGTCATCCTCGCTCTCCAGGGAAGCCCCGGCACCGGCGACGACTTCGGCAGCCTGCGGCCTTTGCTCAAGGATCGGTTCCGCATCATCGCCCCCGACATGCCGGGCTTCGGTCAGTCCTCCAAGGACATCCCCGACGTTTCGGTGCGAGCCCACGCGGGGTATTGCCTCGAGCTTCTGGATCAGCTCGGAGTCGACAAGTTCCACGCGCTCGGCTTCAGCATGGGCGGCGGCGTGGCTCTAGAGCTGATCGACCGGGTTCCGGACCGCGTGGAGTCCCTGACGCTCCTCGCCGCCATCGGCGTCATCGAACTGGAGCTCCTCGGCAGCCACCCGCTCAACCACGGCATCCACGGACTGCAGCTGGGGGCACTACGGGTGCTTCGCTGGGTCGTGCCGCACTTTGGCGCCCTCGACGACTTCCCCATTGGAGTCCCATACGCGCGGAACTTCTTCGACTCTGACCAGCGTCGCCTGCGCCCCATCCTGGAGAACGTCGAGCAGCCCACGCTCATCGTTCACGGCGAGGAGGACTTCCTGGTGCCGTTGGCCGCAGCCCAGGAGCACGCGCGGATCGTCCCCCAGGCGGAGCTCGTGGTGCTCGGGAGCCCCGCCAGCCACTTCATTCCCTGGACGGATCCGGCGGCCGCCGCGGCTCCTATCGGCGAGTTCGTCAGCCGCGTGGAAGCGGGCGAAGGAGTCCCACGCCAAGCCGTAAGCAGCAGCCGACTGGCCGTTGCCGCTGAGGCCTTCGACACGTCGAAGCTGCCCCCCTTCGAGGGCCCCGCACTTCTGACGATCCTGCTGTTGCTGGCGGTCGCCACCTTCGTGTCGGAAGACCTCGCATGCATCGCTGCGGGCCTGCTCGTCGCCGACGGGAGGGTCGGCTTCGTGGCCGCGTCCCTCGCCTGCTTCGCGGGGATCTTTGTGGGCGACCTCGGCCTTTACCTGATCGGCCGCGCGTTCGGACGCACAGCGCTCCGCCGCCGCCCCCTGCGCTGGTTCATTTCGGACGATGCCGTCGAGCGCGCAAGCCAATGGTTCGAATCAAAGGGCATCGGCGTGATCTTTCTGTCGCGCTTTACCCCGGGACTTAGACTGCCGACCTACGTGGCGGCCGGGGTGCTGCGCACCAAGCTCTCATCGTTCGCATTCTTCTTTGCGATCGCGGGCCTCCTGTGGACCCCCGCCCTCGTCGGTATCGCGGCGGTGGCCGGCGAGCGATTGGCCGAGGCCATCGGGGGTCTCGGGCCACGTCAGCTGCCGTTCGTCATCGCCCTCGTGGTCGTGCTGTTCCAGGCCTACCGATTGCTGCCGCTCACGTTCACTCACCGCGGCCGCCGCCTGCTGCGCGGCAAGTGGCAGCGGCTCCGCGGCTGGGAATTCTGGCCCCCTTACCTCACCTACTTGCCCCTGATCCCGTGGCTCATCTGGCTCTCCATCAAACACCGTGGGCTGTTCAAGTTCGCGGCGTCCAACCCGGCCATGCCCATGGGCGGCCTGATCGGAGAATCGAAAGCCGGCATCCTTGAGGGCCTCGGCGCCGACCAACCCGAGGTGCCGCCGTTCGTGCTGCTGACCCCGGACATGGGTCCAGAAGAGCGCGTCTCCAAGGCGGCCGCGTTCATGGATGAGAGCGGCGCGAGCTACCCCGTGATCCTGAAGCCGAACGAGGGGCAGCGCGGATCCGGCGTGGCTCTTGTGCGCGATGAGGCAGACCTTCACGAGCGAGCGTCGACGCTCGACCACGACGCGATCCTCCAGGCGCGACTAGACGGCGAAGAGTTCGGCGTGTTCTACACGCGTCAGCCCGACGAGGAAACCGGATCGATCTTTGGCGTCACCACGAAGGTGCTTCCCGAGGTCACGGGCGACGGCAAGCGCACGGTCGAAGACTTGCTGCTCGACGATGCGCGCGCCTGTGCCATGCACAAGACCTACATGAAGGAGCTCGGACGGCGAGCGGACGACGTCCCGGCCGTGGGTGAGAAGGTCCGGCTCGTCGGCGTGGGGACCCACTCACGCGGGGCGATCTTCCTCGACGGAAGAGCGCTCATCACGCCGGAGCTCAGCGCCGCAGTCGACCGAATCTCTAGGCGCTACGAAGGCTTCTACTTCGGCCGCTACGACTTCTGCGCGCCCAGCGAAGAGCACTTCGCGAGGGGCGAAGGACTGGGCGTGATCGAGCTCAACGGAGTCACTTCCGAAGCGACGAACCTCTACGACCCTGGGCATTCGATCTTCACGACGTACCGGATCCTGTTCGAGCAGTGGCGACTGGCCTACGAAATCGGATCCAAGAACGCGGCGATGGGAGCCCCGACGGCCTCCGTCGGACAAGTCATGCGGGAGTGGATGCGCTACCGCAAGAAGCAGCGTCTGCACCGCCCCTAGGCGCCTCTCGTCTCCCGATTCGGCCGTTTATGGGATTCGGGCCGTGCCCACGGCGAGTGGGCCTCAAGTCGCCCGCGGGGCGAAGGTCGAAAGGAAGGGCTGCATCGCCTTGCCCCTGCCGCCCACGGCTCCCCCCCCAACGATAGGCCTCCCATGTCACGCCTCCCCCAGGCTACCCAGCTGCTCCTCACCGCCTCCCTTGCGCTGTCATCGTGCTCGTCCTCCTCGGACTCGAGCTCATCCGGCACCGACACATCGCTCTACAGCTTCCGCGCGCTGAGCCTCGGGGGACACGTCGGACTCGATTCACAAACGCGCTTCGCGGGCGGCAACCTGCGCTTGGACCTGCCCCCTGGCATGGATCACTCAAGCGTCCTCGTGGCGGCGTCGATTCCCGACGGAGCCACCGTCTGGGTCGATGATACGCAGATCCAGTCGGGGACCACGCGGCTGGACCTCACCCAGGACATGTGGGTGCGGGTGGAGTCGGGCGACGGGAACAACGCCACCCTCTACTTCATGGACGTCACCGACGACCTGCCGGACGTGGACGACACGGTCATCGACTTCCTCACGGACCATCAGGTCAGCGGGGCCGCCTACGGCATCCTCAAGGGAGAGAAGCTCGTCTACGCGTCGAGCGCCGGCACAGCCGCGGACGGCGTCGACGCGACGCCGAACACGATCTTCCGCGTGGCGAGCGTCTCGAAGCCCATCACGCTGCGCGCGATCCTCCAGCTCGTCGACGACGGCGAAGTCACCCTCGACTCCACCGTGTTCGGAGTCGGCGGCGTCCTTGAGTTCGACTTTGGCACGGCCCCCTATTCGGCCGGGATCGAGGACATCACCATCGACTACCTCCTGCGCCACGTATCGGGCTGGACGAACGACCCCAACGACCCCCTCTTCCAAAACCCAGGGTTCACGACGGAAGAGCTGATCGACGATGTCCTCGACAACCGCACGCTCACGACCACGCCGGGCGACACCTACGCCTACAGCAACTTCGGCTACCTCGTGCTGGGTCGAGTGATCGAGAAGCTCAGCGGTCAGACCTACGAGGCCTACGTCACCTCCGCGCTGTTGACCCCCATGGGCATGACGTCGACCCAGATTGGCGGCGACGCCCTCGTCGATCGCCTTGCGGACGAGGCCCAGTACTACGCCAACGGCGGGAGCGATCCCTACGCGAACTCCATGGGCCGTCTCGATTCCGCCGGCGGCTGGACCACCACGGTCGGCGACCTGGCGCGCTTCCTCGCCGGGGTCGACCGCATGCAGGTTGTCCCCGACGATCTATCGACGTCGCTCCAGAGCTACAGCTATCTGGGCTTCACGAACTGGTACCACACGGGTTCCCTCCCGGGAACGTCGGCCATCATCGAGCGCATCGACGACGAGTACAGCTTTGTGGCTCTCATGAATGCGAGGGGCCCCGCGGGTGCCATCCTCTCCGACGACCTTCGAACGATGATGCAAACCATCTTCGCCGATCAGGCGGAGTGGCCCAACTACGACCTGCTCCAGGTTCAGTAGCGCCCCCCTGGGGTGCCTCGGCCTAGCGGAGCGAGGTGACCATGAAAATTGCAGAGATGCGGGAATAGGGGCGGGCCCCGTCCGCAGGGGAGCGGTCCGAGTCCCCCGTTCCCCTGCTTCCACCCCGCCCATTCATGGTCACCTTCTCGTCGCGCCCCCGTCCTGTCGTCTCCCCGCGCCGCCCTTCGACCCTCAACAGATGGGCGCTTGCACCGCTCGCGCTAGGCCTCTTCCCAGCGATCGCGACAGCGGCTCCGCAGTCCGCCTCCGAGTCGTTCCACCGTGCTTACTACCTAGAGCATGAAAAGGGCGATCTAGACGCAGCGATGGAGCTGTACCGCAAGGCGGTCAAGAGCGGATCGCTGTCCGCCGCTGAGCGTGCGGAGATCGAAAAGCACCTGGCCGCCTGCGCTGAGGAGCTCGCGACGCTGGATCTGTCCCAGCTGGTGCCAGCCGACACCATCGTGTACGCCGAGATCAACGATCCGGGCGCCCAGCTCGAGAGCCTCATGGAGCAGCTGGGCCTCTTGCAAGGCACGGACGGCGCGGGGCACATTGCGGTGAGCCCGCACCTCCTGCGCGCGGCCCTCGGACTCAAGGGAGCCGCTGTCGCCGTCACGCGCGTGGACCCAACGGCTGGCATGCCGGGGGGCGTCGTGATCTTGCATCCGGGTGATATGGAGGCCGTTCGCGGGCTCATTGAGACGGCGCTACCCGCTGGAGGCCGCTCCGTCGACCCGATCGCCGGGCAGCCGACCTTTCTCGTGGAGGACATGGTCTACGTCACGATGGGGAGCCGTTTGATCCTCGCGAGCACGGAGCGCTCGCTCATTGAGGACTCCCTGCGCCGCGTCACGGGCGATCGCTCCGACAGCCTGGCGGCGAACACCGAGCTCGCCTCCGCTTTCGAGGGGCACCGGGACGACCTGGCGTTCTTCTGCGCGAACGCCGAGCCGATCCTCCCCCTTCTCGACGGGGCCCTTGGGGCCATGAGCCGGGAGAGCCAAGAGGCGGCCATGGCCATCCAGCTCCTGGATCCCGAGAGCCTGCGAACGATCTCGGGCGGCCTCGCCGTCAACGGGGATGGCCTCGCCTTGGACCTCGGCCTCAGCCTTGAGGAAGGGCACAAGAACATCGTGTTCAACCTCTTGCGGATGCCCCACGTGTCCAAGAGCACGTTCGATCTCGTCCCGAGCGGCGCCGCTGCGTTCCTGGCCACGTCGCTGAACGAGCGCAACGCAGGTGGAACAGGCGTGACGGACTCAGAGGGCCGGCCGGTCGTCACCTTCATGGACCTCGGCCGTGAGGTCTTCGGCAACCTTGTCGACGTGGCCGCCTTCGCGCTTCCCTCGATGTCCGAGGGGCCCGACGGCATGGTGATTCCGGACGTGGCCCTCGCCATGAGCGTGAACGACCCAGAGCGCTCGAAGGCGATCTGGCGACTCGTTCTCGGGACCGCCCAAGGCGCCACAAGCCAGCACGGGAACATGCAGGCTCGCACCAGCCGCGCCGGCAATGACGTGGAGCGCTTTGAAATCGAAGGCGTCGACGTCTTCCTCTACAGCCATGGCGATCGCCTAGTCCTTTCGCCTTCGCTCCATGCCATCGAGGCCGCCCTCGAAGCCTCGGGTGGTAGCAACCTCCACCGAGACCCGGTATTCGCCAGCCTCGCGCAAGAGACGCTCCAGGATCACACGTCGGTGCTCGGCGTGAGCATCGGACGCCTAGCAGAGGTCGCGCGTCAGGTCATGCCTGCCGACGAACTGGAAGAAGCCGGGCCCATCCTGGACCTCCTCCAGGACACCTCGATGATCGCCACCACACGCCACTCGGACACCGAGTTGCGCTGGACCGCCAAGCTCACGGGCCTCCCCAACGTGGCGCCGCTGGTGGACCAGTTCGTGCAGGCAGAACTCCACGGTGGCGCTCCGTACCGAGTCGAGAGCCAAGCGCGCGGACAGTCGTTGGCCCTGGCCGTGGACGAAGGTGCCCACGACCATCCACAGCTTCACACCAAAGCCCACACGGAGCTTCATGCCGAAGGGCACACGGCCCCGCGCTCCGTCAAGAGCACGTCGGGGAGCTCCAGCACCGAAACCCATTTCCAGCTGCTCCTCGCAGAGGGCAACCTTGAGGCCGCTTCGGCACTGCTTCCAATCCTCGCCCGGAAGTTCGAAGGCAACGCCATGGGAGCCAACGACTTCGTCTGGGAACTCGTCACGTCCGACTCAGGCGAAGGACTGGCGCCCGCGCTGCTGCCGGTGATCCAGGCGGCCGCCGACGCGTCCCACGGTAAGAACTGGTATATCCTCGATACGATGGCCCACGTTCAGTTCGCTGCCGGCGACATGGGCGCGGCGATCAAGACGGAGCGCAAGGCCATCGAGCTGGCCCGTGACCAGAACGACCCGCGTGGAACCGAGGCCCAAGAGGCCCTCGCACGCTTCGTGAAGGCGGCTAAACGCGAAATGCTCCGGTAGCCGTCGGAGGGGCGGTGCCCCTGCGCGGACTCGACGGCCTTCTGATCGATTCGTCACGTTCTGGTATTGCCAACGAGAGCATCCGACCGGATCCTTTGGGTGCGTCCGCCTGTCGCGGGCCTCGACACCGTCCCTTCCCTCATCTGAACCCACCCATGCTCCGTACCCGATTCACCCAAGCCGTTGGCGCCGTCCTCGTGGGCGGCGTTGCGTTCGCCGCGCTGACCCCTCTTCTTCCGTTCCAAGAACCCGTGAAGCCCGACCCAGAGCACCGCAAGGTGCTGGCTGGCGTTGGCGAGTGGGAAGGCTCCGTCATCATGAACGTCCCCGGCATGGACGAGCCGATGGAGATGCCCTGCAAGGAGTCGATCAAAGCGATTGGCGACTTCTGGACCACCTCGGAGTTCACGGGCAACTTTGGCGGCATGCCGTTCAACGGCGCTTCGACGCTCGGCTACGACCCTGTCAAGAAGAAGTTCGTCGGCACCTGGATCGACAACCAGCACCCCTACATGGCCATGATGGAGGGCGACTGGGATGCTGAGAAGAACGCCATCGTTCTGCACTACGACATGTACGACACCATGTCAGGCTCGTTCCTCAAGATGCGTAACGAGACCGTGCACGCCGACGGCAAGTACGTCATCACCTTCTTCCAGCTCTCGGACGAGGGCGAGTCGGAGATGATGCGGATCGAGATGACCAAGAAGGTCGGCGAGGCCGTCGAGGCCGGATCCGGCCGCTGATGCGAAGCCGACAGGGCACACGTTAGAAGCCAAGGCGGTCTCCCCACGGGGGAGGCCGCCTTGGCCTCTTTTTGCCTGGTCCCGCTGGCCGTGGGAAGGAGCCCAGATTCGGCGAAAGCACGGGTCCCAACCGGCGTAGTGCTGCGTACACCGCCCCAGATCCACGCTCACGCCCCCCTGGGGCCCCCCGTGGCAGCTCCTGATCAGATCTAAGC
>CALHGQ010000107.1 GCA_938030175.1 uncultured bacterium | reverse complement strand
CCGCGTCGCGATCATGTCCACGACCATCGGACTGAAAAAGACCGCGTCGGGGTTCGACTTCAGCGCCGACCACTCCCCCAAGAACTGCGATTGCTCCGCCGCGGTGATGAGGCCTTTCTCCACGAACGTGTGGGAGAACTTCGGGAAGAAGATATCGAACCAGCGGAAGACCGGGGACTCGCTGTCCCCCGCGATCACATTGGGGTGCAGTTCCGTGATGTCCATGCCTGCTCGCCGCGCTGCGCCCGGCAAGCTGCCCATGACCCAGGAGTCGCCGCCCGCATGGCGGTAGTACTCGCGCGTCGCCCGGATGACGGCTTCGAAGCCTTCGCTCTTCGGGAAGGTCGAAATGCCCTCGTGATTGTAGTCCTGGACGATCAACCGACCGCCGGGCTTGAGCGCCCGCTGGACCTGGCGGCAGACGGAGTCGAGGTCGTCGAAGAAGCTGAAGACCCAGCGCGAGAAGATCGCGTCGAAGCGCTGCTCCCCGAGATCTGCGTCCTGGATCTTGGACTCGATCAGCTCGACGGGGGCGGCGAAGTCTCGGGCGCGCAGCACCTCATGCCAGCGGGGCGATTCGTCGAGGGCGACCACTCGTCCGCTGGGCCCCACGCGCCGGGCCAGATCTTCGGTCACGAACCCCGGCCCGCAGCCCAAATCGAGCACCGTCATTCCGGAAGCGACCCCCGCCCGGTCCAACAGCGCCTCGGCGATGTCGCGCCAAATCTCGTGCTGCTCGCCGAGGCGATCCAGTTCGGAGTCGTTCGTTCCTAAGAGGTACGGGGCAGGTTCAGCCATGGCGGAAGCGTACTATGGAAAGCCGTGGACAAGCCGAACTCAAAGGGGAGAAGACTGACCACCGAGGACCATTCGCGGGACTCGGCCCAGCTCCTTTACGTCTATCCGGTGGTCTCCCGACGAGCCCGCGGGGTTTCCGTGGGCGTGAACCTGAACCCGAACAGCGCCTGCAACTGGGCCTGCGTCTACTGTCAGGTCCCAGGCCTCGTCCGGGGGGCGGCGCCTGCCATCGACGCGGGGCGCCTAGAGTCCGAGCTGCGCGGCTTCCTGGCCCAGGTCACGACGGCGGAGTGGATGGAGGCCCATGCGCCCCCAGAATCAAGGCGTGTCAACGACATCGCGTTCTCCGGCAACGGCGAGCCGACAACGGCAAAGAACTTCGACGAGATCGTGCGCAGCGTTCTGTCCGTGCGAGGCGAGTACCCCGCCATGTTGGACACCAAGACCGTCCTCATCACCAACGGGTCCCAGGTTCACCAGCCCCATGTGGTCCGTGGGCTGGAACAAATGGCCGCCGCCAACGGCGAAGTCTGGTTCAAGATCGACTCGGCGACACGCGAGGGTCGCCGTGCCATCAACGGAATCGATTCACCGCTGGAACGCGTCACCCAGAACCTCCGCGCTTCGGCGGCCGCGTGTCGGACGCTCGTGCAGACGTGCGCCTTCATGCGCGACGGCGCGGTCCCCTCAGAGGTGGAGGTGAACGCTTACCTGCAGCTCCTGAAGACCGAGGTCCATCACGGCACCCCCATCGCCGGCGTGCTGCTCTACGGGTTGGCGCGCCCGTCCCTCCAGCCGGAGGCCGACCGGCTCAGTCGCCTTGACAAGGACTGGATCTCGGATTTCAAGGAGCGCATCGAAGCGGCCACCGGCCTCCCCGTCGATGCCCACGCGTAAGGGGCCACATGGCTGACGAACTCACAGAGGACGACCACAACCTGTCCAAGGCCGAGCGCACTCTCGTCTACCCGGTGCTCTCCCGGCGTGCCGGTGGACTCTCGATCGGGATCAATCTGAATCCGGGTAAGGAATGCAACTGGGCGTGCGTGTACTGCGAAGTGGATGGACTGGTGCGCGGTGCCCCGGGACCGATCGATCTCGCGGTGCTTGAGAGAGAACTCGACGAGGTTCTTGGGGAGGCCCTGGATGGACGTTGGCAAGCCGCCGGGGAAACGCGCGACCCCCGCGAGGAGATCAAGGACATCTGCATCGCCGGCGACGGAGAGCCAACGCTCTCACCGCAGTTCGAGGACGCGATCGAGATCGCCGTTCGGCTTCGCAGGCGCCACCAACTCGACGCCACCACCCGTCTCGTGGTCATTACGAACGGGAGCCGCAGTGGACAACCCGCCACCGTCGCGGCGTTCGAGGCACTCAGCGCGGCGGACGGAGAGATTTGGTTCAAGGTCGACGCGGGGACGGAGGAGGGTCGCGCCGCGATCCATCAGACCCGCGTGGGCCATGACCGCGTCGTGGCCGCTCTCGTGGGTGCCACCCAGATCGTCCCGACATGGATCCAGACCATGGCGGTGCACCCGCACTCGTCGATCGATGCTATCGGCGAGCTGATCCGTGAGGCCGTAGCGGCTGGCGCCGCCCCCTTGGGCGTCCTGCTGTACGGGCTACGACGTCCCTCGCTCCAGCCCGGAGGTGAGGAATTGACGGCTTACTCAGGGGCCGAGCTGGACGCCGCCGGAGCCGCGCTTCGCGCTGCCACGAACCTCGAGGTCCGGGTCTTCCACTAACTGCGGCTCGTCCCTGTATCGGGGCGTCGTGGATCCGTAGACTCTGCCGCCATGGAGACTGAGGAAGAGATGCAGCGCGCCGTGCGCCACGGCGACCTGGCGAACGCGAAACGACTCATGGCCGACCACCCGGCCCTCGCGAACGCTCCTTCCGCGCGGGGCGGGTCACTGCTCCTTGAAGCCTACGAACGTGAAGCCTCGGACATCGTCGAGCTGATGCTGGCGGCGCGGGACGACCGCGGGATCACCGAGCTCGACATTCACGAAGCCTGCGCCATGGGTCGCGCGGGGATCGTTCAGAAGCGCCTCACCGACGATCCGCTCGTCTTCGAGGAAGTGGGCCCTGCGGGGTTCCTGCCCCTGCACCGTGCCGCCTACCGAGGCCATGCGGACGCGGTTTCGCTGCTTCTGCAGATGGGCGCCGACCCGAACGCGCGCTCGCAGAACGGCGGGTCGCTGACTCCCTTGCACAGCGTCGTGGCAGGCGCCGCTCGCTTCGCAGCGCCTGGCGAAGAGACCACGAACTACGCGGCCGTCGCCGAGCGACTTCTGGCCGCGGGAGCCGACGCCACGCTCAGGATGGAGGGCGACTGGACGCCGATCTCCGCCGCGGAACGCGACGGTCAGTCGTCGCTAGTCGCACTGCTCCACCCCTCCGCCAGCCCGAGCCCGGACGGCACCGAGTGACGTCAGGGCGTCCAGCCGGCCGCGACGACGCGCATCCAACGGATGGCGCGTGGCGCCCGCTCGATGCCTTCGTCAAGACCGACGCCGACCCAGCCTTCGCCTGCCCCGCCGGGTTCACGGGCTTCACAGTTCGTTGGGCCACCGTCCTCCAGCACCCGGGGCCGTGGGATCCGTTCTACGACCGACTCGTAGAGCTGGAAGCGCCCCTACGGATCGACCTCGACGATTCCGGCCCGGCCAAGCGCCACCGGGACTTCGACCGGGTCCTGGACGCAGGCCCCGATCTCGTGTGCTTCGACGGGGCGGCGACACCGTGGACCTCGAGCTCCTTCGAGCGCATCGACCAAGCGGCCGCCGCGGACGAAGTGGGGCTGGTCCTGACGGCCCATCGGCGGCAGCCTAAGGCCGAAGAGGT
The DNA here is from genome assembly GCA_938030175.1 of uncultured bacterium. GTDB lineage: Bacteria > Planctomycetota > UBA1135 > UBA1135 > Saltatorellus. Next base: position 1,184 of record CALHGQ010000107.1, on the reverse strand, counting down.
GAAGCGCCTCATCGGCCATGTGCGCGACTCCGACTCCGTCACGGCGCTGCGGATCGACCCCTTCGACGAAGACCTCGCCGACGACCTAGGTGGACAGGAGGGAACGGGGCTCTTTAGCCCAGGGTTCGAGTTTGCGAGCGCCTTTCGGCGCGGCGCCGGCGCCGCCGAGGGCCGATTTGGACTCTTGGGCCCGGCGGCTATCGCCCAAGCACTAGAGATGCTCCGCAAGGACCTGCGGGGCGCCCTTACGCTGGAACGCAAGCTCCAGCGCTTCACAGAGGGCGCCTTCACCCAGGCCACTAGGAGGCTCGGGGACGCCGAACGAACCTGCGCTCTGGCTGAAACCTTCGCCTATTTCGAGGATAGTAGAGGCGTACCGCCAGCAGTGATCGCACCTGTGGATTGGGCCGCGCTTCTGTCGGCCAATGATCAGCTGGAACTCTTCCCCTCCTAGCCTGCCATGACCCTCGCTGCCTCCCGAAGCCAATGGAATGCACTCGCCGCCCTGGGTGTTTCGGCCGTTTTGGCGGTCGCCGCGCTGTTCGCCTGGCGCTGGACGGGTGAGCTCGACGGGGCCGGGCCACAGTCCGAGGTGGCCATCGACACCAACACACCGGAGCCCACGGTCGTGGCGGCAGCAGCTCCCAGCCCGGCGGATCTGCTCGAAGCGCCTGAATCGATCGAGCGCACCACCGTGGCAGCTAGCCCCGCAGCTGCCCCCATCGAACGAGCCAGCGCCGTCCGCCCGACGCAGGAGGAAAAGAAGAAGCGTCCGAGGAAGAAGCGCGCCGAGAAGAAGGGCGCCGCTGACGAAGTGATGATCCAGGGCCCCCATCCCCAGATGAAAATCACGCCGATCATCGATGCCTACGCAGTGCCAGGGCTCAACCTCGGGGTGCCCATGACGCTGAGCACCGTCCCGATGGCTGGTGACGTTGGCATGAGCCATTCGGTGAGGGGCCTCATCAACGAATCGCCGACGCTCTCCTTCCCCTACAGACGAGCCAACCCGCTTTTCGACTCAGGTTCCTTCGTGGTCGATCACCCCGGCGCCTTGCGCGTGACCCTGTCGACTCATCTCATGAGATGGAGCTCGAGCGGGTCCGACCTGGTTGCCGCTCCCACCGTCAAGCTCAAGCCCGTCGAGCTTCACATTGCCCTGGGTCGCGTGACGCCCCGCGAAG
>CALHGQ010000106.1 GCA_938030175.1 uncultured bacterium | reverse complement strand
TCTGGGAGCTCGCCCTTGGGGAAGACGTCCTGGAGGAGCAAGACACCGACGACCAAGATCGCCCCTTCGACAACTTCGCTGCTCGGCGCGACTGGGAAGAGCGCAACCGCTCGGACGAAGAAGAGGAAGAATACGAGGACGGCGAAGAGCCCGAGGAGCCCTTCGAGAAGGTTCGGATCCGAGTGACCTTCACGAAGCTCAAGGACTTCTCCAACGAGCTCACCCTCGAGCGCTGGGTCCCGTGGCAGGAAGTCTACGGCCCGTCGGAAGATGACCAGGAGGCCACGGAAGCACCCGCCGGTGGCGAGACCCCCGAGAACCCGATCCAGGGCAACCCGGATCAAGTTAGGTAGGCACCGCGCGAGGCGAATCCATGCAACAGCCGTCACTCCCCCATCGCACCGCACGCGCCGGCTTCACGCTGATCGAGGTGATGCTCGTCGCGCTCATCATGGGCATGATGATGGTCAGCATCTCAAAGCTGATGCAGGCCGCACGACGCACACGCGACACGATCCATAACTTCCAGGAGGCCCAGCTAGCGGGCCCCGCAGTCCTGGAGATGATCGTCCGCGACCTACAGGGCTTGATCACCACCAGCCGGCCGCGCACCGATTGGCTCCGGGTCACCGACCGAACCGTTAACGGCCTCGACGCGGACCGCATTGACTTTGTCACGACGACAGACTCGCTGCTGGTCAAGGTCGACGATGACGACGAGCCTCTGCGTGCCGACATCAACGAAGTAGGCTACGTCTTGCGCCCGAACCCGGACAACGACGAGTTCCTGGAGATCTACCGCCGCGAGGACTTTGGCGTCGACGACCAGCCCATGGAGGACGGCGAGTACACCTTCCTGTCCGACCAGGTGAAGGGCCTCAACATCGAGGTATTCCACACGGACGGCCCGGATGCCGAGCCCGAAGACGAGTGGATTGCCGAGAGCCTGGCCCCGCCACCGGGGACAGAGACGGCTACGGGGGTCGCCGGTACGTCCAACTTGGACTCGGATTCCGACGGCATCGGCGGCCTTCCCGCCTGGATCAAGATTTCACTCACGATCGAGCTCAAGCCTCGCATCGATCGCGAGTCCATGGACTTCAGCGGCAGGAACAAGCGAACGAAGACCTACGTGCGGAACTTCCGGTTCCCCGACATTCTTCGCGTCGCGGAGGGCTCCATTCCCCGCCTCGGCCTCCCGGCTGCGCCCTCCGCAAGTGGCGCAGGCACCGGGGACGACAACGGAAACGTCGTCGATCCGAATGCCGCACAAGGCGCCAATGGCAATGGACCCGGCGACAACAACGGGGGGGGTACGGGTCAAGATGGCCAGATCACCCTGCCGGGCGGCGGCGCTGGTGCCGGAGGCGGGGCCCCACCTGGGACCACCTCGGGCGGCCGGAAGAACCAGTAGCGGTTCGATGGGGCGACGCGAGGTCGCTCCCTAGCTCAACGGAACTGGATGCCGATCGCGTCCGTGAAGTTGGACGTGACGTTGGGGTTAGCGTCGCGGTACCAGACCTGGAACCACCAAGTGTCACCCGCTACCGCAGCGACTGCCCCGAGGGGCTGAGGGACAGCGCTCAGGTTGACGGGGATCGTGATGCGCCCGTCGGTCCCTGACTGCTGGAACACGTCGACCATTCGACCCACCTGGCCCGAGAGGCAGATGTTGCCCTGGCTTCCGCCGGGACCTGCCGAAAAGCCAGAGTTACGGCTCGCCAAGGCATAGGCAAAGCTGAACCGTGGCATGAACGCGACCTCTAGGGTCAAGTCCCCCACCGACGCAAACACGCTCCCGCGGGCCACAAGCGACGCGGCGTAGCCCGTCGAGTTCTTGACGGCGGGAGCACACAGCCGGTCACCCAGAGGCGCCCATGTGTGAGAGGCGGACCACACGGTGCCCTCGGCATCGAAGGTCGGCGACAGATCAGCCCCAGGAACCCCGATGAGCGGGAACCCAGACTGGAGCGCCACGCTATGACCAACGTTCCAGCTGTCGGCCGCGTCGGGCACCTCGATCGTTCGCTCCACGGCCCAGCCCCCGAGCGTAAAGTCGCGGAGCAGGTCCACTGACCCGACGTTGCGGTCCAGGCTCGACGCGGGGTAGCGGCCGGGCGAGCCCACGAGTGCGAGGCCTTCCTGAACTGCCACGCTAGCACCTAGGCGGTTGCCGCTACCCGGAATGTCGAGCCCGTAGGTGAACTCCAGCATCCAGTCCACGGGCGTAGCCGACGAGTAGATGCTCACCGTGCCCTTGGAGATCTGGGAGGAGGGATGCTTGGCGTCTGGTGCCCCCACGACGAGGGAGCCAGCCACGCCCGGACGCGGCGGCAGCATCGCGAGTGCGGCGCCAAAGTTGGAGTATGCAGTGGGCGTCGACGGAAACAGGGTCTGCACCTTGCCCCAGAGTGGAGCGGAGGATCCCAAGTCTTCGTAGATCACCACTCCGCCCGTGTTCTGAAGGCCATTCGGCGCGTCCAATCGGCCGGCCCCGACGGCGAGGGTCGTGGGCGCGACAGCCACGGCCGTTCCGAACCCATCACCCGCGGACCCGTCAGGATCCGTGAGAACCTGGTCCGGTGAGGCCATGTTGGCCGCGAAGTCAAATTTGTAGATATAGACGGCGCCGGCGTCGAAGGCAGTGTCGTCTGCGCGGGGTGCCCCCACTGCGATGACATTGCCGAGCACAGCGACCGAAGCTCCGAAGCAATCACTGATCCCGGCGTTCGGAGCCAGGAGCTTATTCGTCAGTTGGAACGTCGACCCCACGCCGAAGCGCCGGAAGACATAGACAGCCCCGGCATTGGGCGCCGCCGTGTTGTCGCCCTTGGCACCGACCACGAGCAGGTTCCCACCGAGGGCGATCGCCTCGCCGAAGCGGTCGAAGGGTCCGACCTCGCCCGGGCGGATGTCTTGGCTGAGCTCGTAGACACCCGTGAGCTTGTTCCGCAGGAAGACGTGCACGGATCCGGCGTCAGGCCCGGCGACCGTGTCACCCGGCGAACCGACGATGGCGGTGGTGTCAGAGACAGCTACGCTCGATCCAAAACGGCCGCGCTGGCCGACCATAGGCGACTCGAGCTGCTGGTTGAACGGCTGCGTCACCTGCGGCGCATAGGGTTCCGCAGCAAGCGCGGGAACGCTCGCTGCACCGGCTAGACAAATCGCCCGGAGGAGGCCCCACCGGTTCTTTCGTTGCAATCTCACGTCCATCCCTCAGAAGCCCCCACAGGCTTGCCCTTGCCCGGTCGAGTCACGGCGCCGTGTGCAGACGCCGTCCGAGCCACCCTATCCATTGAAAATGCGAATTGTGGACCGTTGGGGGACGTCCACGAGCCGTATAGGATGCCGAACCGAGCGATCCCATCCCTAGATTCAGGCGGATGAAAACGCGGTCAGCATGAGATAGGGCTCACAGCGGGATCAGAACCCGCGCTGTAGCTACTCAATCGGCCGCCCGATTGACTTCCTGCCCCCTAAATAGCTTTGTAGAGCCTCCGGGATCGCGACCGTCCCATCGCTGTTCTGGTGGTTCTCCAAGAGGGCGATCAGCATCCGCGTGGACGCTGCGACCGTGTTGTTCAGGGTGTGGACGTGGCGCACCTTGCCCTCGGCATCGCGGTACCGAAGGTTCAGCCTGCGGGCCTGGAAGTCGTGGAATCGGGAGGCGCTGTGGGTTTCCCCATAGCTATCGCGGGAAGGCATCCATGTTTCGATGTCGAACTTCTGGATCTGCGGCTGCCCGAGATCTCCGCCGCAGACGTTCACCACCCGATACGGCAGCTCTAGGGCCTGCAGGATGGCCTCCGAGTTCCCGAGGATCGCCTCGTGGTGCGCGAGGCTGCGGGCCTCGTCGGCCACATCGAGGACCACCTGCTCGACCTTCTGGAACTGGTGCACGCGGTAGAGCCCCTTGGTGTCCTTGCCGTAGGTGCCCGCCTCCCGGCGATAGCACGTGGACTGGGCCACGAACTTCATGGGAAGGTCGGCTCCGTCCAGGATCTCGTCCTGGTAGAGCGCCGTCACCGGCACCTCAGCGGTGCCCACGAGGCAGAGGTCGTCCCGCTCGTCGCACTTGTAGGCCTGATCCTCACCGCCGGGGAAGTAGCCGGTGCCCACCATGGTCTCGCTCCGCACCAGGGTGGGAACGGAAAGCGGCGTGAACCCGCGAGCCACCATGGAGTCGAAGGCGAAGCGCATGACGGCATGCTCCAGAAGGCTCATGTCCCCCAGCAACACGTAGTTCCGCGACCCAGCGAGCCGGGCGCCGCGCACCACGTCAATCCAGTGGTGGGCCTCACCCAGCTCGGAGTGGGAGCGCGGGGCAAAGTCGAACTGACGGGGCTCGCCGACCTTCCGAAGCTCAACGTTCTCTTCGTCTGTGCCGCCCTCCGGAACTTCGGCCGCCGGGACGTTGGGCACGAGCAGAAGAAGCCGATCGAGCTCCTCCTGGACTTCCTTCTGACGCGCTTCCATCGCCTTCAGCGCAGCCTTGCTCTCGCCCTGCTTCGCCGCGAGCGCCGCGCGCTCCTCCGGGGGAGCCTGGGCGATCGTCTTGCCAGCCGCCTTTGCGGCCGAGCGCGCCGCATCCACTGATCCGACCAGTTCCCGGCGCTCCACATCGAGCTCCAAGATCCGGTCGACGTCACAGACGATGTGCTTCTTCAGCGCCCCGGCCTTCACGGCATCGGGGTTCTGAACGATGAATTTCAGGTCGAGCATCCCGGGAAGTTACTACAGCCAGGCGGACTCGATGGCCCCGAAGAGCTTGTTCTTCTTCTCGTAGAGGTGGATCTGTACCTCCGCGCCCTTGGACGGGAAGATCACATCGAGGGGCTTCCAGCACTGGTGCCAACCGAACTTGGCAATGTCGTCCTGGGACTCGCCCGGGCGCATCTTCTCGTTGGCGAAGCCCCGCTTCGAACCCGCTTTGCGGACGGAAGCCTCAGGGCGCGGAACCGATCCATAGAAGCGGTCGTACGCCTCGCCGCCGGCCCCGATCACCTGGACGCTCAGGCCCTTGACGGTCACCGTGTCCTCCTGTTTCGTCACGTCGAAGTCGAAGGCAAAGGGGGCGCCGAGGGTCACGACCACGTTCTGGCCTTCCTTGACGTCATAGGCCGGGGAGGAGTTGGACGGAAGGATCACCGCCTTCATGACCTGCATCTTCTTGCCCTTGGTCAAGAGCCCGAAGTAGAGGTCCCACCGGCCCGTCGGCACCGACACCTTCTTGCCGCCCGAGATGTCCACGAACGTCTTGCCGTTGATGTCCCCTGTGCCCTTCATGATCACGAACGTTGGCTTGACGCCCTTCGCCTTCAGCTGCAGCGTGCCGGTCTTGAACCGCACCGGGGTCGCCGCGACATGGTTGCCGCCGTTCAGAACCTCGATCTTGTGCCACCCGGCACCGGGGATGTCGATGTGCTCGCTCATGGGGCGAGCCTTCTTCTCCTTGCCAATGCGGATGGAATCCATCTCGGGCTGGCTGGTCTTAGGCCGCAGCTCACGGTGGGCCCAAAGGGACGGCGCCGAGCCGTACGTCCCGTCGAGGTTGTCGTCGAAGATCTGAATCGGCACGCCGGCCAAGTCGCCGACCATCGAACCGCCGGGAATGTAGTACAGGTTCATGTTCTGGCCCGTCTGCGCCAGATTGATCGTCTGCCCCTGATAGAAGTCCTGGGTGCGGCCCGTTTCGACCTGAACGCCCCACATGCGTTTCATGTCTCCGCTGCCGATCTCGAACGACACGGTGTCGAGCTTGCCGCGGGTGGGCCAGATCAAGTCGGACTCGCCGTCCTTGTCCAGATCGATGCCGACCTTGGCGTCGCCCAGACGCATGATCTTGGGGCTGTTCTCCCCGAGGCGCGGAATGTCCTTGATCGAGCCCACGGCGCCGAGCGACACGGTGGGCCAGATCTGACGATGCTCGTCGAGGTAGTAGTTCGGACGCAGGGTGTCCTTCAGGCCCTTGAGCTCCTTGTACGTCATCTTGACCGTCACGGCTTCGCCGAGCGGAGCGAGTGGTTCGACGTCTTCAACCTCATCGCCCTTCTTGGCCGCGTCCGGATCCTCGGAACCAGTCACGACCTCGTCTGGCACCGGGGTCCCCGAGCCGAACCCGAGGCCCACGAGCACCTTCATCCGCGGAAGCACCACGCGGTACGTCACGTCCTTGACCCCAAGCTCATCGCGCAGCTTGATCGCGCGCTCGTACAGGCCTGTGACGCGCTGGTAGTTCGTCTGCTTCTTGTGGTACGCCTCGTCGGCAGCCGACGCCGCCGCCACGCAGGCATCGGACTCGAACCAGCGGTCGCCTAGGGTTTGGAAGTCCTCGGCGATCTTTTCGTACTTCGAGGAGACAGAGAGCAGACCCGGCAGGTCCCTTGCGCGCTCCGCTTCCACGCGCACCTTGCCCAGCTTGTCGTAGGCGATCTTCACCTTGCGACGCATCTTCTTCTCGGCTGGCGTCAGGTTGACGAAGTAGAGCTCTAGCTGGTCCGGGAAGTCGTTGGTGTAGAGCCGATACCAGGTCTCACGGAGCGCATTGAAGCGGTCGTAGAGCACATCGTTCGGTGCGTTGCTGATGGCGTCCGACGTCTCGATCAGCGCGAAGATCGCTTCGCTCTGCATGTCCTGCATCAGCTTGTCCATCTTGGACTTCGAGCCGATCTTGACCGCCATATCGAACTCAAGCCGGAACTTCGAGTGATCGACGCGCTTCTGAAACGGAGCCGAGGGGGGCGGCGTCAAAGCGCTCACGGCGAGAGGTGTCGCGGACGGAGCGGCTCCCATGAGCGAGAACACGGAGAGGGCCGGAATGACGCAAATGGCTGCGGAACGAAGCATGGGCGGTTCGATGGTTCGAGGGAACGGGCGTCTCATGATAGCGGTCACGGCACACCCCTGGGAGCCCTTCCCGTAGCGGATACCCTTGCCCACTTCTAGCCCCGGGAACCGCCCGGTCACGCTCCAATGCCCGTCGGGGCGGCCCTAGGCTGTTCGGGGCCCTTCAAGCAACGCAGTCAGGGCTTCGAGGGACGCTGCCCGATAGTGCGGCCTTCTTCAACGGGCTGCTAGACGCTACTTCTTACGCGCCGAACGCTTGTTGAGGAAGGCCTTCTCAGACTTCGAGAGCGACCCGAGCCCGTCGCGGCCGATCTTGGCCAACAGCTGGTCCATTTTGGCGTCGTCGCTCAAGCGGCGCTCCGCCTCGGCGACAGCCCGCTTATTGGCAATCGTCGCCACGGGGTCCTTCCAAATCCAACGGAGCTTCACAGCCGCAAAGCCGTACAGGGCTCCGCCGAGGTGAACCGTATGGGCCACCCGACCCGGATCGCCGCCCTGCTGGAGCTGGAGCAGCAGCGGAAACACGTCGAACGCCACCAAGATCGCTGCCAGGACCCACAGCTTCACCGGAATGAAGAAGAAGAGCACCTGATCGTGGGGTCGTAGCGTAGCGGCCGCCACGACCACCCCGACCACCGCCCCTGACGCCCCGATCGTCGGACGAGCGCCCCCGGTCGCCAGCATGAAGGCGAGGTGCAAGAGGGCCCCCACCACCGCAGCGGTGAGGTAGAACACGATGAAGCGTCGTCCGCCCAGCATCGACTCCAGCATCGTTCCAAAGAAGAACAGCCCGAGCATGTTGAACAAGAGGTGCGACAGGCCCTGCAGGTCGTGCAAGAAGGAGTACGTGACCAGCTGCCAGACCGCCGGAATCAAGTTCCGCCACATCCCCGGGTTCAATCCGAGGAAGTCGACAATCGCGCCCTGGGCCGGCAACGAGGCGAACCCAAAGATGAACAGCGCGATGAAGATCACCCCGTTGGCGATCATCAGCCGCTTGACCCAAAGCGTCAGCGGCGGGAGCGAAAACTGCATCCTCGGCTGTCCGCCGTATCCGTCGTCGTACCCGGCCATCGTGCTAAGCGGTGGGTCCCGGAACTTCGGTGAGCCACGCGTCCGCCTGAGCCTGATCAAGGGATCCCGACGCGAGCTGAGCATGGATGGACGCTCGCAGGGTGTTCGCCAGCAGCATCGCGATCGTCATGGGACCGATCCCGCCGGGCACGGGCGTGATGGCTGAGGCGTGCTCGGAAGCGGCGTCGAAATCGACGTCCCCCACCAGCTTGCCGTCATCGCCGCGGTTGATCCCAACGTCGAGCAGCACGGCGCCAGGCTTGACCCAGTCCCCTTGAATGAGCTTCGCCACGCCAACGGCCGCCACGATCACATCGGCGCTGCGGCAGTGGGCCGCCAGGTCGCGGGTGCGGCTATGGCACACGGTGACCGTCGCGTTGCGCGCGAGCGCCAGCTGGGCGAAGGGCTTGCCCACCAGCATCGAGCGGCCCACCACCACGACGTCCTTTCCGGACAGGTCGATGTCGTGCCGATCGAGGATCTCCACGCAGCCAGCGGGGGTGCAGGGCAGAAGGCCAGGTCGGCCGGTAACAAGCTTCGCCACGCTAGCCGACGTCAGCCCGTCGACGTCCTTGGTGGCATCGATCGCCTCGATGATGGCATCGGAGTCGAGCCCTTTCGGCAGCGGAAGCTGGACCAAGATCCCGTCCACGGTGGGGTCCGCGTTGAGGCGCGTGACCGTACCCAGCACCTCCTCTTGCGTCGCCGAAGAGGGAAGCTTCACGGTGTCGACGACAAAGCCCGCGGCGGTTGCAGCCCGATCCTTCGCCCCCACGTACACCTGGCTCGCGGGATCCTCGCCCACGAGCACTACGGTCAAGCCCGGCGCGCGCCCCGCGGCGGCTAGATGGTCCGAGATCGTCGCGACCTCGGCTCGGACCGCCTTCGCGGTGGCCTTTCCGTCAAGAATCGTTCCCATTCGTTGCGGTGTTTCACCGCTCGTCGCTAGCGCTTGAGTCATGGATTGGAGGATCGCGGAGGCCTGATACTAGGCCGCCTCTAGCTTACGCCTTGGTCGCAGGAACAAGGTGTAGCCAAGCCCACTGAGCAGCACAAACCCACCCACAAATCCGTAGTAGGCCCAAAGCGTCTTGAGCACGCCGGCGGTGAAGCCGTAGCTGTGCAAACCGACACCGAGCTGGTTCACGTGCCACCAGGAGAAGGCCACGACGGCGCCCCCCAGCACGGCGAGAACACAGACGCCGAAGTCCTTGATGTAGCCGCCCATCCGGGCGTGAAGGATCACGAGCTCGTACAGGACGATCATCAGCGCGCCGTTTTCCTTGGGGTCCCAACCCCAGAAGCGCCCCCAGGAATCGTTGGCCCAAACGCCGCCGAGAATGGTCCCAACCACGGAGAACAAGAGCCCAAAGCAGAGCACGCCGTAGATCATCCGCGCGAAACGGCGATACCAGCCCGCGTTCTCGGTGTCCATGGCCTGCCCACGGTCGGCCACCCCCCGGAAGAGCCGCATGACGATCCAGACGTGGGCCAGCGCTGCCGCAAGCAGGCCCGCGGAGTACCCCATCGTCACGGTCGTCACGTGGGTCGCTAGCCAGAAGTTCGTGTTAAGCACCGCCACCAGACCGCCCATCGTGTCCCCCTGGGAGGCGGCCTCGACGAGCTCATACTTCATCGAGAGGAACATGCCCGCGGCACCCAGCGCAGCGGCGCTCGCGAGGGCAATCCGCTCCTTCGTCATCTTCTCGGCCAACAGGCACACAAGCACCGCGATCGACGTGATGAAGAGAATGGTCTCGTAGAGCGTCGCCACCGGCGGGCGATTCAGGAGCACGCAGCGAATGGTCACCCCCACAACGGCGAGGATGAGACCGATGGAAGTCAGGCCCCAAACACCGAAGTTCAGACGCTTGTCGAGGGTACTCGTACGGCTCACCATCCAGGACACGGCCGCCAGGACGAACGCGAAGATGAAGCACAGGAGCGCACGGTAGAAGAAGTCCCCTTTGTAGTACGTCTGCTCCAGCGCCCCCTTGGTGAACTCTCCCCGCGCCGCGGCAGCTTCCGCCAGCGACTCCTGGGCCCCCACGATCGCAGTCGTTGCCTCGTCCACGGAGCCTCGGGCCATCCAAATGCCCGCCAGCTGGTCCAGGAGCGCGTACTCGGATTCGTCAACGGTCTTCAGGTTTCCCATCGTCTCGTCGATCAGCTCGCCAGGGTTACGCCAGTCTTCCACGCTGGTATCCGCGGGCGGAATCATGGCCACGGCGAACTGGCGATTCGCATACGCCACGTTGATCCTGCTCTCGAGCGCCGCGAACTCCTTGAGCACCTCGGTCTGGTTGCTCGGCTCAGCGGCCCGCATCCACTCCACCACGACGTGCCACCGGGAAAGCACCAGCCCAAGGGGCATCGGCGCGTTGTCCGCGCCTTCTGGATAGAGCTCGAGCAGCCGCTCCGAAGGTGACTCGCCGAGCGACGTCTGCAGCGTGGCGAACATGGACTCCAGGAGGTCGTACTGAATGATGTTCTCGCGCAGCGCGATCGTCTGCGACTCGATCTGGTCGAGCTCCTCCTTGCGGTTGCGCTTCGCGAACGCCTTTTGCGCCTCTTCCTCGAGCTTGCGGAGGTGCGGTTGGAGCTGAGCAAAGGAATAGCGATCCCGACGCTTTCGCCCCTCCATCTTTAACCCGATGGCGTCCAGCACGGAGCGATCGTCCACCACGAACACTTCGTAGTGCCGCGCCTGCTCCGGGAACAGGCAAACGTCGAGCAGCCAACGCACGGGGTCGAGCTTCTCCTTGCCAGTCGGTAGCTCGAAGCCCTCGGGGACGCGGTAGACGCGCTTGCCGTTGATGTTCAGCAGGCGGAACCCAGCAAAGGTCGAGAGGGGCTTCACGCGGCCTCGATCCTGAACCGGAAGCATGCCGAAGGCCGCCACGGCTTCGTCGGGCCAGGGCTTCTGTCGAAGAGTGTCCACTTCGATCTTTTGGACCTGTCGCTGCGGCGAAGCGGCGACGGAGCCAGGGGCCAGGGCCAAGAGCAGCGCCACCGCCGCGACGAAACACCGACCCAGCGGCAACAGACGTGAAGGGATGATGGAACTCATGCTGCTGACTTCTCCTCGCTAGTGCCGGACGACGCCTTCGCCGCCTTGAGTGCCGACCGCTTCTGCTTGCCAAGGAATCCGAGGAGCTTGGCCAAGAAGGTCCACGTGAGCCCGATGGCGATCACTGCCACAGACAACCACGGAATACGATCGCTTGGGTTCTTGGATACGGCGAGCACGCTATAGGGTCGGCCGGGCATCCCCTCTTGGGGCCCGTAGCTCGCCTGGTAGATGATGTAGCCGTCTTTGCGCAGCGGCTCGTTCATCTCGATGCGGAGCGGGTGCTCCGATCCATCAGGGTCCGTGCGCACGACGTCGCTGCTGAACGCCCGCGCCATCGTGATGCCGGGGTGATCGTCCTTGATGAACTTCTCCAGCTTGAGCGAAAACGGCATGGAGTGCACCGTATGACGGAGAGCCACCGCCCACTTCTTCCCGCCGGCTTCGAAGACCCACGGGTGTCGCGCCACACCATAGAGCAGCGAGTCGATCACCTTGGTGCCGCCCTCCGCCACCACGGTGGCGTAGATCCCGGCGAGGTTCTTCTCCTCTTCCTTCTCGTCCGGCTTGCCCACGAGGAAGTGCCCCTCGACCACGGGGGAGGTCGGCACGCCGACGCCCACGGCCTCGCGGAGTTCGGCGTTGTTCATGTACCGCTTGAGGATGAGATCGAAGGGAAGCTCCGCCCGCTGGAACGTTCGAGACTTCGTGCCCTCGAGGTCTTGGAAGTCCTCCGCTGGGATCAGGAACTCCTCGACTCCGCCGAGGCTGTCTGCGTTCCAGATGGCGACCTCGTAGCCCGCGTACTCTTCGAACTGAGCTGACTCCTCGCCTTCGTACAGGATCACGCGCCCGTAGATCGAGTACATGTGCTCGACGAGCCCGCCCCCCATCATGAGCGCGATCCCCACGTGGGCGATGATGATCCCGACGGTCGACTTCGTCTTTCGGATCCGCACAAGGCCGCCGATGAGCAGGTTCACCACGAGGAGCCCCATCGTGATGTAGCCGCCGGGCAGCAGGACCTTGATCGGCCCCGCCTTCGCTAATACGCGCCAAGACTCAAAGTACTCAGTCTGCACGGCGTGGATGCCCTTGTCCACCTGCTCCAGCGTGCCGAGCCACGTCAGAAGAAAGAGGTTCACCAAAAGCCCGATAGCGAGCCAAAAGGAACCCAGTGCGGCAAACAGCTTGCCCAGTGCAGTCGTTGGTTTCTTTGCCATGGTTACGTTCTCAGCGTCCTGCCTGTCGCGCCTGGATCGAGGTGACCAGAGCCATGAAGTCCTCGCGGGCGGCGCGCACGTCCGCCGCCTTGCCGGTGAGTTTGACGGTCACGATCTGTCCGCTGCCTTCCACGAGCGCCGCGAGCAATCCCTGCCCCGGCGTTGCCGTCGCGGCCCCCATGCCGCGCATCGAACCCTCGGCTTCGTAGATGTAGCCGGAGCGCCCCATCATCTCGACGCGCTCCAGGGCCGCCAGAGCAGCAGCGTCCAGCGGCGGCTGTCCGATCTGACCCGCCCAGCGCGTGATGTTGTCGAGCGCGGTCCCGCGAACCGCGGAGATGTACATTTCGATCTCGCCCTTCCGGAAGGTCGCTTCGCGGAACTGGCGGGGCGTGGTGTCCTCGACCCAGCCCGAAGGCGCAGTCCAAACGAGGGGCGACACGCCGCCACCAGCGGCTGCGTTCGATCCTTGCGAGGACTGGCGCGCCTGCTGATTGATGTCGAGGGAGCTTAGAAACTCGTGGAAGTGCTCGCGCTCCGCCTCGAGGACTTCGCGCGACCCGGTCATCTTCACGAACAGCGTTCCGCCACCACGACTAAAGATCGCGCCAAAGATCCCGCCGTCGTCAATGCGCGGCCCCCTCATGCCCTGGTAGGGCCCGAAGAGCTCCACGTAAGTGGCGTCGTCCCCGAACACTTTGCGAGTCGTCAACGCCTGCACGTCCGCCGTGGTCATCGGCTCCATGCCCACCTGTGAACGCCATCGATCGATGTTGGGCACCAATCCACCGCCGTCACTCGCGAGGAACGTCAGGACCATCTCGGCGCTGTTGTCCCTGATGAGGCGCAGGTTGATGTCGCGGAACTGCGCGCGCGGCAAATCTTCCCAGCCCTCGGGGACGTCGTAGAGCAGAGGGTTCTGGCCGTTTTGCGACGGCGGCAGGCCGGGCCTATTGCCCTGGGCGCTCGCTCGCGCACTCGCCACTCGCTCGGGACCGTAGGCGCGCTCGAGCATCGTCAGCCCTGTGCGGGCGACGTGACTCGGCGCTTCGGCGAGCCGCGTTTTGGTGATCTGCACCGTCTCGCCCCCTGCGGATCCGCCGCACGCGGACAGGGCTGATGCGGCGAAGGCAAGCCACGTCAGCGTCAGAGCGGAGATGGGCGCGGCAGCGGTTCGGGGCCGTGCGGTTGCGTTTCTGGAAGGGAGACTCACGGCCATATCGTCGTCATTTTCGGTCGATTACCAGCGTCGTTCGAGAACGAATTCGCTGAGTGTGTAGAGAGCTTTCCGTGCCGGCCCTTCTGGCAGACGGGTCAGTCGCTTGCGAGCGGAGTCCACAAGCTCCGCCGCCCTCGCACGGGCCTTGGCTTTGCCTGGTTCGATGTCGCAAACGTCCAACAGCTGCGCCAGGCGCCCCCCGGGGGACTCAGCGAGGCCAGGTAGAGTATACGCGTCGCGGATCTTGGCCTGCACGGATGCTTCCGCCTCTCTGTAGACATGAAGGACCGCGAGGGTCACCTTTCCGTCCTCGACGTCCGTGCCCGTGCTTTTGCCAGCCACCGCCTCGTCTCCCTCGAGATCGATGAGGTCATCGATGATCTGGAACGCCAGGCCGATCTCGCGCCCGAAGGCCCGCATCGCTGCGCCGTCGAACTCCGACCCGTCTGGGTAGCGACTTCCTAGTTCGCACGCGGCCCCGTAGAGGGCGCCGGTCTTGGCCGTCGCGATCCGCTCGTAGGACTCTTGCGACATGTTGAAGTCGTAGCGCCCAGCGGCCTGCTCGATCTCACCGGCACAGATTTCTTGGGTGATCTGGGAGAGCAGCTGGCTCACCAGCGGCGACCGCAGGGTCGTGGAGAGGTGGAATGCCCTCGAGTAGATCAGGTCCCCGAGCAGCACCGCCACTTGGTTGTCCCACCGGCGGTTCACGCTCGCCACGCGGCGCCGCTTGTCCGCCCCGTCGAGCACGTCATCGTGCACGAGCGTCGCGAGGTGAATGAGCTCGACAATAGCCGCCACCACGGGGAGCTCCGTCTGATCAGCAAGCCGCGCTTTGGCGCCGCTGCGGGCGTTGGCATTGAGCATGACCAGCGCGCCGCGGAGCTGCTTTCCACGGAACCGACCGATGTGGTCGAGCATGTCCGAGACCGCGGGCACATCGGAGGCGAGCGACGTCTGCAGCACCTCGCGCATCGCGGCGAGATCGTCGGCAATGGGAGCCACGAGGGCTTGGAGTGAGGCGTCCTTGGGGCTCATGGTGGTGTCCGCTCGCCTAGGGCACGCCGTCGCGGTGGCGGGGCTCTCGGCTCAAATAGGCGTCGACGGCACTATGGTAGTCGGACGGCGTGTTGACGTTCACTAGTCGTCGTGAGGAGTTTTCTGTCGCGGGAACCCGTTCGACCCGCAAATGGCGACCGTCCGCCGCAGGAAACTGCGCAATCGCGACGAGTCGACGCGCGCCGCCGTCGAAGGCAGCCCGCGCCGCTGGGAGCACGCGCGCGCCATAGACAGCCACCAGAGGCTGGTCTACCGAGAGCCCGTCTTCGTCCTCGATGGTCCACATCGCCGCATCGGCGCCAGCTCTGAGTTCCTCCAGTAGCGGTTCAAACTCGGCCCGCTCCACGAGCGGCATGTCACAGGCCAGGACGACGGCTCCGTCGAGTCCCAGGGCCTGGGATCGCTCCAAAGCGGCGACGAGCCCGGCCAGCGGCCCGGCCTTCCCCGGTCGCTCTCCTTCCGCAGGGGAAGCAGGCTGCGCGTCCGCGAACGAGGGCCACGGCCCGAGGGATGAATCCCCCGACCCCGACGCCACTTCGACCTTCGCACAGAAGCCGCTGAGGACGGCCGCCGATCGCTGAAGGAACGAGACCGAGGCCGTCGCTCGGTCCCACGACGTCGTGGTCGCGGAAGCGACCGGCCACGGCAGGCGCGCTTTGTCTTCCCCCATGCGCGTCGATCCGCCGCCCGCGAAAATGACGCCTAGCAGCGGTTCAGGCCGTTCTGGGTTCACTTGCCGAACTCCCTCGCGATCGCCGCGCGGTCCGCCGCTCAATCAGCCGTGGACTCAGACTTGTTCTCGATCGACTTGGGGTCTTCGTCTTCGTTGCTCTCCAGACCCTTCTTGAACTGCGTCACGCTGGAGCCCATCGCTCGGGCCAGCTCGGGGAGCTTGCGTCCACCGAAGATCAGCAGCAGGATCGCCAAAATCGGCCACATCTCCGTGATGCCCGGGAGTGCGAGCATGGGGCCCTCTGACTGCCCGATCGCATCGCTACCCGGGGAGCCCAGGGACAGAATGGCGGGGAAGGTGACGAGACCGATTTGGAGGAGGATGTTCATGGCTAGCGCAGGAGGCATTAGAAACCCTGCGGGGCGCGCTGCGTATCGCCGCGCCCCGGGATTTTAGGTCATCCTGGGCCACAAAAGAAGCGGCGACGCGGACTGGATGCCCGCGTCGCCGCACAAGATCGTCTCATTCAGGCGGCTCAGCCAGCCACGTCGAGGCCGAAACGGCCCTGGTGCATCCCCTCGACGCCTTTCTGGGCGTTGTAGAGCATGCTGGCCATGCCAGTCCCAGCTTCGTCGCCGCCGATCAGATCCGTGAGCTGGCTCTGGAGCGTGCTGAGGGCTTCGTCATACAGCTCTTGGAACGTCCCCCTGTGGATGGGG
>CALHGQ010000105.1 GCA_938030175.1 uncultured bacterium | reverse complement strand
GGCCCGCTCACTGACCCGCTCACTGACCCGCTCACTGGCCCGCTCACTGGCCTGACACGGGACCCCAAAGCTCGCCCCTGCAGCTGAACGAATCGCCGATTAGGGCAGGTCTAACGCGGGCAGTCCGTCGATCGAATGCTGATTCTTCTCGGCCTGGTACGCGCGGACCTCTTCGTCGCTCCTCGCACTGGCCCAGTCGCCGAGGGTCGGCCGGTCCTTCACAAACTCCATGACAGGAACGCCGTATCCACACGACGTGGAGGTTCGCTCCACGTCGAGGACGATGATCGACCGCACCGCGCCGCGCTTTGGGAAGCGAACTTCTAGCTCGGCGAATTCAGGATCGCTGGGGAGCACGACACGGCCCTTGCCGTAGAAGCGGACGATGTTCGGCAGCCCCTCGAAGGCGCAGAACATCATCGTGAGGCGGCCATTCTCGCGCAGGTGAGCGATCGTCTCGGCGCCGCTGCCGGTGAGGTCGAGATAGGCCACTTGGGTGGCGCTCAGCACCGCGAACGAGTCCAGTCCCTTGGGGGAAACGTTGACGTGACCGCCTTCCCGGGGGGCTGTGGACACGAAGAAGAGGGGCTGCTTCTCCACAAAGGCCCGCATCTCGTCTGTGATTGAATCGAAGACCTTTCCCATCGCTGTAGCGTACGCCCGACCCCACAGGGTGTCACTTGAGGACAGCTGAGTCATTGGCGGGAATAGACCCGATACTCGGCCGTATGCCCTTCCTATGAAAGACTCTCGCTTCGCTCGCTACTTCCTGACCACGCCCATTCTCGCTGCCTGCGCGTTCGGATTTTCGCCCGCAGAACGCGAAGCCAACGCCCCGTCGGCACAGCTGGGGCTAGTCGCCGCCACACACGTCCTGAAGGACTCGCTCCCGGAAGCCAAGGTTGAGTTCTTGGCCTTCGACTGCCAGTCCGTGGCGGCCACAGAGGCGCTGGAGAGCCACGTCCTCGTGAATCTGGACCTGCGCGTCTTCGGGGAGACGAAGGAGGCGGCGAAGGCCTCCTTCGAGAAGTACGAGGCGGCCCTCGTGGCGCGGGCTAAGGACACCGAGGCGCCCGGACTCGGCTACTCGCTGAGCAAGGAGGCCCTCCCCAAGGTTCCATTCCTCGGCGCGGATCCGACCGAACTGCAGCTCGCAAGCTCACACCAAGGACGCGTGGAGGTTGCCCTCATGGGAAGCGCGCTCAAGCGGGAGACCCCGAGGCCCGACGTGCCAGACGATGCACCTGCCATCGCGCCCGAGAACATGATGATGTTCGTTCGCGCCCTCGCAGCGAACGATCAGGTAAAGATCGATCCCATCGCGCTCACGCAGGCCGAGCGCAAGAGCCCCGACGAGCTTGAGCGCTGGACGCTCAGGCTCAAGGAAACAAAAAACAAGCCCGCGCAGCTGAAGGCGACGCAGCTTGTGAACCTGCTCTTTTTGCTAGAGAGCCAAACGACGATGGTCAACGTGGGCAGGGTTCAGTTCGCCGGCTCGGCGAGCGACTCACTGAAAGACCTCTCGATCCTGATCAAAGAACGCCGACGTTAGCGGTACCGCTACCGCAGCTCGTTGAGCCGCTTCGCCTCGGCGATCATCCGCCCGGCGGGCACCTCGCCGAACTTCTCCACAAGCTCGCCCTCGCGTGCGAAGGCGGCCGCGTAGAGCGCGCCCGCCAGCCCCGCATACTTCGGCGCGTAGTCCGGGCGCTCGAGCTCGTAGTCCGTCACGTTGGCCGAGCGATCCATCAGCTTGATGGCGAGGGATTCGAGGGAGCGCGTCGCAAAGGCTGCCAGGTACGCGCTCTTGCTCTCGCGGCCCTCATCGAAGGTCATCTCGTCCACGAAACCGGCCGCGCGCGATCCAAAGCGCTCCTCCACCTGGGCGAGTGTGACCTCGGTGTCCTCGACGACGTCGTGCAGCAGCGCCGCGACGATCATGTCCTCATCGCGCACGCCCGCGTCGCCGAGGCGCTTGGCCACGTCCACGGTGTGGAAGACGTAGGGCACACCCGACCCCTTGCGAACCTGCCCGCGGTGGGCTTCGACGGCGAACGCGAGGGCGCGCTCGGATGGGCTAGCTTCTGACATGGCCCCATTCTGCCATCCACGGCGCGGGCGAGCCCCCCAGAACACTAACAAATCACTACCATGGCGGGGTGCCCGAAGCCCCTCCTCCCAAGCTCATCCAGCACCCCGCTAGGGCGCCCCAGCCCTTCGAGGGTGGTGGCTCCGCCGAGATCGCGTACGCGGAGCTAGGCGTCACCTCGAACTTCAGCTTCCTCCGGGGCGCGAGTCACCCCGAGGAGTTCGTCCACACCGCCGCTGCGCTCGGGCACCGATTCGCCGCGATCGCCGACCGAAACTCACTCGCTGGCGCGGTGCGCGCCCACGTGGCCGCCGAAGAGTGCGGGATAGGGCTCGCGGTGGGATCTCGCATCGTCTTCGCGGAGGAGGAAGACGCCCCCGAGGTCCTCATCTTTGCCCGCGATCGCAAGAGCTACGGCCGGCTTGCGCGCTTGCTCACGGTCGGCAAACGGCGGGCCGAAAAGGGTAGCTGCCTGCTCGCCGTCGAAGACCTCTTGGAGCACGGGGAAGGACTGCTCGCCGTCGTTTGCCCACCGGGGGTTTCGGAGTTCGCTCGGTTCGACGAGTCGTTCGAGCGAGCGACCGAGCGGCTGCGCGACGCCTTCGGGCCCGAGCGACTCTCCCTTGGCGCGGCGCTATTGGGAACCGCCGACGACCGCGGCGACCTCGAGCGACTTCAGCGCATTTCCCAGAAGCTCGACGTTCCCCTCGCCGCCCTCAACGACACCCACTACCACATTCGCAGGCGTCGCGCGCTCCAGGACGTGGTCACCGCCGTGCGCCACGGATGCTCGGTGGATACGGCTGGCTACGCGCTCTTCCCCAACGCCGAGCGACACCTCAAGGAGCCCGCCGCCATGGCCGAGCTCTTCCATGGACACCGCGCGCTCCTCGATCGCGCCGCTGCGATCGCGGAGGAAGCCGCCGCCTTTCAGCTCAGCGAGCTACGCTACCACTACCCGTCCGAGGTGCGCGAGGACGGGCGCACCGCCCTAGAGTCGCTGGTCCATGAAACATGGAAGGGCGCCGAGCAGCGCTACGGAAAAGAGGTCCCCGAGGCCGTCAAGTCGCGCATCGAGTACGAGTTCCGCCTCATCGAGGAGCTCGACTACGCGCCGTACTTTCTGACGGTTCACGACATCGTCCGGTTCGCGCGCTCGCGATCGATTCTCTGCCAGGGCCGCGGAGCCGCCGCGAACTCCGCCGTCTGCTACTGCCTCGGCGTCACGGCCGTGGACCCGGACCGGATCGACCTTTTGTTCGAACGCTTCCTTTCAAAGGAGCGCAACGAACCACCCGACATCGACATCGACTTCGAGCACGAAAGGCGCGAGGAAGTTCTCCAGTACGTATACAGGCGCTACGGGCGCGAGCGCGCGGCTCTCACCGCCGAGGTGATCAGCTACCGCGGACGGAGCGCCGTCCGAGAGGTGGGCAAGGCCCTCGCGTTCTCGCCGGACCTCGTGGATCGGCTGGCGAAGGACATGGAGTGGTGGACCGATACGATCGGGGACGGCGCCGGGCTCGCCAAGCACGGACTGGATCCGAACTCGCCGGTGGCGCGCCGCTTCCTGGCGCTCACGACCGAGATCCTTGGGTTCCCACGGCATCTGTCCCAGCACGTGGGCGGGTTCGTCATCACGGAGGACGCCCTGTGTGAGCTCGTGCCCATCGAGAACGCTTCGATGGCGGACCGCACGGTGATCGAGTGGGACAAGGACGACATCGACGCACTCGGAATCTTGAAGGTCGACCTGCTCGGCCTCGGCATGCTCACGGCAGTTCGCAAGACGTTCGAGCTGGTGGCAGAGAGCGGCGTGGATCCGGGCTTTGCGGTGCCGGCGGACGGCGGCTTCACCATGCATACGATTCCGCCAGAGGATCCCGCGGTGTACGAAATGGTTTGCCGCGCGGACACCGTCGGCGTCTTCCAGATCGAGTCGCGGGCCCAGATGCAGATGTTGCCGCGTCTCAAACCGATGGAGTTCTACGACCTCGTCATCGAAGTGGCGATCGTCCGGCCGGGTCCGATCCAAGGGGACATGGTGCACCCGTACCTGCGGCGCCGCGCCGGCACGGAGCCCGTGACCTACCCCAGCGCGGACGTGCGTCGTGTGCTGGAGAAAACGCTCGGGGTGCCTCTCTTCCAAGAGCAAGCGATGGCCCTAGCCGTCGTCGCCGCCGGCTTCACACCGGGCGAAGCCGACAAACTCCGCCGCGCCATGGCGGCGTGGAAGCGCAAAGGCGATCTCATGAAGCGCTACGGCGAGAAGCTCGTCGCCGGCATGATCGACAACGGCTACGACGAAGAGTTCGCGCAGCGCATCTTCCGCCAGCTTGAGGGATTCAGCGAGTACGGCTTCCCCGAGTCCCACGCCGCCAGCTTCGCGCTGCTCGTTTACGTGTCTTCGTGGCTCAAGCTCTACCACCCAGGTGCGTTCTGCGGCGCGCTCATCAACTCACAGCCCATGGGTTTCTATGCGCCGTCTCAGCTCGTGCAAGACGCCCAGCGCCATGGGGTCGAGGTACGCCCCATCGACGTCAACCACAGCTCTTGGAACTGCACGATGGAGGGTCCGGCGCTGCGCCTAGGCATGCGGCTCATCAAGGGCTTTCGCGAGCCTAGCGCGAACGCCTTGGTCGACGCACGCAGGCGGCTCGGCCGCCCGTTCCGGTCCATGGACGAGCTCCAACGAACCACCGGGCTGCGGGCGTCAAGGCTCAAGCCCCTCGCCTCCGCCGACGCTTTTGGCTCCTTGACCCTCAAGCGCAAGGCCGCGCTCTGGTCCATCCGCGCGCTGCGGGACGAAGACCTGAGTGAGCCGACGCTCTTCTCGAACGTCGACACGGATGGGGGCGCTGGCGCCGAAGCCCTGCCCTCCACCGGTCCCCTGCACGAGGTGGTCAGCGACTACGCCTCCCACAGCCTGTCCCTGAAGGCCCACCCCGTCTCGTTCCTGCGGCCGATGCTCGAACGCCGCGGCGCGGTGACCGCGGCCGAACTCCAGGACGAATCGCGGACCCCCGACAAGGAACGCGTCGCCGTGGCGGGCATCGTGCTGGTGCGGCAACGTCCCGCGACGGCCCAGGGCATCATCTTCATCACGCTGGAGGATGAGACCGGCACGATCAACCTCGTTGTTCACCCCAAGACCTTCGAGCGCTATCGGGCCGCTGCGCGCCACGGGGTCATGCTGATCGTCCGCGGCAAAGTGGACCGCGCTGGCCCGGTGGTCCACGTCGTCACATGGCGCATCGAGAGCCTGGACAGCGAGACCGCCGGGCTCCACCGCGGATCGCGGGACTTCCACTAGTGGAGCCTAGCGGCCGTCAAGGCTCGACGTGACGCAGCGTGGAGACCTCCGTGAGGTCGAGGTCCACGTGGGTTTGTTCGAAGTCCGAACCGGCGCCGCGCGAGAGCCAGAGACGACACTCGGGCAAGGCCAAACCCTCGATGCGCTCGATGTCCGCAAGCCGCGCGCACATGGGGATGTTGAACCCGAGCCCGTCTTCTTCCCTGCCCAAGATCGCGTCGAGCTTCCACTCGCCGTGCTCTGCCACGGCTGGGTCGATCGCCAGGGAATAGGGTCCTGTACCGGCCGACTCGTGGACATCGTAGGCGCCGCCTTGAACGCGCAACGTTTGCGAAGCAACCAGAAGAGTGCGGTTCGCTAGGGTCGCCGAGGCCACGTCGTAGAGGCCCGCCGGGACGTTCTCGAAGACGGCGTACGGATCATCTGCGCCAAACATGCGCTGCTCGAACCGCCTGCGTCCGCGCAGCCCACCGCCCTCGGGAATGGAGTGGACCATCAGCGTTGCCGCGCCGACGCCCGTCGTTTGGCGGGTCAGGGTCAAGACGGCGGTGGTCGGCAGCGGCTCGCATTGGAATTCAAGCGACTCGCCCATCGACGGGGTGAACGCCGTTCCTGCGAGCGCGGGCCCCACGAGCGTAGGCAGCCGGCTGCTGACCATGCCGTCCCCGAGGTCTCTCCGCTGGTGCTGCCAAGCGACGTGGGGAGGGCTGACGGAGCCGTCGGCGCACATCAACGTCGTGGGCTGCGTCCGTGTCTTGAAGACTGCCCAGGTGTCGCTAACCCACTCCTTCGGCTCCGCGCCGTCTGACAGCGCTTCGAGCGGGGACGGCAGCGCCCTCGCCTTCCCCTGGAGAGCATAGGGACCGCAGTCGCTACCCAGGGCGCAGCGCAGTCCGCGGCTACCCGCCGCGCGAATCCGGAACTGGCCGGCCAGCTCGACCGTGGCGCCGGCGCAAAGCACGACTTGCTCCTCGCGCTCGAACGAGAATCCATTCGCTGGCGAGAGATCGTAGAGGCCAGGCTCAACGACCAGTCGCCCCTGACGATCGGACTGCAGATCGTCGGCGAACGCCGCGCCCTCGCGGACGCCGGTGACCTTGAGGGCCAAGTGAGACGCCGGGCGCCCCGTGTGACGGTCGACCAGCTGCACCGTGACGGACGTGCCGGTCGCGGTGCACAGCGGACTGCGGTCTTGATCTTCCGAACCCCGCAGCTCTGCGATAGCGGACAGGTCCGCGCTGGGGAGCGAGGCGGCGGCGGGAGCTCCGGCAGAGGGGTGGGTGATGGCCGGTGCCTGGGAGGTGGGCGGGCCGACGAAAAGCAGCGCGAACAAGGTCGCTGAGGCGCCAACGGTAAGGATTGCTAGATGCTTGGGAGCGAAACGCATGGTTCGAGGGGTGGCGGTGGGAGATGAGGGTGTCCACGGCGCCGCCGTCGAAGAGAGCGTCGCCACCACGGCTAGGGGAAGAGGGTGGCTCCCCTCTTCCCCGTCGCCGCGGCTCTACTCGGCGAGCAGACTCCAGCTCAGGCCACTAGTCGTCCGAGGGCGGGGGAGTCCCCTCTTCCACCTCGTCCTCGATGGTGACGCGGAAGGTCACCGTCCCGACAGCGTGGGCGAGCGCGTTGGCGGTCGCCGACGCGGGGGAGCTACTGGAAGAGGTCATCACCTTGTTCGCTTCGAGGGTGTAACCGGCAGCCCAGCTAGCGGTCACGATGGCGGAGTTCGTGTTCTTCCACCCCGTCGCGTCCGTGTCTGCATACGAAGCGGTGCTCTCTTCGTCACCGGCGGTGGACACCTGGACGGTGCCGCCCCCGCCGAAGCCGGCGATGGTGATGCTTCCGCCGATCAGCATGCTGCCGGCTTGGGCCACGGCGAGGGCGGCTGTGTCTTCGGCCTCTGCCTCTGCGTTGCCAATCTTCACGACGGCCTTGCTGCTAGCTGCTGCGGCAGCATGGCCGTGTCCGTTTTGGATGCCAACCGATACTTCGCCGGACACCTGCACGGCTCCGCGGCCCTCAAGGATGCCTTCGTCCGGTTGGTCAGCGGTCACGTCGTAGGTGACGGAGTAGGCAGACGTGTCGGTCGCGGTCACGACGGAGAGTGGACCGCGGTGGTTGTCCGAGATGGACTCCTCTTCCTCCATGTTATCCGAGGAGCTGATGTCCCAGGGATCGCCGACGGAGACCACTTCTTCGACGTCCACGTTGAGGTCGTCAGGGTGATTGACGATGACGCCCTCTTCAGAAGCAAGAGCGGAGGACATAAGCAGGAGGGAGGTAACGAAAAGACGCATGATGTTCACTATGGAGAAAGTTCTGGGAGATGGGTTCAGCTGCACAGAGTTGTGCAGCGCCAGTGGCGCATGAGTCGCGAGAAGCGCGAGCCTGAGCGTTCTTCGTCTGGCACTAAGGAAGTCAAGCGGCTCCGAATATCGTCGCAGTCGACATCAGGTTTTTGCGGATCGTGGCCGCTGTGCCTCTTTCGGGGAGCGACGACCCTCTGGAGCGGCGACCGCTCGAATCGCGGGACACACCGCTCCAACGAGCGACGCTGAATAGAGGAAGCCCCGATGGTTCTCTCGCCGCTGGAACCGTCCGACTACAGGCCGCTACCTTGTCGTCACCCCCGACTCCTGCCCCCCGATCGCTTACGCCCACCAGCGGCTCGGGAGGTCCGCCCGATCTGGGGAGCGCGACGACCCCCTCTCTGTCGGGCGGCCTGCCAACGGGACCGAGTCAGTGCAGCCTTGGGAGGATTGCAGCACGCAGATGAGGCGCTTGGCGGAGGACCTACGCATGTGTTCGGTGACCCCCTGCGACGTGAGGTGCCTAGCGCCGAGCAAATTCATAGGAAATGCTCATTCGGTAGGTCACGGAACGTAGCTAGACGACACCCCGTTAGGGGCAGCCCTATCGCCGGATCATGCACGTGAAATTTACGTGGATATCCAGGACGAAAATGCGCTGGGAGACACTCTCCCTGTGGCGCCAACAATCAGGCCCTGCCGATCGTCATTCTCCTGGAAACGTCCTTGTCAGCTTCGTCGCCCGCGGTGACGCTGTATCCGTAGAGCCCCCCAGCTCCATTCCCGTCTCTCGCCGACCCGCAATCTCTATGCCCGCTGGATTCCAAAAGGCCCCTGCCCTCGCTCTTCCCGTCCTTGCCGCTGCCGCTGCCGGACTCCTATTGACTCCGGCCCTTGCTGCGCCCACGGCGTCCCCGGCGGCGGCCCCGGCCGCCCTTGTCCAGGACGCGGACTCCCCTAAGGGCGTCCACAAGGACAGCTACTACGGCTTCTCCTTCAAACCGCCTAAGAAGTGGAACAACGTGCCGCGCAAGACCGCGGAGCAGTGGCTCGCCGCTAAGTATGTCTCAGCTGCGTCCTACTCGTACACGGACAAGGACGTCGGCTACACGGTGAACCACAAGCCCGAGCTTCAGCTCATCGTCTTTCCCCTGGCGGTGACTAAGAAGGGCGGCCTTGAGAAGGACGAGAAGGAAGTCGACGGCGAGACCGTTACGACGTTCACGATCACTTCGCCGTACCGCGACTACGACAACTTCCTTGAGCGCACGTTCAAGGGCGGCGGCTACTACCTCGACTCCGAAGAGGAAGACGAGATCGACGGCGTCAAAGTGACCAAGTACATCTACGTCGTCGACAAGATGGCGACGTCCGGGCCCCAGACGATCGAGACGTGGGTCTACCACACCGAAGAAGTGGACTACGCAGTCCAACTCGTCGGCCTCACCAAGCACTGGAAGAAGATCCAGAAGATCTTCAAGCCGGTTCGGCAGACGTTCAAGCTGATCGAGCGGACGGGCTCGCTGTCCCACTCGGGCAACACCAGCGACCGCACCGTCTACAGCCGGATCAGCTCGAAGGACGAAACGCCGAAGGAGCGCAAGTCGCGGGCCGTCGCCTCCGAGTCATCGATTCACGAGGCCGCCATCGCAAAGCTTCCGCCCGAGGGCTGGAGCGCGATCAAGTCCAAGCGCGCGCTCATGATCACGAGCGCCGACAAGAAGTTCTCGAAGCGAGTCCAGAACCACGTGAACAACATGTTCAACTGGCTCGACAAGGAGTACGGCTTCCTGGGCGAGGGCGCTTACCTGCGCGCACCCGTCGTTCGAATCTGCGCCAACCGCGACGAGGCCGCCGCGTTCTCCGCGGGCGTCAGCAGTGGCGGGTACGGTGGAACCTGGAACATCAGCGACGAGCTGCTCACCTGGGACGACACGTCCGGCTGGACGGGCAACGCGATCGACAACCTCAACGGCCAGATCTATCGCTACTGGATGCTCGAGAAGAACTTCGCGCTGTCCACCGCCATGCCGCAGTGGATCGAGCTCGGGCTCAACGAGATGCTGCAAAACTCGCGGATGGATTCGCGCAAGCCCGACTGGCGCTTCCAGAACTGGACGGTCGATCGCTTCCGTACCACGGTGCGCGACGGCACCGCCACGTCCGCGCGCGACATGTTCCTGCGCACGACGAAGGAGCTGATCGAATCCGCCAAAGGGGGCGGTGATCCCTACGCGGAGAGCGCGATGCTGATCAACTACCTCGCGTCCCCCGACATGAAGCGGCACAAGCTCGCGAAGGACCTCCTCAAGACCTACCTCACCAACATGATGAAGGTGGTGGAGGACATCGAGAAGGACTCCGACAAGGCCCTCGAGGCCGCTCGCAAGAAGTCGAAGGAGGAGGGCGAAGACGGCGAAAAGACCTACCGCGATGAGCGCAGGAAGATCTTCGAGAGGAAGGAAAAGCAGGTGCTTCAAAAGACCTTCGACCTGACCTTTGGCAGCTGGAGCGCCAAGGACTGGGAGAAGTTCGACGCCTCGTACTTCAACGCCTACTAAGGACTCACCGCTCACTCGTCACTTGACCCGACCCATGACCCCTCGCGCCCACGCCATGAACACTGACACGAAGTCAGATCATCACAGCTCTTTCAGTAGCGGTTCTTTCCTGTCCGTCGCCGTGCCCCTGGTCGTAGCCGGAATCTTCGCCGCCGCACCGATAGTGGAAGACGAAGCCGGCGACATCCTCGTCCTGAAGGACGGCCGGATCATCGACGGGTTCGAGATGAGCCAAGGCGAAGGCCATGTCACGGTCGAGCTGAAGTCCGGAGCGATTGAGATCGCGGACAAGCTCGTGGACGTCCTGCTCGAGAAGGACAAGGAGATCTCGTTCATCCCGCAGACGGATGAAGAGCGGGAGCAGTTCGAGAAGGGCTTCGTTCGATTCGAGGGGCGGTGGACCAAGCTCCGCACGGCGACGAAGGAGATCAAGAAGGCAGTCGCGGCACGCATCGACCAGGCGGAGGAAGACAAGCGCCGCGAGATGTGGAAGGATCGCTACATCACCGAGACGAAGTACTTCGAGTGGCAACACACCACGCCGCTCGGCACGACGACTCGCTTCATCGACGCCTGTGACGCTTACTACGAGATCTTCAAGAAAGATTGGAAGATCAAGCGCGACAAGAAGAAGCCGAAGCTCCCGATCAACTTCTACACCAGCCGCAAGGAGTTCTTCCGCGGCGCTGGCGCGAGCGGTGGCGCGCTGGCTTACTTCCGCTTCGTGGAGCCCTACGACCTCTGCGCGTTCTACGACCGCCTCGACCCGCAGTTCACGGAGCAGGTTCTGTTCCACGAGCTCGGGCACTACCTGCACAAGCTGATCGACGAGGACTTCAAGTACCCCCACTGGCCGGGCGAGTCCCTGTCCGAGTACTACGGCGGCGCCAAGTGGGACCCCGTCAAGAAGTCCCTCGAGGTGGGGCTCATCCACAACGGACGCCTTGCGGTCATCAAGCGCGAGATCGCTGACGGTGAGAAGATCAAGCTCCGCGAGATGATCACCACCCGCGGCTTCGAGGACTACACCTGGGGCTGGTCCTTCGTCCACATGCTCATGAACGACAAGAAGCACCAGAAGAACTTCAAGAAGTTCTTCCTGGGGCTCGCGACGGACAAGAACGTCAAGCGGACCCGCGCTTCGTTCAACCTGAAGTTCGTGGAGGGCGAGGAGGTCCTGCGCTACTTCATGGAATGCATGAAGATCGAGGACGAGAAGGAACTGCGCGAACTCGAGAAGCAGTGGTACGACTACATCAACGAGGACCTCGAGTTCGCTGGCGAGAACGCGCTCATCTGGGAGGCCAAGACGGCCGCTTCGCAAGGTGAGAAGAAGCGGGCGCGCGAGCTCTACGAGGACGCGTTCGAGGAGAGCATGGAGACTCCGCTCGCGAAGGCGCACTACGACTATGCCCAGCTCCTGCGGAGCGCCGAAGGCAAGAACCAAGAGCGCATCAAGCACCTGCGCGCGGCAGTCGAGAAGGCGCCTCTCACGGCGGAGTACCGCTACTCCCTCGGGAAGGAGCTCGCCGACTCGAAGGACGACGAGTTGAAGGCCGAGGGCGAGAAGCTCATGGAGATCGCCAAGGAACTCGACCCGTACATCACGCAGACGATCCAGTTCATGGACTTCGAGTGATACGCTCCTAGGAGACCCGTCGCGCATTGGGTGTGGGCCGAAGGCCCGCATCTGACGCCGCTACAGCGCGATCCGGG
>CALHGQ010000104.1 GCA_938030175.1 uncultured bacterium | reverse complement strand
GGGGGGGGGGCGATCTACGACCCGGATGATGGCCTCATCGCCCATCGATGCAGCTTCGAGCGCAACGGACGGTCAGTCAACACCGTTCCCGTACAAGGCGGGGCCGCGTTCGGCGGCGCCTACTTCGACTGCCGGTTCGTCTCTAACGCCTCTCAAGTGGGCGGGGCGCTCCATGCGGCGACGGCCACGGGCTGCTACTTCTCCCTGAACGATGCATGCGAGGACGGTAGCGGCCAGGGCGGAGCTGCGAATTCGTCGACGCTGATCGAATGCGTACTGGAGCGTAACCGCGCTTGCGGGGCGGGCGGTGGCGCGTACGGCTCGCTTCTCACAGACTGCGTCGTCATAGAGAACTGGGCGATCCCCACGGACACGAGTTTCAACGGCCGAGGGGGCGGGATCTCGAACTGCACCGCGACCGGCACTCTCCTCGAGAGGAACCGTGCGGTTCGGTATGTGGACCCCGAGTTTGGCTCCCGTGGTGGCGGAGCGCATGAATCAACCCTTGAGCGCTGCGTGATCGCCGGCAACGACGCGGACTTCGGCGGCGGTGTTTGGCGCTCGGATACGACCCACTGTTCGATTATCGGAAACTCAGCGTTCATGGAATTCGGGGGTGTCGGTGGCTTTTCGGATCATTCCAGCACCGTCGTCTGGCACAACGTTCCCTCGACCGTAGGCAACCTCTCGTCCTTCGAATACTCCAACGTCGAAGGCGCCGCCGCGGGCGTCGGGAACCTCAACCTTGACCCGCTGGTCTTTGGTCCAGCGGGCAGTGACGCCCACTTGGAAGCTGGCTCGCCGTGTATCGACACCGGCAACCCACTCTCTCCGCTAGACCCAGACGGATCCCGAGCGGATATGGGCGCGCTGCCGTACAGCCCAGGCTGGACACCCGGTCCCGGCAAGTACTGCACGACCGCGACCGCAAGCCGCCTCGAAGTTGACGGCTCCGCGTCGGCCTCCGGGGCCGATCAATTGACGATCATCGCCACGGGAGTGCCCGCGAACACGTTCGGGCTCTTCTTCCTTGGCGCAGATCCCGCACCGACCTCGCCGGTGGCGGGAGACCCACTCCGTGGAGCCGTCTGCATCGGCGGGCAACTACTGCGCCTGCCAGTCCAGACCGCGACCGAGGAACCTGCGACCATGACCCAGGTGATCGGGCCATCCGAGCTTGGTGCCGCAGGGCTCGTGCCGGGGGACCGCGTCTACGTCCAGTGCTGGTACCGCTATTTCGGATCCACGGCCGCGCTGACGGATGCTGTCGAGGCGCCGATCGTTTTCTGAACGGTACGGTACCGTTCAGTCAATGGAAGATGATCTCGACCGCGTTCGTGAAGTTCGACGTGGCTTGCCCCGCGAAGAGGTCGCGGTGCCAGAGCTGGAAGTACCACTTGTCGCCCGGATCGATGGGCCATCCGCCGCCCGCCGTCGGCAAGTAGCTCGATAAGACCTGCAGCGATACGGTCCCAGCGGCGGAGGCTGGCTGGATTTGGAATGAGCCGTTGAAGCGGCCAATCGGGCCGCCAAGGCAAAGGACTCCCTGGCTGCCACCCGGCATGAAGGGGCCGCCTGAATCTGGACTCCCCAGGAAGAGACAGGTGGATCCAGGGGGCAACTGGCTGCCGCGGAGCGTGAGGTTGTCTTCGGATGCAACGGGAGAGCCCAGCGTCGTGAGGAGGCTTTGGGCCCCGGTGGAGTTCGGGTTGGATAGGTTGCAGTGGACCGTGGTTGGATCGGTACCGCGCACGATCTTGGTGACCTGGCCTGTATCGCCGACCGCCGAGTTCACAGCCAAGGTCGAAGCGGCCCAAACGTTGCCGAACTGATCGAGATGCGGAGGCAAAAGGGCGTAAGGCGTCCCCGCCCGGGGCTCTATGTCCACAAGCGCGGTACGAGTTCCCGCCGCATCCACGAATTCAACGGCGCCGACCATCGAGTTGACGCTAGACACCGTCGCCTCAGCTGATGCCACCACACCGTCGTCACCGTCCGCGACGAGCCCTACGTATCTCTGTATCGGTGCGTTGGCCGTGTAGTCCCAAACGACATTGCCACTGATGTCAAAGCGGGTCAACCGGTTCCCAGTGCCACGGCCGCCGAGCACGACGTCGCCGCTCGTAGTAGCCGCTCCATGCTCGTAGCCCCATGCATCGCTGGCGTTCTGGGACCAGAGCATGGCGCCGCTCGGGTCGAGCTGGGTAATACGTGTGAAGCTTGAGGTGAACGTGAACCGGCCGTCGCTCGTCGCGGTGGCAGCATGAAGCAGGTCGCTAGAACCGCTGGGCAGGCCGCTCGACGTATAGATGAGCTGGCCTTGGGCATCGACTCGATCTACCGTCACGCCGCCGGTCCCTTGGTAGACGAGAAAGGTCTCCTCGCCGAGGAACGCAACGTCGTGCCATTCCACCGCCGGTGACTCGTGGGTCCAGATCGTGGTCCCCGATACAGGCGCGATACAGTGCACGGAGGAACGCCCCGCAAAGGGTGGCGTGAACAGGCCATCCGTCAGCGCAGCGATCCGTACCAAGCTAGAAGTACCGTGTGCGGTCATGTGGTAGCCGCTTGGAGCCGCTCCCGACACGGTGAGTGTGAGCTGAGTTTCGGCGAGGAATGTCCCGTCCGCACCAAACGTCCAAAGGACAGCGTCATCGTTAGCGTGAATCAGCACGACCGCCTGGCGATTCGGTGTCACGACAACCCCCTCGACCGTCGCTGGCGCAGAAGGGCTGTCTGGCGCGAGGCGGTCTTGGTTCCAGCGAACCACGCCGTCAGGGCTCCAAGCTCTTACGACGATTCGATCCGCAGGTGGTCCCTGCACCTCAAAGGCAGCCGACCCGCCGCCCCTCAGGAAGGGCATACCGGAAGTGTAGTGCAGGGTGTCGATGCCACCGCAATTCACGGTTGCTCCACTCGGGGCCTCAACGGGTGCTGTCCAAACGAGCTGATCTTGAGCGGCGAGCCGCGAGCAAAGTGCGAGGGTGCCCAGAAGGGCGAGCATGGAGCGAGTCATGGATAGAACCCCAGAAGAGGATCGGAGTGGCTGGCGTGAGGGAAGTTCACGTCGGGCCGTTCAGCCTAAGCGGCGAAGCCCAGAACCGCCGCAGTACGGTACCGTACTGCTCGCTCCAAACAGAGACTCTTCGACACGGATGCCAGCACAGCGCCCTCCCGCCGAACCCGGGGAGATCTAGCGGCTTCTACTTTCGTCGCGTATAACGATGTCAGTCTTCCACTCCCCAATCGCTCATCCTACGCGCGCGTCATGCTCCAGCTCGTCCTTTGCGCACTTGTCGCCCCGCAGGTGACCCCCACTCCGTCGCTCCTCTTCCAAAGCGACTCGACGCTCCCGACGGGTGAGGTGATCCAGTTCGCCTTCCGACCGGCCTCCAACGCAAACGGCGGAGCGAGCGTTCAAGCCCGGGTCACGGACCCAAACGGCGATGAGGACTTTTTGGTCTTCGGCGCCTTCACCCGATCAGCTCCCCCATCGATCCTGCTCAGTGGCAACGCTGAGTTCCCTCCGAATGAATCGAGCCGGTTCGATTCGACGCACTCGATGTCAGCGGCGGGTCTACTGGTGAACGTCCGCTGGTTCGGTCCCACTTCGCCCTGCCAGACGGATTTCCTGTACGAGGACGGCGCGGTCCTTCGGTGCTTAGATTTTGGCACCGTGAACACCATCGATCAAACGGCGCGAGGAGATCAGCCCCAGACGCGGGTCTTCGCAGGCGGCTTTCCGATATCGATCTATCGAGGAGATCCCAACACGCCCGACCTCCAGGTCGGGGACGTCCTTGCGGGTACCACGCACACCATCACTTGGATTCAGGATCCGGTGCAGGCAAGCAATGGCAAGGATCCGGTCCTGGCTGCACGTGGCGACCACTACGGTTGCGTCGTGCGACTGGACGGCGGGATCGAGAACTCAGCCGTGATCGACGGTCAGCAGCTATTCAACGACGGGGTCCCGGTGCGCGTCGGAGAACTGGTGATCCCCGCCGCTGGGTCGGGCAGTGCGCGCTGGGTTCGACTCGACGAGGCCATCACGAACGACTCCGGTGACTGGTGGGTCGCCGGCCGGGTCGACGATGGGAACGCCCAGTTCGGCGTGATCGTCAAGAACGGGTCGATCGTTCGCCGACGCGGGGATCTCGTCGATGGACAGGTGCTGCGCGGCGCGGCCAAACTCGTGCCGATGGCGAACGGCAACGTCGCCGAGTCTTGGGGCGGTGACATTCCTGGCTCGGAGCGCTTGGTGATCGGAGATCGACTCGTGCTCTGGTCCAACCAGGTCATCGATTACGACATGGATGGAGCCCCTGACCCTAACGCGACGCTCCGAAGCTTTGAGAACTTGAGCGTCGACGTGGACGAGGACTTCATGGTTCGCGCGACTGGAAGAGCCGAGCTCTCCGATGGAACGAACCTCTTTGGCGTCTACGAAGTCCAAACGTCCTTCGGCCTACCCGTCTGCAACGGCGCCAGCAACTCGACGGGAAGTCCCTCCGTGCTGGAAGCCTTCGGAACGCAGCTCATCGTTGAAAGCGACCTCAGGCTCCAGCTGACGGGGCTCCCGACCGGCTCGCTCGGCTATGTGATCACGAGCCGAGACATCGGCTTCACCGCCAACCCAGGTGGCTCGACGGGCAACCTCTGCCTTGGGGGCGAGATCGGGCGCGATGCCAGCAACGTTCTGATGGCAGACTCCAATGGACAAGCATCCACGGTGATGGACTTGAATATGATCCCTCAACCAACGGCCAGCGTGGCCGCCCAGGTCGGTGAGAGCTGGTCCTTCCAATACTGGCACCGCGACGTCACAGCACAGGGCACCGCCACCACCAACTTCAGCTCTGCTGTGACGATCTTAGCC
>CALHGQ010000103.1 GCA_938030175.1 uncultured bacterium | reverse complement strand
GGTCTCGCGATCTCCCCCAGCAGGGTGAGCAAAAGGAGTCCGCGTGAGTCTCGCCGGTCTTGGAGGGCCTCCTTTAACATGAGGACGCCACGACGCGAACGGGTTTCAACCGTCTTGCGGGGCGTCCCCGACCGTCGAGCGATCTCTGCGATGGAAAGACCGTCTAGAAACCGATCGACAACCGTCGAACGGTAGGGCTCTTGGAGTGACTCGATCGCGTCGAGGACCATGCGCCGCAGCTCGATCCGCTGCAGGGGATCACCTGAGTCGAAGTCCTCGGGAACTGCCGCTGCGCGTTCGCGCACTGATCGCCGCGCGTCGTCGCGGACGAGTCCCCGGACGCTGTTCCGAAGGACCCGCTTTAGCCAGCCCCGACTCACCGCCCGCCCGTTCTCGGAGCGGCGACGCCAGGCCTGGATCCAGGCAGCCTGCGCGGCGTCCTCGGCGATGCCTGGGTCGCTGGTGAGCGCATGCGCCGCTCGCCGCAACCACAGGCCATCGCGTTCGAGTTCGCGCTCGAGCTCTAGCTTGGCAAGAGGGTCGGTCACATCCATCCTAGATCAGCGTGCGTCGCCCTGAGTTCCATCGAAGCCGCCCACTCTGCCTTGCAGCCACCAGGCCCCCGTGATGACCTTCGTCTGTGCAAACGCATCACGTTTCGCAGCGTGGGCCCGCTCCTTCTTGTTGTGCTCAACCATCTCGTCCGTAATGGAACCGTCCGGCGGGGATGGCGGGACTGCCGCTTTGATCTCCCGCATCTCGCGAGTCCACGCCTCGAGGGCCAATTTTGATGCTTCGAAGGACTGCCCATCCGCTGGAACCAGGACTTCTGTTCTGTCTGTGAGTATGACATCGAGAACCCCGTCACCATCGAAGTCGTGGATCGCGATCCGGGAGTCCGTCCCCGGACGATCCAGTTGCACGTCCGCTGGCATCAGAAGAGCACCTGACTCTTTCGACTCGAAGCTAAAGTCGGGCAGCAGCATTTCTCTTGCGGCGAAGGAGGGCTTGGTCTCGGTACCGACGTTAGTGAAGAGGCAGACGCCTCCGGTGCCGGACCCAGACAAAAGGTCCAGGTCTCCGTCTCGATCCCAATCTATGAGGACAGGATCGGAGTGACGGCCCACTCTGATCTGCTCGCCGGAGGCATCTTCCAGGAAGCTGGACCGTGCTTCGAACCCGCCGCCGGCACGACCCCGGAAGAACGCGAAACTGCCAACCATGTTGCCGACTACGAGATCGAGATGCCCGTCACCGTTGAGATCGGCCGCCCAGGGTTTGGTCCGAATTCGTTCGGCAAAGCCGTTCACGCCCTTCTTCTCCGTGTGGATGAGGAGCAGATCGTCCCCCGCCGTTCTGAGGGGCTCTGCCGCCTGAAAGCCATCTTCATCGGCCCTCAGCGCGTACAAGACCCCAGCCATATCCCCGTCGTTCTTCGAGTACGAGCCAGAAAGTAGGTCGATTTCCCCGTCACCGTCAAGATCCACAAACTGTGGAGTCGCGGAGGTGCATCACCACACCCCCGGGACGATGGTCTCGTAGGACTCAATCAAGGGCCTTGGTTCGTCGAAGCGGAACTCACCAAGGCCGCGGCGCACCTCGAAGGCTCCCTTCTCAAAGAGTCCGAGAACGAGATCGCCGCGGCCGTCACCGTCGAGGTCGCGGATGGCCGGCGCGGCGTAACCAGGGTCAGGGAGGGTGAGCGGGCTGCCGTCGGCCCCAAGCAGGCGCTGGGGCGCATGCAGCCCATCCCCACCAGGCGCCATGGGGAAGGCAGCAGACAACAGAACGGGCGTTAGCAGGATCATGTGGGTTTCGAGCCGTCTCGGGCGACCCCAATTGGCCACCGCTGGTGCTCGTCTCATCAACCTGATGGCGCCATGACCGTCCTGCCTTCATCGATCTCGAATTTCTCGACAGATCGCGACTTCTAACGCCAAGGGTCGAAGGCTCGCGCGCTCACACTCGGCGCTGCTGCATCAAGTCTAGACAGCGACGTAGGTGCCCCACCCCTCCTAGGCTCATCGAGCAACCTTCTCTGACGTCGGCCAAGCGAGGCTGCACACGCGATCCAACACGTTGCAGGCGACCGTGGCCTCCGCGTCTTGGGTGTCTAACGTGCGGGCGCGAAGACGTCCTCCGATCGTCGCCCTGTACCGGCAGAAGGCATTCTCGACCCGGCCTTGTCAATGGTATCCACACTCCATCTTCCATCGTCTTCGCCCGAACTCTTTCACACGCTCGATACTCTGCCTTCGAGGCCTTGAGAGCATCGGGCGACAACCAAACGGTCACGTCGCCTCGCCGTAAAGGTCCGTTGTCGCACTCCCGCCGGTTCGCCACGCGGCATCGGGCCTTGTACTTAGGGTGGTCTCGTGACTTGATTGGCTCAGAGCGCCCCATCGGACGCAGATCCGGCTTACGCCTTGCCCATGGCGGCGGCCTGAGAACTGGTTGGTGCACCGACGCCGCATCTCGCGCCCCAGGGGCAAAGTCCGAGTTCGCAGGCGCTACCAGTCGCGAAGGTTGCTCGCCTCAGCAAAGTCACTGTCCGCCCAGTCATCATTCTCGATCGCACCTACCCAGGTAACGTCCCCGGTACCCGATTGATCAGTCGCAACGATCGTCGTGCGGCCGTTGATAGATGACTCGAAGACGAAGACTGTCCCGTGGGTCAAGTGCTTCATGGATCGGATCTGAAACAGAGGGCGATCGCTCAGTGCGTGGACGAGGAAAGGCGGAGCAGCTCCATCGATCTCGGTCGGCGCGGCAAGAAGCGCCAACTGCACGTCTACTGGGTTGGAGGAGTCTATCGTGAATAGGGCTCTTGAATCGTAGAACTGCAAGAGCATCCTGTCATCCGCATCGACGCGGGTGTACTCCAGTGCGCTGACGATATCCATTCCTTCGGTCGCTGCGTCGTAGAGGCTGTCCACTGCTACGCCTTGAGGTTGAGCCGCTTGCGATCCAGGAGGGGCCGGTGGCGAAGTGCGGTAGTGATCAATGACTGTGTTCCCATTCGGTCGTTTGCCCGCCACGGCGAATCCTAGGCCATCGTGGTCAAGCGCTACAGCGCTCACCCAGTAGGAGAGCGGGAAGACCTGCCTGACGTATTCGCCGGTTGGCCTGTAGGTCCAGTCGATAGACACACTTGCCTCGGGGAAATCCGATGACATCGCCACGTTCCAAACGCCCCCATCGATGTTTCTGTAGTAGACCTCCGCTGGGTTGAAACGGAAATCCCAAGGGGGCGGCCCGCTATGGGGCTTCCAAGCTTGGGCTTTGGGGCTCGACGCGTTCATCTCCTCGGCTAGAGCAGTACATGCCACAAGAGCGGGCGATGCGAGTAGAAGTGCGATCGTGTACTTCATAGTGAGGCTGGCTCTGTTCTGGTGTGTTGAGGGTATGGGGTCTCCTTGCTAAACGCGCCGGACGTGCCCACCCATGCTCGCCGTGCCAAGTCGAGAGCCCGGGCGGCGTTCGGGGGCTACGGTCACCACCCTCGTCGCGTCGAACGATGAACTCTCCATGTGCCGGACGGGTCTCTGACGTTCGGCCTGATGCAACCCTACCCATCAGTCCCAAGAAGTCATGTGTGGTATCCTCGCGCCCATGTCGATTCTCTTGACCCTCATGACCTGTTTCAGCCCCCACGGGGGCCCTTCGCTTCCTCAGGTGGAGACGGCGCCTGTGCAGCTTGCCCATGGCAACGGCATCAAGATCGGTGAGGTCACGTCTACATCTGCTGTCCTCTGGACGCGCCTTACGCAGACGGAAGAAGCACAGCATCGTGTGGTCGAATGGGATCCCAAAGATCGCCCTTGGCGGGCGCCCAGCGCATCCGGCGAAGTTCGATTCCAGATCCAAGCTGAGGGCGACGAGACTCCCGTAGACGAGACGGAATGGGTTTCGGTCGGTCCGGCCAGCGACGGTTGCCACCAGGTATTGATGCAGGGACTCACTCCTGGGACGCGCTACTTGGTTCGCGCTCTCGGCCGCTCGGCGGACGAGACTTCGACGTTCCAGGGCTCCTTCAGAACGGCGCCTGCCCCCACGAGCGATGAGGCCGTGACCTTCGTAGTCTCGACATGCCAGGACTTTCATCGGCGTGACGACATGGAGAACGGACACCGGATCTACCGTTCCATGCTGGCCCTCGAGCCGGCGTTTTTCGTTCAGACCGGCGACACGCTCTACTACGACCGGCCTAAGCCCTACGCCAAGGACATCGCGACGGCCCGGTACAAATGGAACCGGCTCTACTCCCTTCCGTACCTGCGCACGTTTCATGCGACGGTCCCGAGCTACTGGATGCACGATGATC
>CALHGQ010000102.1 GCA_938030175.1 uncultured bacterium | reverse complement strand
CAGTTCGATCCCAAGGACAGCCACTTCGACCCCAAGTCCAAGCCGGAGAACCCTTCCTGGTTCGTGGTCGACATCAAGGCGAAGGCAGAGTTCCCCAAGTACGTACCGCTGGACGACTTGAAGGCGAACCCCAAGCTAGAGGAGATGGCGGTGATTCAGCGCGGCCAGCGGCTCTCCGTCCAGCCGGTCAGCGCCGTCCATTTCCGGGAAGTCGTCCGTATGGGCGGTCTCAAGGCTGCAGATCTTCGGTAGACGGGCACAGTTTTCTTCTTGGGGTGTATCGGGGGTCTATTTGTGTGCCTTTTTCGTCTCTAGTGACGGCTAAAGCGCTATTTGTTGGCCTGTGCGGCGCCTAGGGAATCGCCCTTTTTGGCCCCCAGAGCGGGGTTCGCACTTGATCCGCAGGCCGTTCTGTGTCGTCCTGTGGGGGTCCGAGAGCTCCCCAGGGCGAACGCTGGGCCCCCGCAAGGGGTCCTTGCCTTTCGGATTCCAACTCCACGACCCCTCTACAGCAACCCATCCCAGATGAGCCAGAACTACGACCAGCTCGTTGAAGCCGTCAGCGCTTGCCGCGAAGACATCGAGAAAGCCGAGGCAGGCAACAAGGCTGCCACCTCCCGCGTCCGCAAGTCCATGCAGGAGATCAAGGCCATCGCCCAAGAGCTCCGCAAGGAAATGCTCGAGATGCGCGACGCTGGCGGCAAGAGCTGATCGTCAAGACGATGACTCTTCACGGAGCGCCCGCTCGCCGACAGGCCAGCGCGGCGCTCCTTCCGTTGCTGAAGTGTTCGGCCGGACCTCTCGGCACGCTTTGACGTCGCTGTCGGGCCGAAGAGCTCGGTAGAGGTGTGGGAAGTCGGCGCCCCCACGTGAGGCTTCCAGTCGCAGGTCGGCCAGGACTGCCTGGCGGTTGAGTTCGAGGAGCAGGACCCGCTCGGCGTCTGCGAAGTGCGTCTCTAGGGTGCCAGAGAGCTGGTCGGCGAACGAGAGATGGACGAAGCCCTCCGTTTCCAGCGAGGCCGCCTGGTAGTCCTCCAGGACCTCTTCCGGAGTGCGGCCCATCAAAGCGTCGTCGGCGCGCACAAGATGGAAGAGCCGCCGCTCCCGAATAGGGACGAAGACATCTAGCTCTCGCTCCACAGGGAGCAGGCCGCGGGCCTTCGCGCGATCGGAAAGGGCGCGGATAGCGCCCATCCCAGCCTGTCCAAGCTGCCGGGTCCACTCGTTGACGTAGAGGTCGACGTGCTCCCAGATCACGGCTTCTTCGAGCTCCTGGGCGTGGGGGGCCATCGAGATGAGCGTCTCCTCGCGATGGGCATCGGCGTAGGCTAGGGAACGTTGGATAGCGGCGCATACGCGGTCGATCGTCCCATCGCTGAGGGATCGCCGCGCGAAGATGCCACCGAGCGGGAGCGGCGACTTGGTGTCGCTCTCCCATGCGGCGCCGAGGTCCTCGATGAGGCAGAGGTCCCTTTCGCCGTAGGTGAAGCGCCCTTCGTGGATGCAGACGCCGTAATCCGCTGCGCCAGATTCCAGCGCGGGCATGATCTCGGAGAAGACGACCTGCTCGGGCTCAGCGGAGGCCTGATCCGTCAGCGAGTAGTAAAGCCGGTAGAGCAGCGTCGCCGTGGTTTCTGCGCCGGGACAAAGCACCCGGTGGTCCGCGCCGGGAGCCGTTCCGTCGAGGCCCTTGCGCCCGAGCAATAAAGGTCCGTTCCCAAAGCCAAGCGCGGACCCCGTGGGGAGGGCCATCAGCTCGTCCGCCCGCAGCAGCGCGAGGTGATAGCTCGCCTTGGCGACGTCGAACTCGCCCTGGGCTAGGCGGGCGTTCAGCTCCTGCACGTCGAGGAGCTCGATCTCGAAGCGCAGGCCGGGCGTCTCGACCTTCCCCTGGAGGAGCCCATGGAACAGATAGGTGTCGTTCGGGCAGGTGGAGATGCCCAGGTGGATGGTTTGCACGTCGCCTTCTGGGTCTTCGCGAGGGGGGATGGTCGGCTGCACGCCGGTCAATTTAGGGGATCACCCGCGATTCCTAGCCCGGATCTGCCCCGAGATCTGCCCCGGGCGCCCCATCGGGTGCGGATTCATGCGAGATGAGCACTCCTCACAGCGCCCAGGGCCCTCTCCAGGTTGGCCGAAGCGGGTCCCGCACCCGGCGCCAGCCGTGGAGGGCCGCCCAAGCGCTCCTGCTGGGCGCTCTCTGCGTCCTGGCCGCCTGCAAGGGCGGATCCTTGGACACCGGCTCCGGGGGCTCCGGCGGCGGCGACGGGGGCGGAAACGGAGGTGGGAACGGTAGCGGTGGGCCCTCGACGGAGGTGAACGCTGACTTGGTCGCCGTCAGTATCGTCCCGGCCATCGCGAGCCTTGAGGCCGGTGGGTCCCTCGCGCTTTCGCTCTCGGTCCTCAACGAAGGACCCGACGCGGTGCCCGCTTTTCGGATCGGCGCCTACCTTTCCGCCGACGACCAGTTCGACGTTGGAGATCCACGGCTCGGCACGTGGACCCAGGCGGGCCTCGACGCGGACGAGCTCTTTCAAACGTCGGGCACCGTGCAGATCCCCGTGGCGACCGTCGACGGGAGCTATCGGCTCTTGGTGTTCGCGGACGACCTCGACGAGCTCGACGAGACCTCCGAGGACAATAACGTCGCGCTTTCGACGGTCCAGCTCAACGTGGCGCCGCCCAGTCACCCCGACCTCGTCGTCGAGTCCGTGGGCTTCAGTCCCACTTCCGTCGAAGCTGGCCAGACCATCACCGTGTCGGACGTGGTGCGCAACGATGGCGTGGAGGCGTCGAGCTCCTTTCGCGTCGGCATCTACCTGTCGGCGGACGCCCTCGTGACCACGGCAGATCTTCTGATCGGTCAGCGCTCCGTCTCTTCGCTCCCGGTGGGGTCCTCGGCGTCGGGCAGCGGATCCATGACGGTCCCGCTCTTCGTTTCGGCGGGGAACTACTTCGTGGGGGCCGTGGTGGACGATCTCGATGCCATCATCGAGATGGACGAGACGAACAACGGCCAGGCTTCGAACGGCACGCTGTCGGTGGCCGCCGCCCCGCTGCCTGACTTGGCGCCTTCCTCGATCTCGTTCACCCCGTTGACGGTCGATGCGGGGCAGCCGATCACCGTGGAAGAGTCTGTGCTCAACCAGGGCGCCGCCGCCTCGCCGCTCTTCCAAGTGGGTGTCTTCCTGTCCGAGGACGCCACGATCGATCCTGCGGACGACCTGCTCATCGGCACCCGATCCATCTCAACGCTTGGCGTGGGGAGCGGATCAGCATCCGGACCGACGACCGTCACGGTCCCAGGCAACACGCCGGGCGGCGACTACTTCGTGGGGGTCTACGCCGACTCAGCGATCCTCGTTCCTGAAACTGACGAGGGCAACAACGGACTCGTCGCGGCGAACCGTGTCACTGTGACGGTTCCGCCGCTGCCGGACCTCGTCGCCACCTCGTTTTCATTCTCGCCGACCATCGTCTCCACGGGGTCAGGGGCCTCGCTGACGATCAGTGACGACGTGGTGAACATGGGGGTGGCGGACAGCGCGCCCGTACGCGTGGCCGTCTACCTTTCGACGGATTCGTCCGTGACCACCAACGACATCCTCTTGGGCGTCCATGACCTCCAAGCGCTGACCGTCGGAGCTGGCGCCGGCGCGACGGTCGACCTCCCTGTGCCGGGCGGCATTGCCGCTGGCTCGTACCGGGTGGGCCTTTGGGTCGACGACGACCAACAGCAGCCCGAGATCGACGAGGGGAACAACCTGATCGTCTCTACCACGTTCCTCGACGTTACGGGCGGAGGCGCCGCCGCGCCCAACCTCGTCTCGGAGCTCATCGACCCTGACGACACCGTGGTCGCGCCCGGGGAGAGCTTCCAGGTGGTGACCCGCGTGGCGAACGTGGGTGACGCGTCGACGCCCCTGTTCCGCATCGGGGTCTACCTGTCGACGGATGCCACCATCGAAGCCACCGACACGCGCATCGGCGATCGGCTCGTCCCTTTTGGCCTCGGCGCCGGGTTCGCTTCCGTCGCGAGCGCGCCTGCGAACGTGCCCGTGAACCTTGCGGACGGCTTCTACACCCTCGGCGTCCTCGCTGACTGGCAAGGAGTCGTCGCCGAGTCCGACGAGACGGACAACGTGCTCGTCGCCGCGGGAACCTTCGAGGTCCGTACTCCGCCGCCCCCGCGCCCGGAGCTCGTGGTCGGTTCGGTGGACGTCGTGGAGACCGGACCGTTTACGGCAGGGCAGACGCTTCAGGTCGCCCATACGCTGCGCAACGACGGCACGGTGGACGCCGCCGCGTTTCGGGTGGGCTTCTACCTGTCCGACGACAACGTCATCGACACGACCGACACCCTGATCGGCAGCCGCACTTTGACCGCACTCTTAGCGGGTGCCACCGACGGCGTCACCACGGGCGTACTGCTACCCGCCGGAACGGCCGCAGGCAGCTGGTTCATTGGCGCCTTCGTAGACGACCTCGGCGCCGTGACAGAGAACAACGAAGGGGACAACGGAACCGCCGACCCCGACTCCTTCGCCGTTCAGTAATGCCCCACGCAAGGAGCCAAGCACATGAAACCATCGATTGAACTTACCGGCGCCATGGGCCCCGCGACGCGGGGCCAGCGCGTCGTTCCACTGCCTTTGGCGCTTGTCGCGCTGACGATTCCTCTTCTTGCGGCATGGGCTTGGCCGGGCCCGAGCCAAGGGCCTCGCCAAGGCGAGGGGCTGCTCGATGGGATTCGGGGCTCGCACGCCGAGGCCCGGACGCTCGATGAGCCGTTTGTACTACTCGGCCGCGATGTGCGTGTGCCCGAGGAAGAGGGCGGGTACGTGGATGTTTGGGCGGAGCCCAAGGGATGGGAAGTGGGGGTGCTCAGGAGGGCGGATCAGCGGCAGCGCTAGGTCTGGTGGCGGGGGCGAAACCAACCGGCACCAACAGCCGAGGCGCCTGCTACTCTTCCCCGCATGCTCCTAACAGCCACCCTCTGCCTCACCCTCCT
>CALHGQ010000101.1 GCA_938030175.1 uncultured bacterium | reverse complement strand
AGCGGAGAGGGAGACGGTGAGGAGCAAGGCGTTCAGGATCATGGCGGCGCTGGGGTGAGAGGGGTCGTCTCCCATGGATTCGCTCTCGAGCAGCCTTTGGACGCAGCGTCCGCTGGGCTCAGCGTCCCTGACGGATTGTGGTCTAGGGAGCCCGAATTCCCGGGGCGAGGAGGGGGATAGAGGGGTCATTCACAGGGCCTCCGTCCTGGGCCTCTCTTTGGGGCCTCTATTCGGGGGCCGCTGGTCAGGGCCCTCGATTCAGGGCCCTCGATTTCGGGCCCTCGATTTCGGGCCCTCCGCCTGCGGCCCTCCATCTGGGCCCTTCCATCCAGGGGCAGCCCCGCGGGAGCCGCGCTCCGATCGACGCAGCCCGATTAGACGCGAACGATCCCGACGCGGTCATGCCCGAGGATCTCGCAGAGCTCATTCGCGAGCTCCTCGGTGATCGTGATCCCCTTCTCGCGCCCCGCACGGATGCGCCGGGTCAGGCCGTCGTCGCCTTCGGTCTGGAGGAATAGTGGGTTCTGGCCCTTATGGCGCTCGCAGGTCTCCTTGATCTCCGAAAGCTTCTGGCGGTCCCGCGGGTCGACCCGTAGCTCGATACCGCCTTGGAATCGGGAGAGGGCGTCGGAGAGGGACATGACCTCGTCGAGAAGCATGGCGGGTTCGTCGTTGTTCTCCTCGAGCTTGCCCGAGCAAAGAACCACGGCGCCGTTTTCGATCAGGTCGCGAACCTCGAGGTAGGTGCGCGGGAAGCAGGTCACGCCGATCGAGCCGGTGAGGTCCTCGATGCGGAAGCGGCACATCTTGGAGCCAGCCATCTTGCCGGACTTCACGACGAGCTCGGCCTTCTGAAGAATGAGGCCGGCGATGCGCACGGTGCTCTCGGCGCTCTTCAGGTCTTCGAGCCGCTTGATGGGGCTCGACGACAGGAGTGAGACGAGGCCAGCGCGCTCCTCGAGCGGGTGCCCCGAGAGGTAGAACCCGAGGACCTCGTGTTCGAGCGCCAAGGTCTCGGCCTTGGTGATGTTGTAG
Source organism: uncultured bacterium (assembly GCA_938030175.1). Classification (GTDB taxonomy): domain Bacteria; phylum Planctomycetota; class UBA1135; order UBA1135; genus Saltatorellus. The sequence goes on along the minus strand of CALHGQ010000101.1, from coordinate 3,005 downwards.
CGCTCGTCGATGCCGGAGGACGGCTTCTCTTCGCTCGACTCGTCGGCGCCACCGAAGGCGTCGAACATCGAGGACTGTCCGCTCCGGCGGTCTTTGGCGAGGGAGCTCGCGTCGCTCATGGCGGAATCGAGCGCGGCGAGCAGAGCGCCGCGGTTGTGTCCCAGCTCGTCGAACGCGCCCGCCTTGATGACGGCTTCCCAAGCGATCTTGCCCATCTCGCGGGGGTCGACCGCCGTGACGAGCTCGTGGAAGCCGATCTCTTTGCCGTCTTCCAGCATCTTGTCACGCGCCTTGCACATCGCTTCGACGGCGGCGCGTCCCGTGCCCTTCACGGCGCCGAAGCCGAAGCGGATGGCTTCGCCTCCATCCGGCGTGGTCGTCGGGAGGAACTCCCACTCGGACTCGTTGATGCTCGGCATGAGAACGCGGATGTCGCTCTTCTTGCAGTCATCGATGAAGTCCTTGATCTTGTCCGACACGCCCATCTCGCAGGAAAAGTTGCCTGCGAGGAAGTCGGTGCGGTGGTGGGCTTTGAGGTACGCTGTCTGGTACGTGATCAGCGCGTAGGCGGCCGAGTGCGACTTGTTGAAGCCGTACCCTCCGAACTTGATGATGTTGTCCCACGTGTTCTGGGCGACGTCGGGATCGCATCCGTTCTTGATCGCGCCCTCGAGGAACTGCGCCGAGAACTTCTGCATGATCTCGGGCTTCTTCTTGCCCATCGCCTTGCGGAGGTTGTCGGCGTCGTTCAGCGAGAAGCCGGACAGCTCCACGGACGCGAGCATCACCTGCTCCTGGTATACGAGGCAGCCGTAGGTGTCCCCAAGGATGGGGATGAGGCTGTCGTGGGGGAAGGTGATCTCTTCGCGGCCGTGCTTGCGGTCCACGAACATGTCGACCATGCCCGACTCCAGAGGGCCCGGACGGTAGAGCGCGAGGACTGCGACGACGTCGTTGAAGCAGTCGGGCTTCAGGCGCGCGAGCAGCTTGCGCATACCCTCGGACTCCAGCTGGAACACGCCGAGCGTGTCGCCCGCCATCAGCAGCGGGAATACGCCGGGGTCGTCGAGGGGCAGCTCGTCGACGATGGGGGCCTCAAGCCCGCGGCGCCGGATGTTGTCGAGGCAGCGCTCGATGATGGTCAGGGTCCGCAGACCCAGGTAGTCCATCTTGAGCAGGCCCAGCTCTTCGAGCTGGGGCGCCGGGTACTGGGTCGTGATGTCGTCGCCGTTGCGCCCCAGCGGAACGAAATCTCTCGTCGGGCCCGGCGTGATCACCACGCCTGCCGCGTGGGTTGACACGTGGCGCGCCATGCCCTCGAGGGCAGTGGAGTAAGCGAATAGCTCTTCCCACTCAGGGCCAAGGGCCTTGAACGCTTGCAGCTCGGGATCAGTCTCCAGGGCCTCCGCGAGCGAGGGAGCGCCGGGGCCCGTCGGGATCTTCTTCGACACCCTGTTGATCTCGGACAGCGGCATGTCGAGGGTTCGCCCAACGTCGCGCACCACCGTTCGGGACGCCATCGTTCCGAACGTCACGATCTGCGTGACACACTCATGCCCATAACGCTCGCGCGTGTACTCGATGACACGCCCGCGCCCTTCCTTGCAGAAGTCGATATCGATGTCGGGCATCGACACGCGGCTAGAGTTCAAGAAGCGCTCGAAGAGCAGGTCGTACTCGAGGGGGCACAGCCGAGTGATGTCGAGGAGGTACGCAACGATGGAGCCCGCCGCAGAACCCCGCCCGGGGCCCACCGCGATGTCGTGGTCCCGCGACCACTTGATGATGTCCCAAACGATCAGGAAGTACGACACGAAGCCCAGCTCGCGGATCGTGTTCTTCTCGCGCTCGAGGCGCTGGCGAGCGGCCGCGTTTTCGTGGCCGTAGAGCTCGATGAGGCGCTCTTCCAGCAGACGGTCGAAGATCTGATCGGGAGTCTCGCCCGTGTCGGCGACGAAGTCCGGCACGTGGTACGTGCCAAACTCCAGCTCGACGTTGATCTGCTCAGCGACGTCGTTGCTGGCCTTCACCGACTCCGGCAGGTCCCGGAACATGTGTGCCATTTCTTCGCGCGTTGCGAAGAACAGGGTGTCCGTCTCGAACTTGAAGCGATCGGTGTCCGCCTTTTTGGCGCCGGTGTTGATGCACAGGAGCACGTCCTGGGCATGGCAGTCCTCGGCGCGCAGGTAGTGAATGTCGTTGGTCGCGACCAGCGGGATGCCGGTGCGCTGGTGCATGCGCATCAACGCTTCGTTCGCATCCGCCTGGATCTTGATGCCGTTGCGCTGCAGCTCGAGCCAGAAATGCTCGGGCCCAAAGAGGTCGCGCAAATCCGTGGCGAGCGTCTCGGCTTCCGCCTCCTTGCCCGTGCGCGTCAACTGGTTGATCTCACCCGCGAGGCAACCCGACAAGCAGCTGATCCCCGCCGAGTGTTGGCGCAGCAGATCCATGTCGATACGCGGCTTGAAGTGGTAGCCGTCGACGAAGCCGGCGCTCGTGAGCTTGACGAGGTTCTTGTAGCCCTCGTTGTTCCGCGCGAGCAGCGTTAGGTGGCTGTACCCGTTGCCGTTCTTCTTGGAGTGCTTCTCGTGCATCGACCGCTTGGCGATGTACACCTCGCAGCCCATCAGCGGCTTGATCCCCCCCGAGTGTGCCTTCTGGTACAGCTCGACCGCGCCGTACATGTTCCCGTGATCGGTCAGCGCGAGCGCGCGCTGTCCGTCCTCGTTGCAGGCCTTGACGAGGTCGCCGATTCGGTTGGCGCCGTCCAGAAGGCTGTACTCACTGTGCACGTGCAGGTGAACGAAGTCGGGTGCGGCCATGCGTCGGTGTTCCCTCGTAACGAAGTTCGCAGGAAGTCATAGGCCCCGGCGCGTGCGGGCGCGCGGTGCCCCGGAGTTGACTCGGAGTTGACTCGGAGTTGAGCCTGAAGTCGGCTCGACGCTCCGGTTGGTGCGAGGGCTCGCGCCAGCGCGGTCCTCACATCCTACCGGAGCTGCAAGTCA
>CALHGQ010000100.1 GCA_938030175.1 uncultured bacterium | reverse complement strand
GCGTGCCCATCACGACGAACTCTGCGCCCCAGTAGAGGCTGTAGTAGAGCTGGTCGAGGGCCCGCTTGATGAAGAAGTCATAGACCGTCATGATCGGGAAGAACGGCAGCCCGACGTAGTGGGCCATCTTCCCGAAGGATCCGACGGCGGTCATGGCGTTCGCTTCCGCGATCTCGAAGCGGATGTGGCGCGTCCAGGCGTCCTGCGTGGCGATGAGCTCGGGGTGCTTGTACTGCACGTCCAGCTTGTCCTTGAGCTCGCCGTCCTCGCGGTCAGGGCCGTAGATGCGCTCGTTCAGCACCGACGAGATGTTCGTGGACGTGCCGACGTCCGGGGACATCGTCATGACGAACTCTGCGGCGGCAGCCCAGCGGCGCTCGTGCTCGGTCAGGTCCGGGCCCTGGCCGTCGGTTTTGCGGCGACCACCTTGCTTGCCTTGCTGGCGCTGGTCGGTGACGCTCGATCCGAGCCTCACGAGCTTGGCCGCCAACTGTCCCCACATCCACTGGGTGTGGGCGAGGGGGAAGAGCGACAGGTCGATGTCGAGGGAGTCGGGGATGCCGCCGCCCGCTTCGATCGCCTCCCTGACCTTCGCCTTATTGCGCTTGCGCAGGTCCTCGTGCTCGTCCATCGACTTCTTGAACACCTCGGCCCGCTTCGCGATGAACTTGCCCTCGTCGGTGTCCTTCGGGAAATGCTGGAACGGGTCGTCGTAGGAGAGGCCCGCGCTCTCCACGAGCGCCTTGACCTCCTGTCCCTTCGGAAGGGTGGAGTGGTTCGCCGGGTCGGCGAGGCACTCAAGGCCCCAGCCCTTCAGCGTGTGGGCGATGATCATGTACGGCTCGCCGGACTCCTCGCGGGACTTCTTCAGCGCCGCGCGCACGGTGTCGTAGCAGTGGCCACCCAGGTCGAGCAGCATCCGCAGCACGGTGTCGTCGTCGCTCGCTTTCAGAAGCGGCTTCGCGCCCGGGTGCTTTTCACCGATGAGCGTGCGAATCGCGTTGGGGTCGCGCTTGAGCGCGAGCATCTGGAACTCGTAGTCGGTGAGCCCGCTCTCCAGGACCTCCTTCAGCGCATCGCCGCCCTTCTTCTTGAAGAGCGCCGTGCGGATCTTGCCGTGGCGCACCTGGATGACGCGCCAGCCGTTGGCGATCGACGTCTTCTCGATCCGCTCGGCGTCCGTACCCTCCAGTCCGCGCTCGTTCGGGATGCGCGTGCCGTCGAGGTTCTGGCGGTTGTAGTCGATGATCCAGGTGACGTTGCCGAGCATCCGCTCTGCGAGGTCGGGCATCGCCTCCAGGAGCGAGCCTTCCCGGAACTCAGAGTCGCCGATCAGCGACCAGAAGTGGGCGCCGTCGGGCACTTCCCAGCCGTGGTCCCTCGCGTAGCGATAGGCGAGGGCGAGGTAGCCCGAGACGACGGGGGGGATGCCCACCGTGCCCGAGGGAAGGAAGTGGAAGTGGTCCGCGTCCGTGCGGGCGTGGTAGCTCTGGAAGACGTGGGGGTTGGCGTCCGTCGGGAAGCGGCGCAGGCCGTCCATCGCCCCTTTGGACTCGTCCTCGGTGAAGTAGCGCGTCCCGTTCGCGTGGGGATCGCCCTCGAACCAGTCCACGTGCTCGTTGTGTCGGAACAGTCCAAGCAGGTTGTGGAGCGCGTGGTCGACGGGTGAGGCGTGTGGCTTGCAGCAAACGAAGTCCTGGGGCTCGCGCACCTCAAGGTGCAGGGCGCTCAGGATGTGCATCGCGCTCGCGCAGGACGCGGGGTGGCCTCCGACCTTCGGGTCCCCTTGCTCCTTGTCCTTGCGGTTGTTGGCCCGATGGATCATTTCCATGGCCTGGACAAAGGCGCGGTAGGTGATCCTCTCTTGGACCGAGGAGGAGGCTTCGGTCGGACTCGCTGCTGTGATCATCGCGTGTGGCGTTGGGACGTTTCGACCGCGCGCACCAGCGGAAAACCCGCGGCCCACTCCGGCTCGAACAACTGAGCCCACATTCTAGCCTGCATGATTCACGAGATGAACCGGCCAGCACGTCCAAACCACGCTGCGGCGGCGCGACACGTGGGCCTGCGGCTCCTGCCCGCAGCGCGTTCTCCCTCGGAGGACCCTCAGCCGAGGGCTGCGTCAAATGTGCTGCCGTAGCCCCTCAGCATCGCGTCCACCGAGAACTCGGCTTGAACGCGTTCGAGGCCTTGCTGGGCCAGCTTGCCATGCATCTCGGGGGACGCGGCAAGGGCCGCAAACGCGGCGCCTAGGGCCGTCTCGACCTCGGGGCCCAGGGGGATCACGTGCTCCCGGGCTTCAGGGGAGAGGGTCCTGGCGATATCGCCCACGTCCGTCGCGGCGACGGGCACGCCGGCGGCCATGGCTTCCAGGAGCGAAACCGGCTGCTGCTCGGAGTCGCTGGAGAGAGAGAAGACGTCGAGCGCAGAGTAGGCCGGAACGAGATCTGATTGGTGGCCCGCGAAGGTGATGGGGAGGGCGTCTCGGTGCTCCCCGGCGATCGACTCGAGCCGCTCGCGCTCCGCTCCGTCGCCGACGATGACAAGGTGCGGCTTCGTAGCCTGCGGGAACGGAGCCCCGGCCGCGGCGCGGATGAGGCGCCCGAAGTTCTTGACCGGGCGCAGGTGACCCACGGCGCCAATGAGGAAGGCGTCCTCTGGGATGCCGTGGTCCTTGCGGAACTGGGCGCCCTTCCCCTCGTCCTTGGCGAAGGCCGCTGCGTCGACGCCGTTCGGGATGAGGCGCACCCGCGGCAGGCGCCAGACCTTCCTGGCGATGCCCTCGAGCTTGGAGCTCGGCACGATGAGCTCGGATTTGCGCAGGCTCATCCTGCGCGTCCAGTTGCGGCGACCCTTCAGGCCGTCGGTCTCGTCCGCGTTGAAGCCGTCCTCGTGGTGGACGTGGGCCTCAAAGCGTAGCGATTTTGCCGCGAGGACCGCGTCCATGGCGCCCCAGTTGTAGGTGGCGAGCATGTCCGGCTTGACCTCCTTCAGGAGGCTCCGAAAGAAGCGAACCGAGGCCATCGACCCCGATCCAGGGGAGAACGGGCGGTAGGCCACGTCGACTCCTTGGATCAGCTCCGATGCCTCGGTGCGGTTGTCGCACGCCACCACAGTGTGGCGGTAGCGATCCCCGAACCCATGCATCAGCGTGACGGTCCGAACCTGCGGCCCTGCGGGGCAGAAGGTCGAGAACACGTGCAGCAGATGCGGGGCGCTCATCGGGGTCTCATGCGGGCAGGGCCGCTTGTTACGCGCCCTTCTTTCCGTAGATCCGGATCGCTTTGTCGAGGAACTCTTGCTTGTCCTCGACCGGCTTCCATCCCAGCTTCTCGCGCGCGAGGTTGCTGGAGAACGGGCTGATCAGCGCACGCGACTTGAGGTCGCGGTAGGACGGAAGGCCCACCTTGCGGCGGCCGACGCGCTTGACGACCCACTTGCCGATCTCCATGACCTGGCTGGTCAGGAGGCCGCGCGGGTGGAACTCCATCTTGCGGCCCGTGGCCTCGGTGAGGACCTTGACGGCCTCGTGGCCCGTGATCCCGGGGTTCGCGCAGAGGTTGATGGCCTGGCCGTCGACGCCGTCGCCTTCGGCGAGGGTGGCTGCGACCAAGGCGTCCGCGACGTCGTCAGCGAGGACGAGGGGCAGCTCGTTGTCGCCGCGGCCCCAGCCCACACAGTGGTTGTCGCGCACCCAGAGTCCGAGGCCCGAGTGCTGCATCGGGGTGCCTTCGCCAAGCACGACGCCCGGGCGAGCCACGACGAGCTTGAGCCCGGTGCGGTCGGCCACGGCCTTCAGTGCCTTCTCGGCGGCTGCCTTGCCCTTGGAGTAGAGCGGGCGCTTCTCCGGCTCGGGATCGGTGTCCCAGGAGTCGTTGATCTTGCCCTCGGGGGCGCCGTCAGGACCGGTGTAGAGAGCGGCGATGGACGACACGTAAACGAGTCGCTCGACGCCAGCCTCGGAGCACTGCTCGGCCACGCGGGCCGAACCGTCCACCATGATCTTCTGGACTTCCGCCCAGTCGTTGCCGTTGCCGGTGGCGAGGTGGATGCAGCGGCGAGCACCCTTGAGGGCGCGGGCCATGCCTTCCTCATCGCCGAGGGAGGCGCGGATCATGCGCAGCTTGCCTTCCATCGCCGGCTCGACGATCGAGGGCGGGAGGCTGTGGTTGCGGCGGGTGATGCAGGTGACGTTCTCGCCCTTGGCGAGGAGACGTGCGACGACGCGGCGGCCGATGAAGCCGGTGCCGCCGAGGACGACAACCTCGTTCTCGCGGGCCTCGCCAGCGTCCGGGAACTCCGGAACGGGCGGGGGCGTAGCGGACGTGTCGCCAGCGACGGCTTCCGCCCACTCGGTGACCCGCAGGGCGGACCAAGCGTTGTTGGGCAGCTCCTTGCCGCTGCGGAGAGCCTGGTGGAACGCCTGGATGGAGTCCCGCATGCCGACGTAGAACGCGTCTTTGCGAGCGCCGACGCCGAGCGTGAAGAAGCTCCAGTCCTTGAGCACTTTGCGTGCGTCCTTCTTGAGCGCCTTCGCGCGCTTGGCGCCCGCGAGGTAGCTGTTGTAGAAGTCGAGGTAGAGGGTCTTCTGCTCGCCGTTGAGCTGGTCGTGGTGGAGGTCGGCCTCCAGCGAGCCGTCCGAACCGAGGACCTGGATCGTCGAGCGCGTGAAGGGCTCGCCGAAGGCCATGTACATCTCGGCCGTGCCGCGCTCGGCGACCATCGAGGTGGACCAGCGCTTGTGGAAGGTCTGACCGGGGTGCAGTTCGGTGGTGGCGAGCTGGGTGGTCGTGGCGCTTTGAACGGCTCCGAGCAGGTGCTCGATCTGGCTCAGTGGGTGAACGGCCTGCTCAAAGACGATGTTCCGCGGGGCGCGGAACATCCAGTGGGAGTAGTCTCCGGCGTCGAGCTGGCGCAGGGGGACGGAGAGCGTCACCTGGACGTGCTCCACGCGCCCGATCTCGCCGGCCTCGATGCGCTCCATCATGCGCTGGAACGACGGGTGGAAGACGTTGTTGTGGTTGACGCTGAGGGGCAGGCCGAGGGAGTCGGCCAGCTCTGCGAGCTCACGGGCGTCCTTGGAGTCCAGGGCGATCGGCTTCTCGACGAAGACGCCCACACCCGACTCGAGCAGGGCCCGGGTCAGCTTCACGTGGAGGTCGGGCGGGACGGCCAGGTGGGCCACGTCGACCCCGAGGCCCTTGAGCTCCGTGAGATCGGTGACCGCGTGGGCGGCGCCGTAGCGCTCGGCGGCGGACTGGGCCCGCTCCTGGCTGACGTCGCAAATGGCCACAAGGTCCACATCCGGCGTCTCCTTGAGGACGTCGAGGTGGAAGTCGGCGATGTAGCCGGCGCCGACGACGGCGACCTTGGTCTTGCCCTGGGGGCGTGTAATGGGCTTCTTTGTGGACGGAGAGGTCATCTCGGCTCCCTGGGAGCTGTTTTCGTTGTGGCTGAGCGCTGCGTGCGCTGGGCTGGCCGTCGGCGCAGCGGGCGTTTCGGTGATCTGTCCCATAGATACGCTATCGGCATGTTGGGCGCATAAGCCGAGGTGACCCTTTGGTTAGCCCCGAAAAACGCTGACAGATTGACCGCCGAGGGTCGGCAAATCTTTCCACCCAATCACCCAGTTGCGGCAGGGGAGAATGGAATACGACTCGCGCCCCGGTTACCCTCTTCCGTCAAATCCGTTTCCAGTCGGGAATTCGGGCTTGGCCGCTGCCGCCCTGCCCTGGCCCCGCTGGCGACCGCCGTCACACAGTTCTGTTTGTTCGCAAGCAGTGACTGTCCCCACGCGGTGACTCCACCCACGCAGTGACTGTCCTACGCAGTACGCACCGATTCGAGGTGCAGATCATGGCCCAACTCATTGAAGGACTGACGTTTGACGACGTGCTCCTCGTGCCGAATCACTCGGACGTTATGCCCGCCGACGTCGGGCTCCAGACGCGATTCTCGGCCAATGTGCCCCTCAATCTCCCCGTAAGCTCCTCGGCGATGGACACGGTGACCGAGTGGCGCCTCGCCGTGGCCCTGGCCCGCGAAGGCGGGATCGGCATCATCCACCGCAACCTCTCCATCGAGGGCCAGCGTGAGGAGGCCCTTAAGGTCAAGCGCTCCGCCAACGGCGTCATCGAGGATCCGGTGACCTTGGCGCCGGAAGCCACCGTGGGCGATGCCCGCGAGATCATGCGGAGCCAGAACATCAGCGGCCTGCCGATCCTGGAGAAGGGCACCCAAAAGGTGGTCGGGATCCTGACGCGGCGGGACACGAGCTTCCATCAGAACGACTCGACGCCCATCAAGGACGTGATGACCGCGAAGGGGCTGGTGACGGCTCCCGTGGGGACGTCCCTCGACGAGGCGGGGGTGCTCCTGCACCAGCACAAGGTCGAGAAGCTGCTCATCGTCGATGGGGAAGGCAACCTCGCGGGCCTCATCACCCGCAAGGACCTCGACATGCTGGCGGCCTTCCCGAGCTCTGCCTGCGACCAGCGCGGCCGCCTGCGCGTCGGCGCGGCCATCGGCGTCAATGACCTAGAGCGGGCCGAGGCCCTTGTGGACGTCGACGTTGACGTGCTGGTGGTGGACACCGCCCACGGCCATACGACGAACGTCGTGAACTCGGTCAAGGAGCTCAAGAAGAAGCTCAAAGTCGACATCGTAGCGGGCAACGTAGCCACGGCGGCCGCGGGCCGCGCCCTCGTCGACGCGGGGGTCGACGGCGTCAAGGTCGGTATCGGTCCGGGCTCGATCTGTACCACGCGTATCGTCGCGGGCATCGGTGTTCCGCAGTTCACGGCCGTTCAGTCCGTGGCTGGCGAGCTCAAGGGGAGCGGCATCCCGGTGATCGCCGACGGGGGCATCCGCTACTCGGGCGACATCGTCAAGGCCCTGGCGGCGGGCGCGTCGAGCGTCATGCTCGGCAGCCTCTTCGCCGGCCTCGATGAGAGCCCCGGCGAGACGTTCGTGGCAGAGGGACGATCCTTCAAGGCCGTCCGCGGCATGGGAAGCATCGGCGCCATGCAGAAGGGCTCGAAGGAGCGCTATCGCCAAGGGGACGTCCACGACGTGCAGAAGCTTGTCCCGGAGGGCATCGAGGGTCGAGTTCCCTACAAGGGGCAGCTGAGTCCGTTCGTCTACCAGCTCGCGGGCGGGGTCCGGGCGGGCATGGGCTACTGCGGCGCGGCGACCATCGGGGACCTTTGGGAGCGAGCCCAGTTCGTTCGCATCACCGCCGCGGGCGTACGCGAGAGCCACCCGCACGACGTCACGATCACCAAGGAATCCAGCAACTACGCGCACCGCGGATGAGTATGACCACCACCGAATCTGCGGGTACGCCCGCGCACATGCAGCTTGGGGAGCGGCCCCAGGGCATCTTGATCGTCGACCTCGGCACCCAGTACGCGCAGCTCATCGCACGGAGGCTGCGCGAAGCCGGTACGTGGTGCGAGATCCATCCTCCAGCCCGCGCCATGGACGCCGCCGCCGCCATGAATCTGGCGGGTGTCGTCCTCTCCGGTGGACCGGCGAGCGTCTACGCCGAGGACGCGCCGGACGTGCCGACGGGGCTCCTCGAGCTTGGCGTCCCCGTGCTCGGCATCTGCTACGGCATGCAGTGGATGAGCCGCACCCTGGGCGGCGAAGTGGAAGGCTCGGGCAAGCGCGAGTTTGGCCACACGGAAATCAAGCACACGGGCGACGGCGACACGCTCTTCGAGAAGATCGAGGCAGAGTCCGTGGTGTGGATGAGCCACGGCGACAAGGTCGTGAAGCTGCCCCCGGGGTTTAAGACCCTCGCCTCGTCCGAGACGTGCGAGTTTGCGGCCGTCGGCCACGCAGAGAAGCAGTTCTACGGCGTTCAGTTTCACCCGGAGGTGAGCCACTCGGTCCGGGGCAAGGAACTGCTCTCGAACTTCGTGCTCGGGGTGTGCAAGCTGCCCGGAGATTGGACGGCCGACAGCATCGCCGAGCGCGAGATCGCGAAGATCAAGAAGCTCGTGGGCGACACCGGCGAAGTGGTTCTCGGTTTGTCCGGCGGCGTGGACAGCGCGGTGGCGGCGGTGCTCGTTCACCGCGCCATCGGCGACCGACTGCACTGCATCTTTGTGGACAACGGCCTGCTTCGCAAAGGCGAGCGAGAGCTCGTCGAGACGGCCTTCCGCGACCTCGTGGGCCTCGACCTCACGACCGTCGATGCGCGCAAGCGCTTTGTGGACGGACTCGCCGGTGTGACGGATCCCGAGAAGAAGCGCAAGATCATCGGCCATGAGTTCGTGGAGGTGTTCCGCGAAGAGGCCAAGCGCTTCAAGAACGCGCGGTTCCTCGGGCAGGGCACTCTCTATCCCGACGTGATCGAGTCCGTGGCCGTGCACGGCGGCAACACGGCCGTGATCAAGAGTCACCACAACGTGGGCGGCCTGCCGGAAGACCTCGACATGGATCTCGTCGAACCCCTGCGGGAGCTCTTCAAGGACGAGGTGCGCGAGGTCGGCCGCTACATGGGCCTCGACGAGCGCATCCTGATGCGTCAGCCCTTCCCCGGTCCGGGCCTCGCGGTCCGCATCGCGGGGGACATCACCCAAGAGCGGCTCGACCTACTGGCCGATGCCGATGCGATCTGCACGGCAGAGATCGAGGCCGCGGGCGCACACGAGTCCCTTTGGCAGTACTTCGCCGTGCTCTTGCCGGTGAAGTCCGTTGGCGTCATGGGGGATCTTCGGACCTACGAGAACGCCTGTGCCCTCCGGATCGTAGAGTCCGTGGACGGCATGACCGCCGACTGGGGCTACCTCGATCACGAACTCTTGCGTCGGATCTCCAACCGGATCATCAACGAGGTCAAGGGCATCAACCGCGTGGTGCTCGACATCAGCAGCAAGCCGCCCGCCACGATCGAGTGGGAGTGAGCCAAGGCGCCGGTTTCGGGGCGTATGCATAGACCGCCGGCGGACGCTAAACTGAATAGGCGCGCCGGTCCTTTCCCGCGCTCAACGAATCAATCCTGGCCCAACGCTCACAGCATGCGACTCGCTCTCTTCTCCTGCCTTGCTCTTCCACTGGTGGTTGCGCCGGAACTCACCGGCGTCACCATCGAGGCCGGTACGAAGGTCACAAAGACCTTCGTCAACGTCCTCAACCTGGAACTCGTGGACGTTGAAGTGACCGTCGATGGGGAAGAGCAAGAGATCCCCGACGACGCCAAGCCTGAGGTTACGTTGAGCGACGAAGAGGAGGTGATCTTCGAGGACGAGTACGTCAAGGTCGATGGTGGCCAAGCGACGGAGCTCCTTCGCACGTTCTCGACGCTCGTGGACACCAGCACCCAGGCAATCGTTGGCCCGGACGGGGAGGAGATGGAGCAGGTCGAGGAAGGCGAAAGCGACCTCGCCGGCGAGACCGTGCGGTTCGTCTGGGACGAGGACGCCGAGGCTTTCGACGCTTCGTTCAGCGAAGACGACGGTCAGGACGACTCGCTGCTCGAGGATCTCGACGGGGACGCTGACTTCCTCTTTCTCCTCTCCGACAAGGAGATGGAGGTGGGATCTAGCTGGGAGGTCGACGTCCTTGCCTTCGATCGGATTTCCAGTCCCTCAGGCGATCTAAAGATCATCGCACCCGACAGCAACGAAGAGATGGACGAAGTGTTCTCGGAGAGCTTTCGCGATGGGCTCGGCGGGACCTTTGAGGGAACCTTCGAGTCCCTTGAGGAGGGCGTCGCGACCATTGTCTACGAGGGTGAGATCACGACCTCTTTCGACGTGGACGGCCCCGACGAGCAGATGGGTTCGCAGACCTTCGAGTTCACCTTCGAGGTGAGCGGCAAGCTCCTGTGGGACATGGAAGCGGGTGTCGCCTCGGAGTTTCAGTTCGGCGGCGATGTCGAGATGCGTATCAAGAACGAGCAGACGTTCGGGGATACCGATGTGGTCCAGTCCCAGGTCTTCGAAGGCGAGTTCGAGTCCACCGCGAAGTTCGAGTGACGGAGCAGGGCTCCACAGGGCTGCCGCGGTTCCTGATCGGTGCGGCCGCCTCCGTGGTGGTGCTCGTCGTCGCATGGGCGATGGCGGCACGCTTGGGGGTACCCTTTGCCCTTGAGTGGCAAGAGCCCGCGATGCTGGAGCACGTCCTCCGCGTGCGTTCAGGGGAGCCCCTGTACGTCATGCCGACGCTGGACTTTGCGCCCTTTCCCTACCCGCCCCTGTTCTACTGGGTCGGGAGCCTGCTCACCGGGATTCTGGGCGAGACCCTCGTCCCGCTGCGGCTCGTTTCTCTCCTTGGGGTCGTCCTCATCCTTGGCTCGCTCGTCGCCTCGTACCGCTGGCTGGCGGGGTGGGCTGCCTGCGGGATCTTCGCGGCGACCTATGGCTGGACGGGTTTCTGGCTGGACGTCGCGCGGGTGGACAGCCTGGCGCTGGGCTTGGGGGCGGTGGCCTTTGGGCTTGCGCTGCGCGCAGAGGCCGCGTGCCGAGCCGCTGGAGCTTCGACTTCCACCGCGGCGCTGAGCGGCGTTGCATCAGCGCTCGCCGTGCTCGCGAAGCAAACGCAGCTCGGCCTTGCCGTTGCGCTGGGGATCGCCCTCTTGGCGCGCAGCCGAAGTCGGCGCGCGGGCGCCGCGTACGCTGCCTCCCTCTCTGCGGTCCTCGTGCCTTCCGTGCTGATATTGCAAGCGAGCTCCGACGGCGCGTTCCTGTGGACGACCGTCGACCTGCTGCGGGGGAGCCCGTTCCATGGGCCAGCCGTACTTGGATTCTGGGTTGAGTCAGCCTGGATGGTGGCGCTTCCGCTCGTGCTCGCCGCGATCGCCCGAAGCATGGGCGCCGCCACAGGATGGTCGGGATGCCTCGTGCTTGGCGCACTGGCGCTCGTTGCCACGGGATGGCTCGGCCGCGCCCACGAGGGCGGCTTCGACAACACGCTTCTCCCGGTCGCGCTCGCTTCGGCGTTCGCAAGCGCCGCCGCGTTGCGAGGACTCCTCGCGGCGCGGGATCCCAGGGGCCCCTGGCTGGGGGCCATCGTCACCCTTGTGGCCATGCTCATGGTGTTCCAGGATCCGCGACCCGCGATGCCTACGGCGGCGGCAGGCGATGCCTACGCAGCGGCGGTCGCCGAGGTCGAGGCACTTCAAGCCAAGGGAGAGGTGTGGCAGCCCATCAGCGCGCTTCCATCCGCGCGGAGGGGCTACGCGAACAAGATGGCGATCGTCGACCTTGCCAAGAGCCAAGAGGTCGAGAAAGCCCAGGGGTTCCTAAGAGAACTCCAGTCCGCGCTCGCGGCCCAGCGCTTCAGCGCCATCGTCCTCGATGGTCCACCACGGCTCGAGTGGGGCAGCCTCGGGCCCATGATCGAGGCGTCGTATCAGGTCTTGGGGCCGTTGCGCACGCCCGGTCCTGAACCCCTGACAGGAGCCAAGAACGCGCCGCGGCTGGTGCTGGTCCCGCGCTAGCTCTTCCGCGGCAACATGGATGTCGTGCCGCTACTCCGCGGGCAAGGCCTCGATCTCGTCGCTCTTGATCCCCGCACGAATGCGGCAGATCTCCACTCGGTCGATGCAGCGGGCAACTTCCTCCGCCAGGACGGAAGGCGCGGGTCGCATCTTCCTAGGGGCGTTGAGGAGCTTCATCCAACGATCCAAGTCTTGGAGCGCGATATCGAGCGCAGTTCCGCTCTCCCCGGCCGGCGGAGCCTCGAAGTCGGCGGTGAGCTCTTGGGCCTTGGCCATCAGCTCCGGCGGCAAGTCGGCGCTCGGGGTGGGCTTCGCGGGCTCCGTTCGCGCGTTTGCGGCGAGGAGATCGCTGACGAACGTGAGGTAGCGGGCAGAGCTGTCTTGGTCGAGATCGGAGAGCACGAGGCCCTGGCTGCGCTGACCGTTCTCGTCGATTCGGTTCCACCGGATCTTGGCGGTGGCCTCGAAGGGGAGGTGGCTCCCGTCGTCGAGGACGAGGGTCAGCTCGACGGCTTGGTTCTCGCCGAAGGGCAGGTCGCTTTGGATGCGCATGCCCGTGGCGCTGAGATCGAGGACCTCGCAGTGGTGCCACTCGGTCCACTCCAATAGCTCGACGTCTCCGCAGGCGCGCACGCCGCCGACCAGGTTCACATGGACCCGGAGCTTGTCGCGACCGATACCGCCGCTGCCACCTGGGCGGGTGAGGTGCAGGATCAGCGCCTCCGGGAGCCTCACCGCATCGTTGACGTGCAGGTCGAACTCCACGGGGTTGATGGCACCGCGATAGCTGAGGCGCATCTTGGGGCTCGATGGACGGAACGGCCCGGTCGTCGGCGGACAGAACACAGCGATCTCATCGTACTCGCAGCGCAGGACCACGCCTTCGCGCCGTTCGCCGGCTGCGTCCATGATCCATACCCGGCTGAACGGCCGCGGCGTGTCGCTCACGGGCCCAAAGCCGAGGTCGTCGGCTGCGTTGGCGAAGGCCTCCGCGAGCTTGTACGAGAGCTCGAGGTTGCCTGCATCGCCGAGGACAGCGTCAGCGGCCGCCGCTTCGAACTCTGGCCGCGACTCTAGTACGACCTCGGGGCGATCGGGGTAGAGCGAGCGGGCCGAGGGCATCAGTGCCTTGGAGACGCGCTTGGGGAGGCGATCCCGCATGGGGGAGCGCCGACGATCGGGCTTCTCCTCGGAGTAGGGCTCCGGGGAGGCGGTAGTCGCGTCAGAGGCCAGCGAGTCGAGCAGTCGAGACATAGCGAGTGGGAACGGCTAGCGGGCGGCGCTGAACTCTTGGGCGTGGCGTTTGTCGGTGACCTCGCTATCGAGGGCACGCTGGGCCTTCAAGAGGCTGACCACGCGGGGGTGGGTGGGGGCGAGGCGCTGCGCATCCTCAAGGTCCTTGGCGGCCAGCTCGGACTCTCTCAGGTCGAGGTAAACCTGGGCGCGGTTCAGGAGATAGTTGACGTTCGTCGCCGCGATGCGGAGCGCCGCGTTGAGTTCCTGCAGCGCCAGCTTCGTCTCGCCCGCCGAGTGGTAGATCGAAGCGCAGTTCGCGTGGGCTTCCGGGAGCACGCCGGAGGTGGAGGCGAACCGAAAGTGCTCGATGGCGGCGTCGGTCTGGCCGATCTCAGCCAGGGCGACACCGAGGCTGTTGTGTGCTTTGGCGAAGCTGGGGTTCCAACGGGTGGCCGTTTCGAAGGAGGCGATGGCCTCCTCGGGGCTCTTCGCTGCGAGCAAGGCGCATCCGCGGTTGTAGTGGGCCCCTGCGTGGTGGGGCTCGAGGCCGATCGCCGCGTCGCACGCGTCGATCGCGGCGGAGAGGTCGCCTGCACGCATCTCGACGACGCTGAGGCCGACCTGCCAGTCGGGGTTCATGGGATCGAGCCGGATGGCCTCGAAGAACGCGGACCGGGCCTCGTCAAGCTGGCCCATCTGCTCGAGGGCGCGGCCCCTGCCGGCCTGGAGCTTGGCGGATGCGTCGACCGCCAGCGCACGATCGAAGGTCGCGAGGGCGCCCTGGCTGTCCCGGATCTCCAGCTTGCGGTAGCCGACCGAGGCGAGGTCCTGCTCGCTGATCGATGCTTGGGTGGTGGCACAGCTCGCCGCAAGGCAGGCGGCGATGGACGCGGCAGCCAAAGACCTCAGTCTTGCAGTCATGGTGGTAGGCATGGCGGATGTCATGGGGGACTCGTGCACTAGTAGGACGGGCCGGAGGGCACAAAGCCCAAGGCCGTGCGCTGGATGGCGGGTTCGGTGTCGCCTTCCTCAGCCGCGCCATCTCGGGGCGAACCCGTGGAGTGCGAGGCGGGCTCGGTGTGGATGGTGGTGCGGTCGAAGAGGCGGCGCTGGGCGTCGGTCAGCCCGTTCTCCTGTTCGATGCGGACGGTGAGGAAGACAACCAGGTCCACGCGCTCCTCGACGCGGGCGCTGCTCTCGAAGAGTCGCCCGAGCAGGGGAATGCGGCGGAGGTAGGGGACGGACGTGTCCGTGTCCACCTCCCGCGTGGTGATCAGGCCGCCGATAACCACCGTTTGGCCGTCCTTCACCGTGATGTTGGTGTCGATTTGGCGCGAGTTGATACGTGCGACGCGGAGGCCCGTGGTGCCTTCCACGTCCGCGCCTAGCGAACTGGAAGAAGGCCTCACGACCAGCTCGACTTCGTCGTCAAGAACCGACGGCGTGACGACGAGCTGGACGCCGACGGGCTCATAGTGGTCGAGCTGCTCAGTCACGGTTCCAAACTCAGAAACGTTCGCGCTCAGGATCGGGTAGCGCTCGCCCACCAGGATGGTCGCGGTATGACGATCCCGCACGACGACGCTCGGGTTCGAGACCATCTCGATGTCCGACTCTTGGTTGACCATCTCCATGACGGCGGTCAAGCCCGTGAAGTCGAGCGTGCCAAAGGTGAACAGGCCGCGCGTGGTTCCGGTCGTCACGTCGGCGGGGGCTCCGGGGAAGATCCCGTTCGAGCCGCCGCCCACGACGTTGGGGTTGAACGTGCCGAGGCTTGAGCCGCCGAAGGGAGCGGTGATCGGTGCCGAGCCGCCGTTCAGTCGGGCGAGGACGCTCCAGTCGATGCCGAGTCTCTGGCTGTCGTTCAACGCGATCTCGACGAAGCGGGCCTCGATGACCACCTGCTGGGGGCGCAGGTCGATGCTGTTGATGGCGCGCTTGATGCGGTCGAGCGCGGCGGGCTCATCCGTGACGACGATCGTGTGGGACTTGGCGGGCTCACCCTGGCTGCTGGTGGAGAGGCGCGAGCCGATCTGGAAGCCCGAGTCTCCGCCCTGGCCGCCCTGGGTCTGTCCTTGGACCTGACCGACGACACTTTGGCCGCCGCCACCGGCGGCCTGCTGGCCTCGCTCGCGGGCGATGTGATCGGAGGTCTTCAGAATGGTGACCGACCCTTCTTCGCTGAGCAGCGTCCTCACGATGGGCTCGACGCGCTCGGCGTCAACGAAGCGGAGCTGAATGACGAGCGTGTCGTAGGGCAGGGGATCGTCTGCGACGGGCTCCGGCCGGAGCGCATCGTGCTTCTCGCGGGACTCAAGCACTTCGTTCAGGGTGAAGACCGTGACGATGTCGCCGTCTTGCTCGTAGAGGAGCCCGCTCACCTTGGAGATCGCCTCTAGCGTTTCGTCGAGGGTCGTTCCATCGAGGTCCAAGGTGATGACACCCTTGACTTCGTTGCTGATGACCATGTTGACACCGCACTGGCGGCCCACGAGGCGCAGGGCATCGCCCACCTCGGACTCGATGAACGAGACGGTGACGCGGCCGGGGGTGAACGGCATCTCGGCCCGCCGCGGCGTGCCCGCGTCCGCGAGGCTCTGCGCGCCCAAGGTCGGGGTGAAGATAGAGGCAGCGCCTGCGGCGATGCTCAAAGCTACATAGGGGGTGAGCTGGCTCATCGGCCGTCTCCTAGTCTAATGACGACGATCTCTTCGTTCTTACGAAGAGTGACTGTGCGATGCCCGATGCTCATGACCATGTCTCCTGAGGGGAGGTGGTCACCCTCCTCGACGATGATCCGATCTA
>CALHGQ010000099.1 GCA_938030175.1 uncultured bacterium | reverse complement strand
ACCGACGATCAAGAGCATGATCAGCGGGAGTCCCCCTCGACGGATGACGGCGAGGAGGGTGGGATTCTTGGGCGCGGCGTGCCCAAAGGATGATGTTGACTCAGCGGTGGACTGAGCCGAGGGGTGCGGTAGCGCACGGGGCGCAACGGCGTCGAGCTTGAAGGAAGTCATGTTGGCCTGTGGTGAGCATCTCTGCGAAGAGACAACAGGCGAGCCCTAGCTGGAGCCGGGGGGGCGTCAGGGGGGGCGGCGCGGGGAAGGTCCAAGAACAGGCTAGCGGGAATTCGCGATTCTGTGCAGGGTTAGAGTCCGCGCCTTTCCAAGCGTCTCTTCCCTTTCCAAATTCTTTGCTCCAAAGCCTGTGACGTGTCGTGCTCCCCGACATCTACGTCAAGGATTATGCTCGCACTCAAGCCCCCACCTCGTTTCCAGCCGCACCCGTGTGTCCCGGGAGGAGACCTGCAGACCATTCTTGGCGCCGCATTGCCTAAGGGGGCGCGGCCCATTGGGGAGCTCGAGGGTTTTAGGTCTGTATGCGTACCGCTGCGATGCGGTGGACAGCTTACCGGGTGGTATCGGCCTGGACGCGTGGCTCCAGCCGTGCTGCTGATGCACGGTTTAGGGGGCACGACGCGCTCTGGTTACCTCCGGGAAGGCGCGCAGCGCGTTGCAGAGGCCGATCATCCGGTGCTCGCGTTGGATCACCGCGGCTCGGGCGACGAGAACGAGCAGACGACGCGACCTTACATGGCGGGCAACACCGCTGACATCGAAGACGCGATCGCATGGCTGCGGAGCGAGAGCGGGTTCCGGCGGCTGATGGCCGTTGGCTACTCGATCAGCGGCAATACGCTGCTCAAGCTACTGGGTCAAAGCCCCGAGGAGCCGCCCGAGCTTTCCCTCGCCGTTTGCCCGCCTATCGATCTCGACGCGGCTTCCCATGACCTTCGCCGGCCTCGCTCCAAGGCCTACGACCTCTGGGTGCTACGAAGCTGTAGGCGTTGGATTCCAACGCTCACGGGGGATGCACCTGAAGGGAGCTATCACGTCCCGCGGATGTCGGGCCTGCGCCACTTCGACGAGCACTACATCACGCACGTGTGGGGCTTTGACAGCCTCAGCCACTACTACGCCACCGCGTCCGCCGCGACGTCGCTGCACCGCGTTGCCAGCCCCGCTGTCGTGATTCACTCCAGCAACGATCCCGTCGTCTCGCCGCGGACGCTGAGTTCCTCTGACTGGAGCCCGTGGGTCCAGGTCGAGATCATTCGCGGAGGAGGCCATCTTGGCTTCCTCGGTCGCCGGAGAGGCTCGCTCCGCGTCCATCGCTGGTTACCCGACGCCGTCGCCCACTACCTCTCCCTCTGCCGTGAGGGGGCTGTTTCGCCCTCGCTCCCAAGTTCGCCCTCGGCCGCATCTGCTGGCTCGACCCTCGCCCCCCCTTCCCATGCGCAAGACACTCATCACCTACATCAAGCCCCACGTTCAGGAGGATCCGCTCTCGATGATCCTGGGGATCAGCTATCTCGGCGGCATGTTCGAGCGGCGGGGCCTGCCCGTTGAGCTCTGGGACGAGCGCGTAGGTAGCGATGCGTCGATGCGTGAAGCGATCGACCGCAATGACATCATCGGGTTCAGCCCGCTGACCCCGAACATTCGGCGAGCCATTGCCTGGGCCAAGTACGCCAAGTCCAAGGGCAAGATCACCGTGGTCGGCGGGCCGCACGCGTCGGTGGACCAGGGCGTGTTCCTCGACAGCGGTCACGTGGACTACGTCATCAAGGGCGAGGGTGACTACAGCTTCCCTCAGTTCGTTGAGGCCCTCGAGGGCGGGCGCGATCAGGACTTGGAAGAGGTGCCGGGCCTCGCCGTGGTGCGCGACGGCGAGATCGTCATCGACAACCCTGCGCCACCGCTGATCAAGAAGCTCGACGACCTGCCGATCCCGGCGCGGCATCTCTTGCCGATGAAGTCGTACTTCCAGAACAACCCCGAGCGACTCGTGTACATGCTCAGTACGCGCGGCTGTCCGTTCAAGTGCATCTTCTGCCAGAAGGAGCTCACCGGCCGCGGCTTCCGCGTTCGTTCGACGCAAGCGATCGTCGCGGAGCTCAAGCATATCGTTGAGACGTACGATCCCGGCGTGGTGGCCTTCGTGGACGAGATCCTTACGCTGCGCAAGAAACGCATCCATGAGCTCTGCAGCGAGATCATCCGCCAAGGCATCAAGTTTGAGTGGATCGCCAACACCCGCGCAGACTGCGTGGACTACCCGCTGCTCAAGCACATGCACCGCGCGGGCTGCAGGCGCATCTACTACGGCTGGGAATCGGGATCCCAGCGAATGCTCGACACCCTCAAGAAGGATCTGACCCCCGAGATCATCGTAGAGACCGCGCGCATGACCCGGCGCGCTGGCATCTGGGCCAAGGTCTACATCATCGTCGGCTCGCCGGGCGAGACGCCCCAGGACATCCAGGAGACCGAAAAGGTCCTCAAGCTGGCCGCCCCTGACCTCATCCGCATCTCGGTATTCAACCCGCTGATCGGCACGGAGTCGTGGGACAACTACCAAGCGTCCATCGACGTGGAGGACCTCCAGGAGAACTACGTTTCGTCCAACCGCTCGGCCTACAAGCACGAGCACTTCAGCCAGATCGAACTGGAGGAGCTGCGCAAGGCGATGGTGCGGCGCTACGAGCGCTGGTACTACGCGATGCCCCAGCGTGTGCGCCGCCAGTACGAGCGAATCCTCTACTACGCGGAGAACCCCGTCTTCGGTCGCAAGCGCCTCGGACGCGCCCTCGGCATCGTCCCTGGACCCAAGAAGCTGATCGTCACGAACCACCACTAGGCCGCCGATGAATCAGGATCTAGCTCAAAGTGAAAGAGCCCCCTCGGTCGAGCTTCTACCGAAGGAGGCGGCGTACTTCCCTTCCCCAGCGCCGCGCCTTG
>CALHGQ010000098.1 GCA_938030175.1 uncultured bacterium | reverse complement strand
GGGAGGCCAGTGCCGGAGGGGCGGGGACGCGAAGTCGGAGTCGCGGGGGGGGCTAGGCTTCGATGGTGAGGGGGCGGTGGTGGCCCTCGGTGCGGGGGGCTTGGCGGGCTGATAGGAGGTGGTGCTTGCCCCTCACCTTTTGCCAGCCGATTTTGAGGAGCCAGGTTTGAGGCTTGGCGGTGACGCATGTGGCTGCGGCTTTGGCTTGGGCGGGGGATCCTTGGTGTTGCTGCCATCCGGAGAAGGAGGGAGCGCTTGAGCATGGATCGAGGGTTTTGAGGCCGAGGCGATGGTGGACATCGTTGCGCAGGACGTAACGAAGCGCGTTTCGCATTCGGGTGGGCGAGTCGATGATGGTCATGTGGAACCGTTCCTTGAACACGCTCCCCGAACCCACTCGATTCCAGATCCGGTTGAGTCGCATCCCCAGTCCGGTGTTCAGACTCGCCATGCCGCGCGAAAGGTCTGCCGAGTTAGCAGCTTCGACTAGCAGGTGGAGATGGTTGGATTGAATGGAGTACTCGACGATTCGAGCCCAGTTGCCTCGGTTCACTCTTCCGATCGCCGCGCGGACAATCTCCAACGCTTCACCCTTACGAAGTGACGGCAAACCCGCTCTGAGTTTGACCGTCACATGGACAACGTTCCCTGGTCCGAGCTCTGGCCGCGAACTATGGGGAACGCCGGAGTTCTTCGTCCTGCGCGGACCGCGCCGATGAGGAGGAGCCGCGAAGCGAAAGAGACCTTGATCGATACGAGCAGACTTCATCAAAGTATCTACCCCGATGGGGTAGATACGTAACGATGAAAGTGGCTTGGAAGGTGGGTTTAGAGCGCGAACTCGACACTCTACGCCATTCACCTCTCACCCAATCTCGGCAGACCTTTCCCCTCCGGTTCCCTCCGGGACTCAGGCTCCGCGACTCCGACTTCGCGCCCCCACCCCTCCGGCCCTGGCCTCCCCCTCATCAGCGCGAAGCCCGCCCGAAGCCCGCCCCCTCTCACCCCTCCATCCCTTCCCACAGGCGCCTCATCTCACACCCCTCCCCGACTCCTCCCCCTCCCCAGTCCATGTCGGCGGAGCCGACTCCAGCCCTAAGGCGTTGGCTCCTTCAACGACTGCAGCCGATCCGTATAAGCCCGCCCCACATCGTTCCGCCGCAGCAGCGCAATCACCTCGCGCGGATTGTCCGGCGAAACCACCGGCAACGCACTCACCGCTCGCCGAGTGAATAGCCGCTGGACGTCATGCAACGAATCCCCCGGCGTGATCGTCGCCACCTGCTCACGCATGAAGTCCCCGGCGATCACAACGTCGAGCGCCTCGTGCTCTAGGAAGATGCGCCTCAGGTCGTTGAGCGAGAAGATCCCCACCAGCTCCTGATCCACGTTCACCACCGGGAAGTGCGTGTCCCGCGCGTTCGAGACGATTTGCATCGTCCGGCGCAGCGTCGTGTCCTCCGGGATCAGCGTCGGCTTCGAAGAGCTATCGAGGATGTCGGAGACGTGCAGGCTCTGGAGGACGTCGACGATGTAGTCCCCCGTGTGGGCCGGCGAATCCAACGGCCGGTTGACCTGCGCGGGATACAGCGACCAGTTCGTCGATAGCGCCATATGCACGACCGAGACGATCATCAGCGGAGCCAGCAACGCGTAGTTGCCGGTCATCTCCGAGACCATCACGACGGCGGCAATCGGCGTCTTGCCGACGCCCGCGAAGAAGCCGCCCATGCCCACCAGCGCAAACGCAGCCGGATCGAGGGCGAGGCCCGGGAATAGCCGCTCGGCCCCTAGGCCCACAAAGCCGCCGAGCACGGCGCCGATACTCAGCGAAGGCGCAAACACGCCGCCGGCGCCGCCCGAGCCCACAGTGATGGCGGTGGCCGCCGCCTTGAACAAGAGCAGCGCCGCGAGGATCGGAACGGCGATCGACCCCTGGAGCGCCGACTCGACGAGGCCGTAACCCCCAAACGCCACGCCGTGATCGGCCGTAAACCGTGCGATGATCAGCGGGATGCCGCCCACGAGCGCCCCTCCGAGGGCCGGGCGCAGGAATTTCGGGACCTTTGACATCCGCTCGAAGCCAGCGGTGGTCGCTCCGACCGCAGCGACGAAGGCGCCGCCGAGGACGGCGCACAGAAGCCCGAGGAAGAAGTAGATGCCGATCTCGAACAGGCCACCAAACGTCAGGTGGTCGACGATCTCCTTCGGGATGCTGATGGCGCGCTCGTCCCCGAGGATCGCGGTGAACGTTGCGTAGGCCACGGACGAAGAGACGACGCAGGGGATGATTGCGTCGCCTTCGAATTCTTCGCGTCGGTACATGACCTCCGGGACGAAGAGCGCGCCGCCGAGTGGGGACCCGAAGAGAGCGCCGATGCCGGCGCTGGCCCCGGCCATGAGGAAGAGCCGGCGGTCGCGGTCGGAGAAACCGAACGCCGTGCTGAGGGAGCTTCCGATGCCGGCGCCGATCTGACTGACGGGGCCTTCCTGTCCGGCGGAGCCACCCGAGCCGATGGTGATGGCCGACGTGAGCCCGGTCACGACCGCGACGCGCTTGCGCACGCGGCCCTTCATGCGGTGAAACGAGCGGATGACGGCGTCCGTGCCGGAGCCGTCGCGCTCGGAGTTGGCGGCGCGCTCGATGAGCCCGACCACGAGGCCGCCGAGCGCGGGCAGCAGCAGCACGAGCGCGGGGTTGGCTCCGCCGGTGAGTCCGCCCTCGAGGGTCCCGGCAACGCGCCCGAAGAGGTGCTCCTTCGACAGGTCCACGAGGAGCGAGAACAAGACCGCCGCTAGCCCGCCCAGCGCGCCGAGGGCCGCGGACAGCGCGATCCACTTGGCGAAGCCGCTGAGCTCGAAGCGCTCGCCCAGACGGGCTAGCCGCTCCTTCCTGCGTTCGCGCGAAGTCGTTTCGGGGCCGACCATCGGGGGCTACGTTTCCGTCGGCGGCGGCCAAAGCCGTTCGCGCTCTTCCCGCATCTGGCGGCTCAGTTCGCGCAGCACCGGCATCTCGTCGAGCAGGGCGATCGCGTCCATGTTGAGCTGGCACACCGCGCAGACCGGCCTCTCGCCGCGATAGCTCATGATGTCCATCTTCTCGAGCACGATGTCCTCGATGCCGTGTTGCGCGGCGTCCAGGGGCTCCCCGTCTTCGTCGAACCCGAAGAAGAACTTCACCTCCGCCGGGGTTCGCCTGCACAGGTAGCAGCGATCCGGTCCATTGCCGACGGCGTCGAAGTAGTTTTGAAACTCGTCCTCGATTTCCTCGGTCACACCAGCTCGCCCTCCGGCACGCGCTCGACGTCGAGGGGACGTTCGCGTCTGTCGGTGATGCCGTACACCAGCTTGATGGGTTCGTCGCCAAAGACCTGGCGCAGGTGGGTTAGCTCGGCCTGGAGCGCAGCCGTGTCCTTGGAGCCCTCCGGCACCACGATCGCGGCGACGGTTTGATCCATCACGGTGCGGCCCACGGCGCGGATGAAGACGCCCTCGTGGCGCCCGACTTCGGCCATCTCTTCTCCGACGAGCTCCGCGGCGTCGCGCTGGAGGTGGTCGAGGATGAAGTCCAGTCGCGCTTCATCGAAGAGGCGTTCGAAGTCCGGCTCGACGAACTCCTTGAGCACGCGCTTGCCTCGACCGGCGTGGACGAGGGACAGGTGGGGCTGAAGGTGGCGGAAGTGGAACGCGAGGAACCGGTCGTTGATGCGGTAGCGGCCCTTGCGCGAGCGCAGGGGGTCTGGGTCCGTGACGGGGACCTCCCGCGCGACGAGGCGCAGCTCCCGCAGGACGTGCAGGTACTTGCTTGCGGTGGGGGAGTCGACGCCCACGTGCAGCGCGATGTCGCCGATGCGGTGTACGCCGCGGGCCACCGCCGCGAGGATCGAGTTGTAGGTGTGCGGCGTCGTCAGCTCGGACCGCAGCAGGAACTGCACTTCGTCGAAGAGGTAGCCCTCTGGCCGCAGGATCTCGGCCGCGATGTTCTCGGGGATCGTGCGCTCCTCGGTGAAGCGGCGCAGGTAGGCAGGCATGCCGCCTACGATCGAATACGCCATGATGGCGTCGCGCAGGGACCAGTTCGGAAAGAACGCGATCGCTTCGCTCGGACGCAGCGGCTCGAGTCGTCGCTGGCCGGTGCGGCGGCCGAAGAGGGGCGAGCGCTCCGACAGCACCTCCTTCTCCATGAACGAAACTTGGCTGCCGCACAGCACGAGCATGATCGAGGACTTCTTGCCGCGCATGTCCCAGAACTGCTGGAACTGGCTCGGCAGTCCTTTGCTTGAGTCGCACAGGTACGGGAACTCGTCGATGACGAGGATGAGCCGCTCATCCCCCGCGCGTTCGGCGGCGAAGCCCAGGGCCGTTGGCCAATCGGGGAACTCGATGCCGTCGAGGAGCGGGTCGCCCCCAAGCCCGTCTTTGAGGGCTTCCTTGAAGCTGCGTAGGCTGTCTTTTTCGCGGACCTGGGCTGCCTGGAAGTAGACGGCTCGGTGCTCGCCTCCGCAGAGGCGCTGGAGCAGCTCCGTCTTGCCGACGCGCCGCCTTCCGTACAGCACGAACATCTCCGGCTTGCCGGAGTCCGCCAGTTCCTGGAGAACGGCGAGTTCTTCGGAGCGGCCGATGAACGGCGGTTCGATCTGCTTCGGGCTGGGCATGCTTAGATCATACGCGCGAAGGCGCCCAGGACCGAGGTCCTGGACGCCTTCGCAGGGGAAGAGCCGTCAGGCCTACTTCTTGAGCAGGTCGCGGATCTCGCCGAGGAGGACCTCGTTGGCCGGTGTTTCTGCCGGGGCCTCCTCTTCCTCTTTCTTCATCGAGTTCATGATCCGGACGACCATGAACACCGCCATGGCGATGATGAGGAAGTTGAGGACGTTCTGGACGAAGTTGCCGTAGTTGATGGAAACGGTCTCACCGAACTCCGCAACGCTGGCCGTGGCCTTCTCGACGGCGGCCGTCGCCGTGGCGATGCCGTCTCCGGTGGCCGAGGCGAGTTCCTCTTTGGCCTTCGTGAGCTGCATGGATGCTGCTGACTCCCCGAGGGAGTACTTGAGATCCGTGAAGTTCACGCCGCCGAGGGCCTTGCCGATCGGGGGCATGATCAGGTCGTTGACGGCGGAGTTGATGATCTTGCCGAACTCTGCGCCGATGATGAGGCCGACCGCCAGGTCGACCACGTTGCCACGCATGGCAAACTCTTTGAACTCTTGGAAGAAGCCCATTCTGTTTTCTTGGGGGTAGGTAGGGGGACTTGCATCGCCACGGGGGGCGAGCCTGGGGAAAGGTCGGATTGCCCCTGAGTGTCTCAAGTAAGTCCAGTCGATCCAAACCTCGCGGCGACTTTCGAATGGGCGCTTCCTAACCCCTCAGACAGTGATCGAGGCCCCCAGGGCCGATGTCCACGGCCCGGGAGCGTCGAGGTAGGGAAAATGCCCCCAGGACTCGATCCGCTCGGAGGGCCATTCCGCGCCGAGGGCGCGTTCGGCGGCGTCTTGCTCGGCTTCATCCACGTACTCGTCCTCGCCGCACGCCCACACCCGGATGTCGTCGATCGCCGGGGGGCGCCCAGCCAGCGTGCCTTCGAGCGACGCAAGCCACCCGCTGTCGAACCACTCGTACACGTCCGGAAACGCCTTGCAGCTGGCGTAGCCGGCGAAGAAGGCCTCTCTTTCGGCCTGATCCATCGGGGATCGCAGGTGTCGGTTGACGAAGGCTTCCCGGCCGCTTGGGTCGGAAAGGCTGAGCCGCGCTGCTTCCCCCGCGGCCGCGCCGCCCTGGGTATGGCCCCGCGCCCAAATCCAGGGAATGGCCCCCTGGATCACGGCCGGCAGGTCCTTGACGTTCCCCCGGGCTCGCAGCCCGAGGAGCACGAGCGCCCCGAAGCCCGTGGCATACACCAGCGGGCGGCTGTGGGACATCCGGTAGATGTCGACCTGGAGCTCGACGGCCTCGAAGAACCCGTCGAGGCTCGACGCCCGGGGGCGCCCCTCAAAGCCGGGGTAGAGGACTTCTTTGATGTCGAAGCCGAGGGGACGACATGTCGCACGTGCACGGCTCAGTCGGCAAAGAGCATGGCCCATGTCCCCAAGTACCAGCGGGCCGCGGCTCATTGGGCGGCTCCGGTCGGTGCGTCCACGGGGCAGGGCCCGGCGAAGAGCCGGGGCCGAGGGTTGGGCTTGGAGCGGCTATTCATCGGGGGGTCTTCGCCCGCTGGGCTACTCTGGACGCGCTGGGCGGCAGCACCATGAAAGTCTTCTACGAAGAGCTCCAGCGCGCGACGTCCGGGATCGACACAGCAAGGCCCAGGACGTGGGTCTACGTGCCCTACGACCAGCTTTCCGCCGCCATTGGGCCGATGGCGGGCCGGGCGCCGAAAGACCTCGGCATCGTCATGGCCGAGAGCCCCGGGAAGGCAGCCCGAAGGCCCTACCATCGTCAGAAGCTCTTCTTGGTCCTCGCGAATCAGCGGCGCTTCGCCCTGGAGCAGGCGGCCCGCGGGGTGGCTGTTCGGTATCTGGTGGCGGAGGCTGGCGAGGGCTTCGCGGAGCCCCTCCGGCGGGTGGCGGAAGAGCTAGGCCCCTTGGTTCACATGGAGCCGGCCGAGCGGGAGCTGCGGGACGAGCTGGGACCGCTCGTGGACGAAGGGGCGCTGCTCGCCCAGCCCCACGAGGGTTGGTTGACGACACCTGAGGATTTCACGGGCGCTGTCGGCCCAGCGCCCCCGTGGCGCATGGATAGCTTCTACCGAGCGGTCCGCAAGTCCACCGGCATCCTCATGGAGGGCAAGGCCTACGAGGGCGGACAGGTCAGCTTCGACGGCGACAACCGAAAGCCGTGGCCGGGGGATCCCGCCGCGCCGAAGGTGCCGCGGTTTCGCCCGGGCAACGTCGAGCTTGAGGTCGCCGAGCTGATCGAACGCGACTTCGCCCATCACCCCGGCACGCTTGACCCCGCGGCGGTGCCGACGAGGCAGAGCCAAGCGGATCGGCTCTGGGCCTGGGCGCGCGAAGAGTGCCTTGAGCACTTCGGGCCCTTCGAAGACGCGATGGCGCGCGACGAGGACAACCTCT
>CALHGQ010000097.1 GCA_938030175.1 uncultured bacterium | reverse complement strand
GCTCCGGGCCGACTTCCAGACGTAGTCGACCTCGTAGGGCACGATGACGGTCTGAGCGTTGTCCACGAACTCGTCGTTGACGAGGATCGCCGTGCCGACGACGGCCATGGGCGCGCAGGCGCCGAGGCCTACGGAGGCCAGCATGGAGATCACAGCCAGGGCTGGCACCGCGAGGATCCTGGAGAACCCGGCGGCGAGGAACGGAACGGTGGATTGGGGAGCCCGTGCTGTGCGTGCGACGGGGCTGGTGTGTGCGGTGCGCCTCATAGTTGAATGGGCCGCGCGCCTTCGAAAGTGCGGGTGAAGGCGCTGCTGCGGCGCTTCCGACTATAGGGATTGGCTAGCGGCCGATTCCACCAGTGCGCGGTAGAAGGCGAGCCCTTCCCCTTCCTTTCGTTTCGCCCCAGGACCCGCGAGGCGCGTCCAATGGGGGTGATTCCACGGGTCCAGGTTCCTCTCGGGGTGCGGCATGAGCCCGACAACCCGCCCTGTGGGGTCGCAAATGCCCGCGACGTCCCCCGCGGCGCCATTGGGGTTGGCGGGGTATCCGGCGGGCTCCCCTGGCTCGCCCTTCTCGTTGACGTAGGTCAGGACCACCTGCCCCTGGGCGCGGAGTCGCTCGAGGGCGGCGTCGTCCGTGACCGCGAAGCGGCCCTCCCCGTGGGCGACGGGGGTGGGCATCCGCTCACCGGCCGTGAGCCAGTCGCACTTGCTCTCTTGGACCTCCAGCGTGACCCAGCGGCACTCGTAGTGGTTCGAGGCGTTGGCGAAGAGCGCGATGGAGCGCTCCTCGGGGCTCGCTTCAGGCTCGAACAGGCCGGATTCAACCAGCACCTGGAAGCCGTTGCAGACGCCGAGGATGCGGCCGCCACGGCCCACATGGGCGCGGAGCGCGCCGCCGAGGCCTTCCTGGCTGCCAGGTTTCGAGCGCAGGGTCGAGCCCCACACGCGCCCAGCGGCGAGGTCATCGCCGTAGCTGAAGCCGCCCGCGAAGACCAGCACCCCGTAGCCCTCGAGCTGGCTGGGGTCCCTGAGGGCGACGTCCGTCCGGAGGAGGTCGGCGTCGGCCCCGCCCATCCGAAGGGCGCGGAGGGTCTCGTCTTCGCAGTTCGTTCCGGGGCCTCGCAGCACAAGGGCTTTCGGGCGGGTGGTCGTCGCGGCTTGGGCGGTGGTCATAGCCCGAGAATGTAGCGCGACGCCGCCTGGAGATCATCCACGACACGGACCTCTCTGCCCTGATCCACGGCGACCTGCTCCTGGGTCTCGCCCTTGCCGGTTCGGACGAGGATGCCTTTCACGGATACGTGCTCGGCGGCCTCGACGTCGCGCAGGGAATCGCCCACGCAAAAGGAGGCGTCCAGGTCGATGCCGAGGTGCCCGGCGGCGCTCAGCAGCATGCCCGGGCGAGGCTTCCGGCAGGAACAGTCGGCCTGGTAGCTGGGGCCTCCCACCGTTGGATGATGGGGGCAGTAGCCGATCCAGTCGAGTTCGACGCCTGCCTCGTGGAGTTCAGAGGTCATGCGCTCGTGAATCAGCGCCAGCGTGGCCTCGCTCAGGATGCCCCGGGCGATGCCGCTTTGGTTCGTTACCACGACGAGGGCGAAGCCTGCTGCCTTGAGATCCTTGAGGGCTTGGATCGCGCCAGGCAAGAACTCGAAGTCGTCCGGGTTCGACAGATAGTCGACCTCGCGATTGATCGTGCCGTCGCGGTCCAGGAAGACGGCGCGGCGGCCGCGGCGGGTGGCTTGGGTCACGCTCTTGCTGGGGGACGCCCGTGGGGACTGAGAGTGGGGACTTGAGCGAGCGGCCCTAGTTGGCCTGTGCGATGGGCTCGCGGGCTCGCTTGAGTCGGACGTGGATGCGGTTGGGCATCTCGCCGTCGTCCTCTTTCACCGGGAAGAAGAAGTCCTCAGCGTTGAGCCACAGCGGGAACGACCAGGTCCGGTAGTCGGTGTAGGAGTCCGTCCAGAAGACCACTTCGCTGCGCTCTCCCACCCGAATGTTGCGCTCGACCGGCTCGTAGCCCGGAAGTCGGAACTCGAAGGTCCGCTTGGCGTCGCTCAGCTGGATCGTGCAGGGCGTGGAGTGCCCCGAGTCCTCGCCATCCACGAAGACGACGGCACCGCGCGGGGTCGAATCCAGCACGATGGGACGGCGACCTGAGATGCAGCTGGTCAGCGCTCCGCTGGAAAGCACCAGGGCGCCGAGGAGCGTCATTGAGGGTGAACGAGTCATGGGAGTATTGTGGGAGTGCCGTTGGCCATGCGCCACTCTGTGAGCGGTTCCTGGTGGTATCGGTCCATTTTGGACCGTAGCTCGCCAAAAAAACCGTGCCCTCTTGCCCATAAGTCCGCTCCAGGCATTTGGATCGAAGCCCGAATTCGGGGACGATGCAGTGCCCCATGAACCCAGGCCCCCCAGAACACAATCCAGAGGCATCCCGAAGCCTCGATGCGGAAAGATCTTCCGGGGCTCCGCGAGGGAGCGACGGCGGAGACCTTGACGGAAACGTCAGGGGATCATCAGCCGGGTCCGTGAAAGAGCCCGGGGCCAGCCTCGCCCTTTGGGTGCTCGGCGCGGCGCTCGTGATGGGCCTCCTGCGGTTCGTACGACTGGGGCAGTGGAGCCTTTGGCTCGACGAAGTCTTTACCTGGGGCGACGCGAACCTCGCGGTGGGGATCGACAACGCGGCTGGGTACGGGATCATTCGGCTCACGGTCAACGCCCTCGGGGGCGACCCGAGCGAGGCCGCGCTGCGGCTGGCGCCGGCGATCGCTGGCTACCTAGCGATCCCGCTGACGTACTGGGCGTTCGCTCCTCTCGGCGGCCGGCTGAGGGCGGCGACGGCTGCGCTCGTTGTGGCGGTCAGTGCGTGGGAGATCCAATGGTCCCAGACGGCCCGCTTCTACACGATGGTCCAAGCGCTCGGGCTCGTGGGTGGGGGACTCGCGATTCGCGGCATGGTCAGCGCGAGGAGCGTACTGACGGTGGTGGGTATCGGCGTGGCCGCGCTCGGCGTGTTCTTTCACCTCCAGGGGGCGATGATCGCAGGCGCCATCGGCGCGGCGGCTTTCCTTTTCCCGCCCGTCGCAACGGCGGAGGCACGGCGCTCCGTGCGCCTGTCGTTTGTGGCCGTGGCGGTGCCGGGCCTCTTGGCCAGCCCGTTCGTCTGGTCCGTTTTTCAGAAGTACCTCGCGAAGAAGGGCATCGACGACCCGCTCTCGGGCGTCGCCCACTTCGCGCTCACCACCGGCTCCTTCGTCACGCCTACGATCGCCGCCGTGGCCCTGGGTGCTTGGGTGCTGGCCCTCGTGGGGCGCGACGTGGTGCCGTCCTTCGTGGGCGCGGTGGCGGTGCTAGGCGGGCTGGCCCTCGCGCTCCTTGCGGCGACGGCGACGGTGAGCGCCCAGTACGCCTTCGGTCTCTTCCCGTGGATCGCGCTGCTTGCGGCTTGGCCCATCGGCGGCGGCGACCGGCGGGGCGCTCGCGCTCACGGGACGAACGAGGTGTCCCCTGCGACGCGCTTCGCGTGGCTCCTCGTTCTCGTCCTTCCCCTGCTCTCCCAAGTGGCGGTGTACTTCACCGTGGGGAATGGACAGCGCGCGAAGTGGCGCGAGGCGGTGGAGCTAGTCGCCTCCAGGCGCAAGAGCACCGACGTCGTGGTGGGCGCGCCTGCGCCCGTCGTGGAGTTCTATCTGACGGGCGGGCGTGAAACCGAGGTCCGTCAGCACGACGTGGTGGTTCAGCTCGATCGCTTCAACCCCCGGCCTTACCGCGAGATCGAGCGCTCGGGCCGCACCGCGTGGTTCATCGTCCGCAATGACTACAACCTCAGCATGTCCAAGGCCGATCGCAACGCCCTCACGCATTTCCTGAGCGAGAAGTGCCGGATGATCCAGCACTTCCCGGTCCACGTGGAAGCCCGGGATCTGTCGGTCACGGTGTGGCGCTACGGGTCTTAGCCCGCGCGCTCGGCCGCTCTCGGGCCCTGCCGGATCAGTCCGAGGAGCGCCCCATGAACTCGCCGGTCTCCGTGCTGACCTTGACGCGTTCACCGGCCATGATGTGGAGCGGCACGCGGATCGGCGCACCCGTTTCGAGCACGGCGTCCTTCTTGACGTTGGTCGCGGAGTTGCCTTTGACGGCGAGCTCGGCCTCTTTGACTTCGAGCACCACCTGGGGCGGAAGTTCGATGGAAACGGCTGTCGTTTCGTAGAATGTGACTTCGATCTCGTCCGACTCTCGGACGTACTTCATCTTGTCCTCGGCCATCGACTTCTCGAGCTCGAACTGCTCAAAGGTCTCGGCGTCCATGAAGCAGTAGTTCCCGCTGGCCTCTTGGTAGAGGTACTGGGACTTCTTCTTGTCGAGGTAAGCGACTTCGAACTGGTCGCCAGCCGCCGGCCGGAAAGAGCTGTTGCCGCCCGTCTGCAGGTTCTTTGTCTTGACCTGAATGATCGCCCGCCAGTTGCCCGGCGTGTGG
>CALHGQ010000096.1 GCA_938030175.1 uncultured bacterium | reverse complement strand
GAATCCGCGAGAGCCCGAAGGCCATCAGAGCGGCGCCCACGGCGGCCCCCACGGAGCCGACACTGATGCCGGGCAGCACCTCGGGGTAGCCCGTGAGGAAGGCAGCAGAGGCCAGGAAGGTCACCGCGAGCGCGATGAGCGTATGGGCGGACTTCCGCGGCTGGGCGCTGCTAGCGAACATCAGCACTAGGGAGCAGACGACGCCGGCGATCATGGCCTCGGCCAAGAGCTCAGGCCAGCGCTCGGCGAGGGCGAGCACTCGGTACGAAATCGCCTGCTCATCCCAGCCGGGGGCGCTGCCGAATCCAGCGAGCAAGGCCCGTGCGGACGCCAGGATGCCGCCCAGGGCGAACCCCAATGGAAAGACGTCGAGAATGACGCCGGACGTTGGGGACTGGCTCTTAGTGGTCATGGCCGCAGGGTATCACCGTTGGGGCCCGCCGATCGCCTTGAGGGCGTGCTGGAGCGTGGGAGAGGCCGAAAAGAGCACACCTCACCGGTAGTATACTTTCAATTAGTCTACGCGGACATATCGGCCACCCGAGTCTTTGGCGAGCCCCTTCAGCAGCGGATGGTCCTGCCCCACCGCGATCGCGTGGATCTGGATGCCACGAACGCTATTCCAGCGCTCCACCTCGGCACGGAGTGAGAGAGGGTCGCTGACGTCGCCCAAGCTGGGGCTGCCGTCCGAAAGAAGGTAGATGGTGTCCACGCGCTCGTCCTCGAAGGCGACGCTCAGACTGTCGTAGATGTTCGTCCCACCGACGCTCTTGAGCCGGTTGACGTAGGCGGTGGATTCCTCGCGCGCCTCGGGGTCCATGGCCAGCAAGCCATCGGAGAAGGGTCGCGCCTCGGTGGAGAAAGGAATGACGTTGAAGAACACGCCGTCGAGCACGCGCTTCAGGGTCTTCGTCATCTGGTCCTTGGCCACGTCGAGTCGGGTCTTGGCCCCCTCGACCTTCGCGTTCATGGAACCCGACGTGTCCACGACGAGCACGAACGCGTCGGACAGGATCTCAAGGCCGTAGAACTCGACCTCGGAATCGCCCTTCTTACGCCGCTCCTCCCGCGCCTTCAGGCCTTTGCTGACTTCCAGCGCACTCGGCACTTGGAACGTCCCCTGCTCCTTTCGCCAGAAGGTCTTCCAGCTACCCGCCCCCTTGCCCAGCTCCAGCCCCGTGAGCTGGACGAGAGCCCGATGGAAGTCGCCGCGCAGCCGTCCTTGGGCGCCCGCGAGTCCTTCGATGAGGACAGGAATCGACGAGCGGTCGCGCAGCCGCAAGACGGCACGAATGGCCTCGGCCCTGATGACCCAGTCGTCGTCCTTCACCATCGTGTGAAGCGCGGCCAGGGCCCCTTCGCCCCCTATTTCGCCGAGCCC
This sequence comes from uncultured bacterium, assembly GCA_938030175.1. Lineage (GTDB taxonomy): Bacteria > Planctomycetota > UBA1135 > UBA1135 > Saltatorellus. The sequence continues at coordinate 12,683 of CALHGQ010000096.1, read as the reverse complement.
GATCGCGGCCGCTTGGCGCTCGATCCCGTCGTCACTCTCCGCCAACTTGAAGAGATCGAGCCTGCGCGGCCCCGCGTCCCCCCCGGCACGCTCCACGGCCTGTTGAGACCGCAGCGCAGCCAGCAGCGCTGCCCGCCGGACCGCTGCGTCCTTCGACTTCAAGAGGCGACTCACCGCCCTCGCGTCAGCGATCCCGCCGCGTCGCGCCACGGCGTCAAGCCCGCGGTACTGCACCACGTAGTCGCGGTGCTTCAGGGCCTGCTCAAGGACGGCGCTCACGCCTTCGTCCACCGCGACATCCACGCCGTGACCGTGGCGCGCCATGGAATCGAGGACGAGCAGGACCCGCGGCAGCGGCGACTTCGACGAGCCCACGAACTTCGCCAGCTTGCTGAACTGTGCTTCGTCGCGGAACGACGAGAAGACCGCGATTCCCTGGGCGGTGGACCCCGAGGCTGGAACATCGTAGGCCTCGGTGGCGATCATCAGGGCGATGTTGTCGTGCCGTTCGATGAGGACGTCGCGAACCGCGCTGATCGCGTGGGAGCGAGCGATATCGTCCCAGCCGTCCTCCGCGACTTCGAAGAGGACGTCGCGCACCGGCTCCCCCCACTTCGACATCGCCGCCGCAGCCGCGCGTGCATCCTCGGGAACCTTGCGCAGGGCGAGGCCTCGGGCGAACTTGATCGCATCCTCGCGAAGCACCTCATCGTCCATGAAGTGCCGCATCGCCGAGAACACGTACTGCTTGGGCCAGCGTCCTCGCATCTCGGCGACGGACCGCTTGAGAATTCCCAGCGCCGCCTCGGTCTTCATCTTTCCGAGCGCCTCGATCAGGCGCCGAGGCGTGCGGTCTTTCTGCTCGCGAATGACCGCGAAGATTTCGAGCGGCGTGGTGGGATCAGGCTCTCTTTCACCGCGCTGTGCCCCCAGCCCAAGGGCCATGAGCAGCGGAGCGAAGAAGAGTAAGAGTAGAAGGGTACGCAGCATCGATACGGGCCTTACGGGCCCGTGGGCCGGATCATACCCCAGCCGCTCGACGGACCCCCTTGCCGAACTCGAGCGTTCAGCAGAAGCTAGTGAAGCGTTGCCGCGAGATGAGTTCATCTCTCAGCAGCAGCTTCTACGGAGGCTCTCTCCCCCGGTGACTCGAATCTGGAATCCCATGCTCTCTCCCATCCTGCTCTCCCTCGCTGCTGTGTCCCCCGCTTCGCTTCAGGCTGGCGATCTTGGACACACCCTCGTGTCCGATTCACCGCGCAGCGTGTGGCGCAGCGACGACGCCGGGCGAAAGCACGTCGTACGAACGGGTGGGGCTCCCGCCGGCCATGATCCCCAAGTCGCGGTTCGGTCCGTGGCGAACTCTTGGTCGGCGCTCGGCCCGTTCGGTGGGGACGTCTTCGACGTGAGCGTCTCTCCGACCGCGCCGACGTTTGTGCTCGCGGGCATGGCTCCCTCCGCGGGGTCCGGCACGCTCTACGCATCCAATGACGGCGGGTCCACGTGGGACGAAGTGTCAGCTCTTTCCGGCACGGACTGCTACGACATCGAGTTCACGGCATCGGGGACCGCGTATGTCGGAACTCTCAGCGGGCTCTGGCGCAGCACGGACCAAGGCGCGACCTGGGTGAATTTGCCGCTCGGGTTCGGCGTCAACCAACAGATCTTTGAGGTGACCCTCGATCCCTCGAACCCGCAGCGCCTCTGGGTCGGCGTAGCGGACGCGCTTGGCTCCCAGCTAGCCAACGTCATTCGATCCGACAACGGAGGCGCCACTTGGGCCGACGTGACGCCCGCGGGTGCCGTCGGGAATTCGGCTCGCTCGATCGCCGTCGACCCGCTCGACTCGAACCGCGTGGCCGTGGGATTCGGCGGCGGCTTCAGCGGCGGAGGCCTCTTCGTGAGCACCAACGGCGGAAGCTCCTGGGTCGACCGTGGCGCAGGCCTGCCGAACACCCCCGTCAACGACCTGGAGTTCGTGGACTCTCGGCTCCTCGCTTGCGGTGGGCGGGCGTTCGGGTCGCAGACCTTCGGACTCTATGAGTCCACGGACCTTGGGGTGAACTGGATCCCGCTCCACGACGGCTCCTGGCCGTCGCTCTTCATCAACGACATCGAGATCAGCCAAGCCGCGGCGGGGACGATCTTCCTTGGCAGTGAAGGCACGGGCGTCTATCAGTCCAGCGACAACGGTGCAAGTTGGAGCTTCGGCGTCGGTGGCACGGACGGATTCACCGTCAACGAGGTCTCCTCCACCAGCTCGTCCATCGTCTTCCTGGGCGCGAGCTCGAACGCGGTCTGGAGAAGCAACAACGGAGGCGCATCCTTCCTGCCCTCGTCCACGGGGATCGCGGCGCTCAACGTGTTCTCGATCGCGTCGAACCCCAACGATCCGTTCGAGATCGCGATCGCATTCCAAGGACTCAACAACGGCGGTGTGTACACCACCGTGGACGGCGGCAACCGCTGGACCCTGGAGGCGCTTCCCGGGACGCGCTTCGAGACGGTCAAGTTCTCGCCGGACGGCGACCTCTACGCGATCTCCGACGGCCCGACCACGGTGGCACCCGAGGGCCTCTATCGCCGCGGGGGAGCATGGACGAGCCTTGGGCCGGACCAAGGGCCGCAGTTTGAGTCCGAGCTGGTGGGCCTCGCATTCAGCGAGAGTGATCCGAACCTGATCATCGCCACCGGCTCCGATTTCGGGGTCGCGGGCACCGAGCCGACGGTCTGGCGCTCCGCCGACCAAGGCGGCACGTGGACCAAGGCCTACGAGGGGCCCCAAGCAACCCTCGACATCATGGACGTCGAGATCGTGCAGGACGGAACGGACCAAACGGTCGTCGCGTGCTACCGCTCGTTTTCCTCGGGCTTCACCGGCGGCGCGCTCCGCTCGACCGACGGCGGAAACACCTGGGCCATGTCGAATGCGGGCCTGCCGGCCGTTGTGCGCGCTGAGTCCCTTTGCGCGTCGCCCAGCTCGCCCTTGCGCTTCTTCCTCGCGAACCAGAGTGCGCCGAGCGGCGGCGTCTACGAAACGACGGACGGAGGCCAGACCTGGCAGTCCGCGGGCTTGAACGCATCGATCTTCAAGGTGGAGTGCAGCCCCCAGGACGCGAACGTCCTCTACGCTTCCAGCTCGGTGGTCCCGCGCCTGCGGCGTTCGACCGATGGCGGCGCCACGTTCTCGGCCTACGACTCAGGAGCGGAAGATGCGGGCTTCGTGCGCGACATCCACGTGAGCGCCACGGGCAACGAGCTCTTCGCGGCCACGTCGAACGGCAGCTGGTTCACCCTCGCGGGTGAGACCCTTGGCACCGCGTACTGCACGCCAGCCGTACCCAACTCCACCGGTCGCTTCTCAGAAATCAGCGCTCGCGGTTCCAGCGCCGTCAGCGACAACAACTTCGAGCTCTCCGTGCGCTGGCTTCCTCGCCAAACCTTCGGGTACCTCATCACGAGCATGACCCAGGCGGTCACGCCGGGGGCAGGTGGATCCCAGGGCACGCTTTGCCTCGGCGGGTCCGTGGGCCGCTTCAGTCAGCAGGCTCAGCAATCCGGTGCGGACGGCGCATTCTCGATCGACGTGGACCTGACCGCGATCCCACAGCCCAACGGGGCGGTGCAGGTCCTGGCCGGTCAGACCTGGAGCTTCCAGTGCTGGCACCGCGACGCCAATCCGATGGTGACGAGCAACTTCAGCAACGGGATTGCCGTGCAATTCCTCTAGCGAACCATCGGGTCAGCGTATCGTCCCCCCATGAAGCGCGTCGCCCGTCGAATCGTCCTCGTTTGCGTCTCGTCGATCGTCGCCCTCGGGGTGGCGGAGGCTGGGTTCCGCGCGCTCATGATCGCGCGCTTTGAGAAGGGCATCGCAGGGTTCGAGCACGATCACTTCCGTGCCGAGCCGGGTGCCCAGCATCTCTACACGATGCGCCCGAACTTCCAGCGGGAGAACAGGGTCTCGAAGGCGGCGGATGCCTGGCAATGGAAGTTCACGACGGACGCGGCGGGCCGCCGAGCCGCGCCCGCGTCGGATGACGACGGTGGCGGGCCAAGGATCGTCGCCCTCGGCGACTCCTACACGTTCGGCTGGGGCGTCGAGGACGGGGAGACCTACCCGGTCCAGCTCCAGCAGCGGCTCCGAACCGAGTTCGACCAACCCGACGCCGTTGTGATCAACGCAGGCTTCCCGGGCTTCAACACGATGCAGGAGGCCTCGTACCTGGCTTCGCGCTGGGACGAACTGCGGCCCGACGCGGTCGTGCTCGGCTTCGTCATGAACGACGCGGAGCACCCGCGAGTGACGCACCGCGACCCGCGCGAACGGTTCAGCGAGGCCCCATCGTGGCTCTTCGAGGAGCTCAAGCTACGCACGGGCCTGACCGATGGCCTGTTCAAGAGCCAGGCCCAGCGGCGACGCGCGTATCCGCTGCAGTTCGAAGAGGGCGCCCCTGAACGCGCCCTCTGCCACCGCTCACTCATGAAGATCGCGGAGCAGTGCGCGTCACACTCCGTGCCGCTGCTCCTCTTCATCATGCCGGACACCACGGCGCTGCCGAAAACGGCTGACGGGCGCTACCCCTACGGGGAGATCCACGCGCTCGTGAAGGGCTGGGGCAGCGAGCTGGGCGTGGTCACCGTGGACCTGCTGCCGCTCTTCGGGGGAGCCAACACGCCAGAGATGCAGGTTCCTGGGGACGGCCACCCTTCGGCCCAGGCCCTTGGGATCTTCGCGGAGGCCATGGCGGGGGAGGTCGCCGACGCGATTCGCGCCCGGCCGAGGGGTGAATAGCGGGCGCGGCGTCTCCATCCGGGATCGCCTCCTACATCGGGACGCATCCCGGGCATCATTGCACGCTGATACGAGTTTGGATCCGGCCGCGTCGGTCCCGGAGCCGATGGAGCGTTTAGGCCGGAGGGCCTAGACGAATGCCACAGCCGCAACCGAGCCAAGAGAACGACGTGTCAAGTACCACCCACTTCCGCCTGGTCCCGGATGGGTCGGCGGACAACCAACCAGCGGGGTCCGCGTCTCGGATTCCTTCGATGATGTCAGCGGCCCTTCTGGTGCCCGAGGCAGAGTTCGCGGTCCACGCCCAGGGGGCCCCTCAGGACTGCCGCCTCGCCTGTGCTGAAGTTCCGCTCATCGCATCGCTGGCCCGGATTCGGAGCGAGGCAGACGCCGCGATCGCCCTCACGGGGATCATTGAGACCCTGGCCCGCCGTTTCCAGGTCGCGCTCCCATGTGGTGCCCTCCAGGACGGGATGATCGGGTTCGTCGTGCCCTCCAAGGTGAACCTCGAGGAAGTGGCCCATACGATCGACGAGGCTCTCTCGGGCCAGGTGCGTGCGACAGACTTGCAGGGCGAGCTGAAGGCTCGGATGGAAGCCCGGGTCACCCCGATCGCTCCTCTTTAGAACTCTCCCTGGGAGCCTGTCGCGATGTGGGATGCGGTCCCCGTGACGGTCGACTCCGTCTATGCCGAGCAGCAGCGCCCCTGGAGGCCCAGGCTGCGTTGCACCAAGAGTCCTGAATAGCTCGCAATGGGGCGCTTCACGCGTCTCGCCAGACATACGATGGGCACCGCTGCTGAGCGCGGACGAAATCAGTGGCCTCGCGGTGCCTAATAGTCGGATCTAGGGTCAACAAGGGACCCGAGGGGTCTATTCTGTTCGGGCAATTTCCGAGCTGAACACGCCTTCTCGACGATGAACCCCAAATCTGCCCAAGACCCCCAAGCGGGAGAACTGCCTCTTCAGCAGCTCGATCGCGTTGTCCTTCGTTTCGCCGGTGACTCCGGTGACGGCATGCAGGTGACGGGAAACCAGTTCACACGCACCAGCGCGATCTTCGGCAACGACCTCGCGACGCTGCCGGACTTCCCCGCCGAGATCCGCGCGCCAGCGGGAACGCGCCCCGGCGTGTCGGGATTCCAGCTCCAGTTCAGCTCGTCGGACATCCACACGCCGGGCGACGCACCGGACGTGCTCGTCGCGATGAACCCAGCGGCGCTGATGGTCAACGTCAAGTCGCTCAAGAAGGGCGGCGTGGTGGTCGTCAACTCCGACGCCTTCCGCGAGATCGACCTCAAGAAGGCGAAGTGTGACACGAACCCGCTGGAGGACGGAACCCTTGAGGGCTTCCGCGTCATCGAGGTCGCCATCAACACGCGCGTCAACGAAGCGCTCAGCGACTCGCCCCTTTCGAACAAGGACAAGCAGCGCTGCAAGAACTTCTACACGCTCGGACTGATGTACTGGGTGTACAGCCGTCCGCTGGAGCCGACGCTCGAATGGCTCGAGGAGAAGTTCAAGGGCAAGCCGGATTTGATCTCGGCGAACCAGACCGCGCTCAAGGCTGGCTACAACGCCGGCGACATCCGCGAGCTGTTCCAGGGCCAGTACGAAGTGCCGAAGGCTGAGCTGCCGCCGGCGACGTACCGCAACATCATGGGCAACGACGCGCTGGCGATCGGGCTCGTGGCGGGCGCGAAGCTCGCAGAGCTGCCCGGCGTATTCTGCTCCTATCCGATCACGCCGGCCTCGGGCGTGCTCGAGGCGCTGGCGAACTACAAGCACCACGGGATCCTGACGGTTCAATCGGAGGACGAGATCGCCGCGATCTGTTCGGCGATCGGCGCGTCCTTCGCGGGTTCCCTCGGCATGACGGGCACGTCGGGCCCGGGCATGGCGCTCAAGGGTGAGGCCATGGGCCTCGCGATCTCGACGGAGCTGCCGCTCGTCATCGTCGACGTGCAGCGCGCAGGCCCGTCGACCGGTATGCCCACGAAGGTGGAGCAGTCGGACCTGCTCAGCAGCATCTACGGTCGCAACGGCGACGCCCCCATGCCGGTCATCGCCATCAGCCGACCGAGCGATGCGTTCGAGCTGGCCATCGACGCGTGCCGCATCGCCGTGGAGTTCATGACGCCGGTCATCCTGCTGTCCGACAACTTCATCGCCAACGGTGCCGAGCCGTGGGCGCTGCCGAACCTCGACGACCTCAAGCCCTTCCCGGTGAAGTTCACCCAGGAAAAGGGCGACGACTTCCTCTCCTTTGGCCGCAACGAAAACCACGCGCGCCCCTGGGTCAAGCCAGGCACGCCTGGGATGGAGTTCCGCATTGGTGGGCTAGAAAAGGCCCCTACGAGCAACATCAGCTACGACCCGGACAACCACCAGGCGATGACGGACCTGCGCCACGCTAAGGTGCGCAAGGTCGCGGATACGATCCCGACGCCCGAGGTTGAGGGCGCCGACTCGGGCGAGCTGCTCGTGGTCGGATGGGGCTCCACCGTCGGCATCCTCAAGCAGGCGATCGACACCTGCCGCGAAGAAGGCCTGTCGGTTTCGCGCCTGCACCTGACCCACGTGTGGCCTTTGCCCCACGGGCTGGACGAGATCTTCTCGAAGTTCGATCGCATCTTGGTGCCCGAGATGAACGTCGAGCAGATGACCATCCTTCTGCGCGGCGAACTGCCGAACCACGACTACGTGCCCTACAACAAGGTGACGGGACAGCCGTTCCTCATCGCTGAGGTCATCGAGCGCGTCAAGACGGTGCTCGCGGAGACCAAGAAGGCCTAAGGCAATCCCATGACTGACATCGCTGCAAAGAAAACGCTGACGAAGAAGGACTTCGCCTCTGACCAGGAAGTGCGCTGGTGCCCCGGTTGCGGGGACTACGCGATCCTGAACGCCGTACAGAAGTTCATGGCGGACAGCGGAGCGGATCCCGCGAAGACCGTGTTCGTTTCAGGCATCGGCTGCTCCAGCCGGTTCCCGTACTACATGAACACGTACGGCTTCCACACGATCCACGGTCGCGCCCCGGCCGTCGCGACCGGCGTCAAGGTCGCCAACCCCGAGCTGGACGTTTGGATCGTCACCGGCGACGGCGACAGCCTGTCCATCGGCGGCAACCACCTCGCCCACATCCTGCGCCGCAACCTCGACGTGAACATCCTGATGTTCAACAACGAGATCTACGGCCTGACGAAGGGTCAGTACTCCCCCACTTCGCCGGTGGGCACCAAGAAGAAGTCGACGCCGATGGGCTCGATCGACCGCCCGTTCGAGCCAGCCCAGTTCGCCCTCGGCGCCCAGGCTACGTTCGTCGCGCGCACGATCGACCAAGACGTCAAGCACATGTCGGAGGTCCTGCACAAGGCGAAGGCCCACCGCGGCACGTCGTTCATCGAGATCCTCCAGAACTGCGTGATCTTCAACAAAGACTTCTACTCTTCGAACGTCGACCGCGCCGTGCGCCCGGACCGCACCATCAACCTGGTGGAAGGCGAGCCGATGGTCTACGGCAAGGAGCGCGACAAGGGACTCCGCTTCGACGGCTTCGAGGTCAAGCGCTGCTCCGCCGACGAGGCTGACGTGTGGAACCCCGGCACCAAGTCCGGCGCCCCCGCGTTCCTCATCGCAGGGATGCGCGAGGACCCCGAGATGCCGATTCCGATCGGCGTCATGCGCAGCGTCGCGGCCCCGAACTACGAGATTGGCGTCAACGCCCAGGTGGATGACGCCGTGGCCAAGAAGGGCAAGGGCGACCTGAAAGACCTCGTCTACGCCGGCGAAATGTGGACCGTCGAGTAGACCACCGACGCCCCTGGCCAACGAAAGACGCCCGGGCGTGTCACTCCAGGACGGAGTGTCGCGCCCGGGCGTCCCGCGTTGGGAAGTTCCCGTAGCCGGCCCGGCGAGAAATTAGAGTGATTGGCGTGCAACGCTCCCAGGAGCGCGGCGCTCAAGGGGGTGCAACCGTCCCCAGCGTGCCCGCTCCCACACCCTCGCCTCACCATGGAAACTCCCCCACTCACCGACACGACTTCGCGCTTCGGAGCCGCCTCCAGAGTCCTTCTGGCCGCCTTTTGTGCCGCCGGGGCCCTGACGATACCTAGCTCCGCTCAGCAGCTGATGGTGGGTGGTCCAGACACATTCATCCGACGCACGCTCCCTGTGATCGAGGACTTCAGCGTGGTCGGGGCCTGTGGGGGCATTGTCGAATCGATGGTGGGAGTGGGCGAGCTCACGTTCATCGGCGACGTGTCCGGCGTGATCTACCTCCACGAGCCCGGCGTCGGGGTGAACTACGCGTTCCCCGCGTCGAACGACGCCGTTGCCCTGGCTGCGACGGGATCGGACCTCTTCGTGGGCGGAAGCGATGGATCGATCGAGGTCTACTCGCTCTCCTCGTACAGCCTCCTGGAAACCCTGGCGGGGCCGGTCGGCCTGCGTGCGCTGACGGTCTACTCCGGCCAACTCTTGGCCGCTGGCGACAGCGGCGAGATCTTCACGAAGTCGGCGTTCTCGTCGGAACCGTTCACCCTTCTCGGGAGTACAGGCATGCCCGTGACGGCGATCGTGGGCGAAGGGAGCCACCTCGTGCTCGGGGGGCCAGGGGGCGTCGTCAGGCGCTTTAGCTACACGACCCTCGCCGTATCCGAGACGTTCACCGTTGGATCCGACGTGGCGGCCCTCGGCGTCAGCCTCGACCAGGTCCTCGTCGCAGGCTCTGAGGGGATCGTCCGGAGGATCGACCCAGAGGACGGCACGGTGCTCGACGCAATGAGCGTCGGCAGTAGCGTTCGAGGCCTTGCACTGACGGCGGGGGACAAGCCCGCCTTCAGCTACTGCTACGGCGTGACGTGCCCCTGTGGAAACAGCGACGCGGAGGCCGGGTGCGCCAACTCCCGGGGACGCGGTGCACGAATCGCGACGGCGGGCACCGCCAGCGTCTTGGCCGACGATTTGAAGCTCTTCATTACCGGCGCGCCCGCGAACACAACGACCATCGTCTTTATGGGGAACGGTCTCGCCAGCGGTGCTTCCTTGGGCGACGGGCTCCTGTGCATCGGGAGCGGCTCAGGCCTGCAGAGGTTCAGCGCGAAGCAGACGGGCGTCTTCGGCTCGCTGGTGATCGAGGACATTCGGCAAACGGCCATGTCGGAGTTCGGCCCAGCCTTCCAAGTGGCGGCGGGTTCAACCTGGAGCTTCCAGGCCTGGTACCGCGACGTCAACGGTCCCTGCGGCTCCGCGTCCAACTCATCGAACAGCGCACTCGTTGTGTTCGAGCCCTAGCAGTCCGTTGATAAAGGCCGCACTCAGCAGCAGCCCCCTCGAAGCCCTGGCTGCGTTGCTCGAACAGGCCCGGATAGCTCGCGGCGTCCCCTACGGCTCAAGCCGAGCGGCGAGCTTGGCAAGGGCCCGTGACAGGAGCGACCGTGTCGCGAGCGGTGTGCGGTCCATCTCCGCCGCCACCGCGGCGTGGTCCAGGCCCACGACACGGGCCAGGAGGATCACGCGGCGGTCGTCTTCTGACAACTCTTCGAACGCGCGCTCCAAGCGCTCCAGTTCTTCACGGCCCGCTGCGTTGCGGCTCGGCGTAAACGCATCCGCCACCTCCCGAAGCTCATCGATCCCCGTTTCATCATGTTGCAGCTCGTTCCCCGCCGCTCGCTTGGCGCGACCCCAGTAGCGACCACGGGTGCGGATCTTGTTCTCGGCCCGGTGCATCAGCCACTTGCGAAAGCTCTCGGGGCCGCGGTACTCGAACCCAGCGAGGTCGGCGAGCGCGTCGCCGCAGATCGATTGCACGAGGTCGACGCTTTCCTCACGGCTGCGCAGCGCGCGCCCAAGGCGCAGACGTACAAAGCCCCGAAGCGCCGGGATGTGCTGCTCCATCAGCGAGTCCAAGGCCGCTTGATCCCCTTCTCTCGCTCGACGAACAAGCTCGGCAGGGCCTCCCTGCAAGCTGTCTGCATCCGGGACGTTGGGGTCTGAAGGGGTCATGGGACGGTTCGGACGAAACGCAGAAGGAACGGGTTCGCACAGGTTGCGGCGAAAGGCCGGCGTGGCTCAAAGCGGCTCAAGGCAAGCGCGGCTCCCCATGGTCCAATGGTAGTTCACCATGACGAATGACTCCGATGACGTCCCCACCGGCAATCCAGAGGAGGATCCCTTCGATCTCTTCATTGCGGAGTGCATCGAGGCCCTAGAGGCCGAGGGGCCCATCGCGCTCGAAGCCGTGCTTCGGAGTCAACCCCAAGACGCAGATCGGGCGCGCGATCGCCTCGCTGCGCTCTCCAAGGTTGGGCTGCTCTCCCTCCCCGACGAGGACTGGAAGGAAACAATCGGTCGCTACCAGGTCTTGCGTCGACTCGGAAGTGGCGGGATGGGCGAGGTCGTTCTCGCACAGCACCTCGACACGGGCGACCGCGTGGCCCTCAAGCTGGGCCCGATTCCCCAGGCCTCGCTCACGCCTGAGCACGGCAGACAGAACCAGCGCGCCGACGAGCGCTTTGCGCGCGAAGTGCGGGCCGTGGCCGAGATCCGCCATCCGAGCATCGTGCCGATCTTGGACGTGGGAGAGCACAGGGGCCGCGCCTGGTTCGCATCTGAGTTCGTCGACGGCGTGGGCCTCGACCGGGTCCTCGAGGCCATCCGCGCGAGCGACGCCCTGCCGGAAACGCTGAGTGGTCGCGACCTCGCCGCGGCTGTGCCCGGCGCCGCCGAGGACGCGTTCGGCGCCACCTGGGTCGCAGCGATCGCTCGTATCGTGCGCGAAGTCGCAGGTGCGCTCGTCGAGGCCCACGCCGTCGGCGTGATCCATCGCGACATCAAGCCCAGCAACATCCTCCTGCGCCCCGACGGACGCGTGCAGGTCGTAGACTTCGGCTTGGCCCACGTGGCCGACATGCCCACGCTGACGCTTTCAGGCGAGTTCGCTGGCACCCCGTATTACGTCGCACCGGAGCAAGTGGAGAACGCGAGCGGCGGCATCGACGGCCGTGCGGACGTGTTCTCCCTGGGCGTCACGCTGTACGAGTGTGCGTCGCTGCGACGGCCGTTCACCGGGCGTACGCCGTTGGAGGTCCTCACGGCGATCTGCGGCCGCGAACCTGAGCCGCTCCGGAAGGTCGCGGCCCATCTCCCACCGGACCTTGAAGTGCTGTGTCGCCGCGCGCTTGAGAAGGACCCCAAGCATCGCTACCCGACGATGCAGGCCTTCGCCGACGACCTAGGGCGTCTCCTAGAGTTCCGCCCGCTCGTCACATCGCCCCTGACGCCCCTCCAAAAGTCGCGGCGCTGGGCGCGGCGTCGACCGTGGCGCGCAGCGTTCATCGGGTTGGCCGCGCTCCTCCTCGTCGCCACGCCCGTCGCGCTGCTGTTCGCCAACTCAAAGATCCGCAGTGAAAGGGACCGCGTCATGGACGAGGCCCAGCGGAATCGCCTCGTGGTCGAACACTTCGTGGAGCACTTCGATACGACCGCCGGGGACCCCGCCGCGGACGAAGCGGCGCGGGCGCTGCTCGATCGAGGTGCGCGCCGCCTGCAGTACGGCCGGACGGGCGACTTTCGCGTTCGTGCCTCTCTGCTGCATGCGAGCGCCCGCGCCTACCTGAAGCTGGGTCGCACCGAGGACGCGCGTCCGCTCCTGGACCGCTCTTTTGGGCTTTGGCTGCGGGAGGGAGACTCGGCCCGGGACGAGCGTGCGCTCGTTCTTGCGGACCTGGCCCGCGTCCATCTCATCGAGGATCGCCCTGGCCTAGCTCGACTCCTCGCGCGCAGGGCGCTCGACGAGATCTCCAGCGAAGCGTCCGTCATCGAGTTCGAACAGCGCGTGCGGACCACGATCGCGGCGGCTGATGTCCGGTTCGGGGAAGTGGACG
>CALHGQ010000095.1 GCA_938030175.1 uncultured bacterium | reverse complement strand
GAGGGTCCAGCCATGGGCCGACCGGCTCCCTGGCGCCAAGTGCAGTGCCCCAAGGTGGGCACTCCCAGGGCGCTGGGATCGACCTGGTCGCGCCGCCTCGGAAGCGGCTGCGGAACATCCTCATTGCGCTCTTTGCGATCGGTGTACCGCTCGCTTGGATGAAGGACCCGCAGCTCGTATGGCAGCCGCTCTTGCCCATCCCACTGCTCTTCCTGACGCCGCGGGGCACGAGCCGCGTGCTGGCGCTCTTCGTGGCGGTCCTCGTCGTCATCGGTGGGGGCGTCACCACCTATCGGGTTGGGATGGCGGTGCCGGACTGGCCCGCCACGTTCAGCGAGAACATGTGGACCTACGACTACGGCACGATGCTCAAGGAAGGGCTCGGCGTGACCCTCGAACACGTGCACAGGCTGTGGGCGTCCGCCCTGGGGCTCGTGGCGATCTGCGTGGTGCTCTCGTGCTTCATCCACCGCGCTCGGAAAGCCGTGACGGTCTTTAGCGTCCTCGTGCTGCTCGCGATCATCGGCCAGGGCTTGCTCGGCGGAACGCGCGTCCTCGAGAACAGCCAGAACCTCGCCTTTCTACACGGCGCGATTGCCCAGGCCGTCGTCGCCGGGATCATCGCGCTCGCCGTCTTCTGCAGCCGCACCTGGCACTGGTCCCAGCCGGTGGAGTCCAGCTACGCGCGCGGAGCCCACGTCCTCGGGCCGTGGGTCGCGCTGCTCGTCTACCTGCAGATCGCCCTGGGCGCGTGGCTCCGTCACCAGGGCCAGACCGAGGCGCTCCTCGTTCACGTGACGCTGGCGCTCTTCGTGGTTGTCGCCGTGCTCGTCTTCGCCAAGCAGCTCGGGGTCGCGGCCAAGGAGGCCCCGGACTCGGATCGTATCGGCGTGAGGCCCCTTGCCCGCATGCAGGCCTGGCTCCTCGGCTCCCTGGGCGCCCAGTTCCTCCTCGGCGTCCTAGCCACCTACGCCATCTACAAGCTTTCGGGCGGCATGGATGAGCCGGTCACCGTGGGCGAAGTGATCTTTGCCACGGCGCACGTCTTTGTGGGCGCCGTTCTTCTATCCTCCACCGTGGTTGGGGCGATGTACGCCCGCCGCACTCTTCGACAGGTCCCCGCCTAGGTTCCTCGGAACCCAAACGTCTCCCATGGCCAGCACCAAAACCTACACCGGCGAGCCGCGCGGAATCGTGGCGCCGTGGGCCGAGCTCCTCCGCGTCCGCGTCGCTGTGATGGTCTTCTTGACCGGAGCCCTCGGCGGATGGCTAGCGACTCGGAATCCCGAGCTCACGAACCTCGCGCGCTGCGCCGAGGCCGCGTTCTACATCCTGCTTGTGACGGGCTGCGCCAGCATCCTGAACCAGGTGGTCGAGCGCGACCTCGACGGGCTGATGGATCGCACGAAGGACCGACCGCTTGTCACGGGGGAGGTCTCCGTGCTTGCCGCGGTCGTCGGGGCAGCCGCCATGGGCGTGGCGGGGACGGCGGGGCTCGCGCTGTCCTTCAACCTGTTGTCCGCCGTTCTGGTTCTGGCGACGCTTCTCGTCTACGTCTCGATCTACACGCCACTCAAGCGAGTGAGCACGCTGAACACCGTCATCGGAGCGGTTCCGGGGGCGGCTCCGGTGCTGATCGGGTACGCCGCTCTCGCCGGTGAAATCGGCCCGCTGGGCTGGGCGCTCTTCGCCACGATCTTCGCGTGGCAGTTCCCGCACTTCATGGCCATCGCTTGGATGTACCGCGAGGACTACGCCAAGGCGGGGCACAAAATGGTGCCGACCGAGCCCGGGTCCGAAGGGACGGCGGGTCGCTACGCGCTCTTGTATTCGTTGAGCATCGTCCCGGTGACCCTGATGCCAGCCCTGAGCGGATTGGCGGGTCCCATCTACGTCGGAGGCGCGCTCCTCCTCGGGATCATGTACATCATCCCGTCGTACCGCTTCGCGCGTGAGGAGAACATGGAGAACGCGCGGCGCCTCATGTTTGTATCCATCATCTACCTGCCCGCGCTCATGGCGCTCCTGTTTGTCGATCCCGTCCTGCGCGGATCGGCGCTCTAGCGCGTGGCCGTTACGGTGAGCGTCTTGAGCGCCCTCTGCAAGGTGGGGAGCTGCGCCGCGCTTCATCCATTCGCCCCTGGGGGTGAAGTGGAGACCAAGCTTGCGGCCGCCCTGATCTCGACGGCGATCATCGTGCCCGCCGCGTTCTTCGCGCGCAGTGCGCAGGCGGAAGCTCCCACCGGCAAAGCCGCGGCCATCGTCGGCCGCGTGGGGCTGAGCGCGCTCTTTCTGTTCGGGTTCCTCTGCACACGCGGCGTCGAGATTCTCTACCTGCTGGGCCCCGATGCTCCGCTCAACCGGGAGTCCTTCAGCGAGGGCTACTTCGCGGTGTCCGCGCTTCACTGCGGCTTGGCCGCCTTCAGCGTTCTTTGGCTCGTCCTCGTGCTGCTGCGCACCGCCAAGCGAGGCGCTCCTCGGAAGCCCAGCAAGTTTCTGAACGGTGCCGTGCGCTTCCTCTACCTCGTGACCGGTGCCTGGCTGCTCATGGTGGCCACCTACTATCTGTTTTGACGATGCTTCGACTGAGTGCCACTGTCCTTGTCCTCGGGTTCCTCGCTCCGTTCGCTGCTGGCCAAACGGCAGGGCCGAATCAGGCGCCAGCTTCGCCCGCCGACTTCACTAGCGGCGCGGCCCCCGCGCCGGACTCGGCGAGCCGCTTCGGTGACGTCCCCGACTTCACCTTTGAGGACAGCCGAGGTGGAGAGCTCTCCAAGGCAGATCTGCTCGGCGCGCCCTGGATCGCCGTCCCGTTCTTCCTGCGCTGCACGGGTCCGTGTCCCAGCATCACGCGCGACATCCGCGCCAAGCTCCACGACCAGTTGGAAGGGACGCCCATTCGCATCGTGTCCTTTTCGATCGACCCCGAGCTCGACACGCCGGAGGAGCTTCGCGCCTACGCTGAGTCCATCGGCGTCGATCCAGAGCGCTGGCTGTTCGTGCGCTCCGAAACGGAGGACGAGATGCACTCGTTCATCAAGGGCGGCCTTATGGTGCCGCTCCAGCGCAACGAAGACGTCGACGATCCTGGCCAAGCGATCACCCACGGAACTCGCATGCCCGTGATCGACGCGGAGGGCAAGGTGGCGGGGCTCTACGAGCTACGGGATCCGGCGCTCGGCGAGAACGGGCTGCCGCTGGCCGAGGCGGCACCGATCCTGGAAGGACGCTACGGACTCGTCGTGGCACGCGCGCGTTCCCTTGCGGGCCTGGACTACGTTTGGCCCCTGCCGAGCACCGGCCACGGCTCCCGCATCCCGCTCCTCAACGCAGTCCTCAACGGCACGTCGTTCCTCCTGCTAATCGCCGGGATCTTCGCCATCAAGAGCGGGAACAAGAAGACCCACGAGCACCTGATGAAGCTGGCGTTTCTCTTCAGCGCGGCGTTTCTCGGCTTCTACCTCTACTACCACTTCAAGGTTCAGCCGATCCAAGGGGGCGCGACGCCCTACAACGGAACCGGCGCGATCAAGACGGCCTACCTCATCATGCTGCTCACGCACATCGTGCTCGCGGTGGTGAACCTGCCGATGGTGCTCAGGACGTTCTGGCTGGCCCACAAGGAAGACTGGGAGCGGCACAAGCGCATGGCGAAGTGGACGTTCCCGATCTGGGCGTACGTGTCGCTCACGGGGGTGCTCGTGTACCTGATGCTCTACCCGTTCAACCCGCCGCCCGCGTAAGAGGCCCGCGACGAAGTCCGTGCATACGCCATGGGCGGATCCCTCGGATGGCCCTCTAGCCCCCGAAGTTCTCGCCCTTGCGGATACGCTCGGCCTCGATGCGATAGATGCGGGCAGCGGCGCTCAGTCCCACCGGGCTTCGCCATAGTTCCCGGGCGCGGCTTCGGTCACCGGTGTAGGCCAGGAGAAACCGGAGGCGCTCGGTGCGGCTGAGCTCATAGGGGAGCGCCGCGAAACCCAGCGTGCCGAGGTCCTTGGCGAGCCAACGCTCCGGCACCTGTTCCCAGACCTGGGCTCGGTGCAGGTCGATCAGGACGAGGGCTCGCGAGCCGTCCGCGCTCTCCGCGGCGAGGATGTGCCCGAAGTAGAGGTCTCGGTGGTTGACGCCCGCCGCGTGCATCTTGCCCGTGAGCTCGGCCACTCTTTGGATGAGTTGCCTTCGACCGGCCCAGTCGTCCTGTGCGAGTTCGTCGGCAAGGTCACCCACGGTGGTCTGGGAGCCGACATCCTCGGTGATGATGAAGGAGCGGCGGCGGAGTGGTCCGTTGGATCGAACGCCCCAGCCCGCGAGCTCGGGGGCGGGGACCTGGGCCGCGTCGAGGCGCTTGAGCGCTCGCACCTCGCGGCGGGCATCGAGGGGAGGCGTTCGCAGGGAGGTCAACTCCTTGACGGCCTCGGTCAATCCGATGCCCGACTGGACCTTTGCGAAATAGCGCTTGCCGTCGTGCTCGAATCGGAACGTGCGCCTTCCATCCTTGTCGCGGAATGCATCGCCTTCGCGGGCATTCAGCCACTCCAATGGGTCGCTCTCGCCGATGGCTGAGCGCAGCGATTCCGTTGCGGTCCAGTAGTCCACGGGGCGAGCCCTTTACTTACCGCTCTCGTCTTTCGCAGGTGCGGTGTCTTGGGTCGTGCCCGCTGGATCGGCGCTCGAATCGCTGTTCGCGCGATTGAAGGCGGTGTAGAGCAGGAAGGCGATCACGAGGAGCGCGGGGATACCAGCCACCAGCCAAAGCTGGCTGCTGCTGTTGTGGACGGCCTCGGTGGTTTGGGTAGACATACCCCAAGTCTTCGGACTCAGTCCGCCGGGCGCAAGCCGATTGACTCAGGCGCGTTCGACTTCCTCGCAGGCGGCGATGACCATTGCGTCAGGGGGGAGCCCCGCGGCGTAGCGCAGCGCTTTCTCCTCTAGGTCAGCGGCTGGCTCGGACATGATTCGGATCCAAGCGCCCGCGAGGTCGCTCTCTTTGAAAGGCTCCGGAAGGACGGCGCCTGCTCCGGACTCCGCGACGTAGGTGGCATAGCCCGCGGTGCTGGAGGTGAGCACGGGCGTGCCAGCGCTGAGCGCTTCGAGCAGCACCATGCCGGCTGGTTCGCTGCGGCATGGGTGCACCAAGAGGTCCGCGCCCTGGAGCAGCGCGGGCACGTCGTCCCGCGCGCCCAGCCAGCGCACAGAGTTCGCCAGGCCGAGCTTCTTCGCGAGCGCTTCCATGGGCCGCTGATCGCCCGAACCCGCCACCGCTAGGACAGCCTTCTGTCGAGCGCCGCCGTTGACTTTGTGCAGCGCGCGCAGTGCTCGGTCGAATCCCTTGCGATGGAAGTCAGAGCCGAGGGCTAGGGCGAGGAACTCATTCTCCACGCCAAGCTCGCTTCTGATCGCAGCTCTTTCCTCAGCAGCTTCCGGGCTTTGGCGGCGGGTGGCGCTGAACCCTGGAGGGAGCACGCGGAAGCGTTCGCCCTGGGTTCCGTACTCGCGTTGGATGATGGCCTGCTCGCGGTCATCCATGAGCAGGACGCGCGTGCGCTGGTCTGGGTCAAAGACACTGCGTTCGAGCCGGAGGAACCCTCGGCTGCGCGGCGTCCAGCGATGTAGCCACGGGCGGTCGCGCCGAATGCGTCCGGAGTAGCATGGATCACCCGCGAAGTAGAGATCGAGTCCGGGCAGTCGATCGAAACCAAGGACGACCTGCGCCGGAGCTCCGTTGAGGGCGGCGGCGAGGCTGCGCCCGAAGTCCGTGGCCCGTGCGTGGTTGCCATGGCCCTTGGCGTTGAGGATCTCCACTGCGAGGGAGCCCCCGGCGCCTTGCGACTCGTCCGGGCGTGGCCCCCTCCAGTCCTGGGTGAAGATGCGGACCTGGTGCCCGCGGCGCGCGAGCTCCTGCGCCACGTCGAGCGCGATGCGCTGGAGGCCCCCATGGGGAAAGTAGCGCAGGATCGCGATCGCTACCGACCGGGGGGGGACGCGTGGGGGAGTGGGCGATGAGCGCGGCATGGGGGCGCCCGTCACCTTAGCGCGGCCCGATCGTCGAACCCCTTGGAATGAAGGACGATCGAGGAGATCCCTCCGGCGCGCTGAGACGGACACGATGGGGGCGCGCCCTGCTCGGGCATGGCGGGCGCGCGCCGCTGGCGTGGGCCCTCGTGGCGTTTGCCATCACGGCGTCCTTGGGCGGCGGGTGGCGCGCTATCGTGCGAGTCCGCGGCCCCGGTCCCGCGTCGGTCTGGGTTCGAGACCGCGCCGCGCGGGCAGACTTCGGCCTCGACGCGGATGGAATCGTGGTGGTCCGTCGCGGGCATCAAAGCCCGGCGGAGCCTGTCGCCTCGACCCCCCTGCCCCCTGGGCTGGCGGCCGCGCTCGCGAAGCGCGCGGTGGAGCCCATCGGCGCGGCGCTCGACCGTCCGTCCTGGGAGCGGGCTCGCCCTGCAGGCTGGATCCTCGTGGGGGAGCTTCCTCCGCCTCGTCGCGGTGAGACCCACCGCGGAGGACAGTTCCTAGAGCGCTGGGTGTTCACCGGCACCCCGCAGTGCTGGCAGAAGGCATTCCGTCTGCGTCTGCCGTGGAGGGCGAAGGCGCTCGCCAGCGACAAAGACGGCGTTTGGGTGGGGGCCGCGCGCCGCTGCGCGCTGCGCTTCTACGGCCACGACGGCGCCCTCCACGTGGACAAGGAGCTGATGGACGCGGACGGCATCGAGGCCCTCGCCGTCGTGCCCAGGAGCCAGGGCGAAGGCGGCGTCTGGGCTGCGGCTGGGGGAGCGCTCGTCCGACTCGGCCGGGACGGGAAACGGCTTCCGGGCCAAGGCGGCTTTGCGCACCTGGTGGCCGTCAGCTCCGGAGGTCCACACCATCCGTGAACCCGCTCTACGGCCTAGGGAGCGGAGCCGCGGCGGGCCTGCCCTCATCGACGGTAGGCACTAAAGCCGTACGCGTAGGTATGGAACACCATCTCGACGGGGCCGGTGTCCGTTGCCAAGATGCAGGTTTCGATCCCGAGGGGACTGCCCGGTATCGATTCCTCTAGCGAAGGTGTTCCGTCTGGCACCGACCAGTGGATCTGCCGCCCTCCTCCCCTTGCGACCCAAGTGGTTGGGGCGAGCGTTCCGAGCTGGAGCAGATGAGCATCGATACCAGCGGCTGACGGTCCGACGTTGATGGTTCCGGCTCCTCCGAGGCTCCAGAGAGCTCCGGTCGTGTCGTGGACGGCGACGTGCCCCTCCCCGTAGCTCGTGTGGACGAGTCCAAAGAAGTCCACTGAAACGTCAACAACGCCCGAGTGCGGGAGTGGCCCGATGGTCCTGTCAGGCGGCGCCACATGGCTCATGCCGTAGTTCGCGGGCACGAACCACGACTGGTCGAACACCAGAACCTGATCCCTGTCCGGGTCAGTCAAGTACACGTTGCCAAAGCGGTCACAGTCCAGGCCGGTGCCGTAGACCGGATCCAGCGCGGGCACGATGTCCATGAGCGGCAGGCCCGTTGTGTCGAGTACGTGCACAACGACGCCTGCGTAGCCGGACCGTTCCTCCAGCACATAGACGTGGCTTCGGTCGGCGCTGGCTGCTATCCCTGTGACCAGCCCGGAGTACTCCGTGAAGAGCGCTATGGAGCCGTGGGTGGACGTGTTGAACGGCACTGAGACTACGGTCCCCTGCCACCTTTCCGTCATGTAGGCGACAGCGATGTCCTCCCGCGGGATGATCGCGACGTCCTCGAAGCCCGTCACGATCACCGGGGCGTCAAAGGCCAGCTCGAATGGGCCCTGGGCGAGGGCGGTGGACGGTGCGAGTGCGAGAGCCAAGAGGAGCGGAGCGATGCGCATAGCGGTCGTGTGGGGGACAGGGTCGTAAAGAGCGCGGCACAGGGCGGCCGCCACCCCTGAAGTGCGGCTGCCGAAGGGAACTAGACATCTATTGGGCAGAAATCGGCGGGTATTGGGCAGAAATCGGCGGGCTCGGCTCCGTACTCACAGCCGGCCGCGGTCGAACCGCACGCCGGCCACGATTGGGCCCAGGCGGGTTTGGGCAGCTCGTGGCGCCGAGAACTAGAATTCGAGAGATCTGCCCGAATCTGTGCAGCGCATCTCGGCTGGCGGTGACCCCGTCCGTGACTGTGAAGCACACAGACCCCCATCACCCCAACGCAGCCTGCCTAACGGGGATCCATCCCATGATGAACCTCAGCGCCGAGGAGCTCCTGGACCACTCCCAGTGGCTGCGCAGATTCGCGGCCGCCCTGGTCCGGAACAGCGAAGATGCCGACGATCTCGCGCAGGACGCCCTCGTGGCGCTCGCAGGGTCCCGGAGCAAGGTGCGGGACGTTCGAGGATTTCTGGCGGGCACCGTTCGATTCCTAGCCCTGAACCGTCACCGAGGGACCGCCCGTCGGCAAGGCCTCGAGGCGGAGGTCGCCCGCGAGCATGACCATATGTCGCCTGCCAACGACGACGTGAGGGAGCGAATGGACATGATGCGCGTGGTGCTCGAGGAGGTGCGCGAGCTCCCACCGCTGCAGGCGCGAACGATAGGAGCGCGCTTCTTCGATGAGCTCTCCCACGGGGAGATCGCGCTCAGGGAAGGGGTGACGACATCCACTGTTCGATCGAACCTGACGCGGGGTCTCGCGGCCCTCCGTGAGCGGCTCGACCGACGCTTGGGTGGACGGGATGTGTGGTGTGCGGTCCTCGGCCCATGGGCTGTGCCGGTTCCGGCCGGCCTGTTCTCTGGAGCTGAGTCGCCCGTCTCCGCCGCTGCCCCGACGGCCCCTGGGGCCTCGTTCGGTAGCGCCCTTTTCTCCGCAGGAGTCATGTTTATGTCGGCCAAAGTCATTGGCGCCGTCGCCGCCGTTCTAGCCCTGGTGGCGCTCTGGGCTGCGTCCGATCGGGACCCGGGGCCGGAGCGCGCGTTGGCGGTCATCTCATCCGTCGAGGCCGTCGATGCGACCGACCCACCGGAGCCGCTGGAGGACGTATCCGGGGGGGGAGAGAGGACGTCAGTTGGGACGACGCCGTCGCAGTCGACGCTCCGCCCCGATTCTGCGACCACGGAGGTGGTCGAAGCCCTCTACCCCCTCGAAGGACGGCTCGTGGATCGAGCGACCGGTGAGCCGCTGGGGGGCATGCGCGTCAGATTTCATCGCCCACAAGATGACCCGAGCGTGGCTTCGCACATCGGCGACGCGACGTCCCAATCGAACGGGTCGTTCAGGGCCGACGACGCGCCCGTGCCAGCGGGTCCAGTCACGGTCTCCATTTCTGACGGCGTCGACCTTCACGCCAGTAGCTACGGCTTTGGACCCTTTGACCTTGAGCTTCCCTTCCAACGGGACATCGAAGTCGACCTGGGTCCGACCATCCAGCTCCACTACGTGACCGGTCCTTTCTCCCTGACCGAGCGGTATGGGGTGCAAGCTCGGTCCGCCGGGGCAGTGCATCGCAGATCGATGAACGAGACGCTCATGCGGCTCGCGCCTGCACCGTGGGTCCGGTTCAGAAGTCCGTTGAAGGGGAAAGGTCCGTGGACGCTTAGGCTCGCGAGTGACGACGGCTTGGTGGTAGGCACGGGTTCCTTCGAGTTAGCTTCAGGGGTCGCCCCTGACCCGGTCCCCGTCCACTTCAAAGAACGGGGAGCGGTAGAGTTCACCCAGAGTGCGCCTTCCATTGGGGTGGCACGGGGCCGCTTTGTGGACCTCTTCACCGAGGCTGGGGAAGCCCTTGAGTCCGTCAGGCTCACGGTGGCAGGCGGTGTTGCCGTGGGGCGGGTCGGAGGTCTCAAGGGCGGCGTCTACGCGTGGTCATGCCGTGTGGGCGACGCGGTGAAGGAAGGGACGGTCGAGGTGCATTCTGGTGAGCTCACCCAGGTGAGGGTCGCGCCATTCGACGGGCCACTCGCGACCATTCACGTATCGATCGACGCAACGGCGGTCCCCGAGACTGATGTCGGAGAGTTCGGCTTCTTCCTCTTTGAAGAGGCGAATCCCGAGAACAGCTATCAGCCTACGGCGAAGCGAACGGAGGGGGCCGCCGATGGCATGTGGCAGATCTTGGTGGAGGAACTGCCCAAAGCCCGCTGGATGGTCGCCGTGCATGCAGGCAAGGGGTACCAAGTCGACCGAACCGTCCAGCCGATCGCCGAGGGCGCCGCTGCCACAAGGGTGGTCGTCACCAAGCAAGCGACGCGCGCCGTTGCGCTGGAAGTGTTCGATACAGGCGGCACCGCCATTGTCCATGGGGTGGAGGCCGTGCACCTCAACGGAGTGAATCTCTCCCACTTGACCTACGGGGTCAACGGCCTGCTTGAGCCCGTTGAGGTGCCCTCCGACTCTCCAACGGTGTTCGTCGCCCGTGCGCCGGGATATCAAATGACCCAGGTCGACTACGACCCGAGCCGAGATGGATCGACGGTGCGAGTGACGTTGAAGCGCGGCTGGCGCGGTCGAGTGTTCGTCGTTGAAGGAGACGCTCTTGAACCCATATCTGGCGCCCGCGTCATCATCGACGGTCAGGAGGCGGGTCGCACTGCCCTGGACGGTGCGTTCTGGTTCGAGGGTGATGGACCGCCTTCGCGCATCGACATTGAGATCGACGATCCAGCGTTCGACGTGATCAGTCATCCCTTCGAGCTCAAGGACACGCCTCCCTTGGACCTCGTGCCGGGCTATCCGTTCATCGTCAAGCGCGGCGCGGGAGACAGGTAGGGGCCATAGGCTCGCGTCGCGGGATGATCGCGACGTCCTCGAAGCCCGTGACGATCACGGGGGCGTCAAAGGCCAGCTCGAACGCGCCCTGGGCGAAGGCGGTGGACGGTGCGAGTGCAAGAGTCAGGAGGAGCGGAGCGATGCGCATGGGGGTCGTGTGGGGGACTGCGTCCTGGGGAGTGCGGCACAGGGCGCCCGCTACCCCTGAAGTGCGGCCGCCGACTGGAACTAGACATCTATTGGCCAGAAATCGGCGGGCTCGGTTCCGTAGTCACATCTGCCCAAGGTCGGGCCGCCCGCCGACCTCGACGGGAGCGAGTAGAGTCTTGCTTCCGAAGAATGACCTGCTTCGCCAGACGGCGGCGGCACGGTATCCCGCGCTGTTCCGAAACGTGGGGGCCCCCGCCGGCTCGACCGATGGCCCCGCACGGATATGATGCCGATATGGAAGAACTGACGTCAGACTTGGCTGCCCTCGAGGGCGAGCTGCTACGCCTCATTCCGAAGGCGCTGAGAGGCCTCGTGCGCAGCGGAAAGCTCACGGATAGCGACCCCGCTGACGCCGTGGCTATTCACTACGCCACGGTTGGCAACGGATCGATCTTCCATTGGCTCAGCGTTAGGACGAGCAGTTGTAGGCTGATCTTGGAGGAGGAAGAGCGAGGGCCGGACCCTGTTCCGATACTCTGGAACCCGGCTGAGTTCGACTTCAGCGGAGATTTGTCAGAGTTCGTCGAGCTGCCAGCTTCGTATACCGACCTGTGTGATCGGCTGACTGGGCAGGTGGTGGATGTGATCGATAGCCGTCCCGACGGCAACGATGACTACCGCGAGTTCGACGAGCTCGCCCGGACCGTCCGACGTGTGGCCCTCACGCTTACGAGAACATGGGCAGACAAGGAGGTTCCCGCGGTCGAGCCGCTGATCTTCTATGCCATCAACTGGTATCAGGACAGCCAGCTGGACTCGGTAGCTCGCTCCGTCGACCCATCCACGCTAGAGCGCGCGGGCTTTCAGGTCCCACCGCGCGAGTGCTATCACTGTTCCCACCAGTTCACCGTCGGTGACGCGGACCCTCTGGCGGTCCTGCCCTGCCCGAGTTGCGGGCAAGAGGCCTAGGAAGTCGATCCCTGCCGCTCAGGCGCCACCACC
>CALHGQ010000094.1 GCA_938030175.1 uncultured bacterium | reverse complement strand
CATAGGTCGACAGGTCGTACGGGCTGACGGGCAGGACCGTCACCGGCATCGTCGTGACCCCGATTTCGGGGCCGAACGTGATCCGGACCGCGCTTGAGGTGGTCGCTGGCCCCTGACCGAAGACCTCGCCCAGGGAATAGGGCTGGACGGACTCGGTGAAGTTGAACCTGATCTCGGTCTCGGGATCGACCTCGATGTCGCCGTTCCCCGGCGTGATCAACGGTCGCTCACCTGGCGGCGGCGTTCGCACGAGTTCCGGGGTGAGCTCGTCGGCTCCCACGGTCGTCGACGCGAGCACTTGGTCCAAGAGCGGCTCTCCTAGGGCCGACCGCAGGGCCGTGGTGGCGCGGAAACGCAGAGTCACCCCCTCGGCGAACATCTCTGGCGTCGCGAGGTTCTCGTCTGCATCGGCAACGAACAAGATCGTGCTATCGGCTACCAGCGTCCTCGCGTTAGGCAGCGACGAGCCCACCCCCGGGAAGCTGGCTGCTTCCGGGACGTCTGGGTTCGCCACGAGGATGCCGAGGTCTTCGTCGAAGCGCACCCATTCCTGGAGCTCCGGGGGCCCTCCGGTCGTCGAGCGGACGAAGGTCTTGCCGCCGACGAACGCCCGGCCAGCTGCCCCCAACGCTGCACCCGTTCCGGAGTTGATCGTGGTGACACTGACGGGCCCAGAGAGCCCGCTGCCTTGACTGCCCCCGGCTAGAACGCTGGCAGGATCGATGGGCTGGGTGAAGCTTGCGTAGATGTAGTGGTTGCCGACGGAGCTGTCCGGTTCGATCGCTTCCGCCGGAAAACTCGGCGTCGGCTCAATCGGGTTGCCCCTCATGACGTAGTTGGAAACGTCCGCTAGGGATCGAATCGAAATGAACTGGTTGGTCCCAGGGTCGCGAATCAAGTGGGGAAGGATCCGGCCGAAGCCGTTACTGACTTCGTTGAGCCGCATCTCCGAGCCCGATCCTTGCAGTCCGGGGACAGAGTCTTTGGAGCTATCGAATCCGCCGCACGAAGCAGCGAGGGAAGCGACGACACAGACGTGCGTCATCGGTACGAGGCGTGAGCCCCTGAAAGGGAGGTTCAGAGTCATAGTGTCTTCGACCATGGCGCGCGCCGACGGGGAGTCGACGCCGCGCATTCATGAGTGAGGTAGTGATCACGGGTGATGCTCTGAGCTGGTGCTGGTTCGAAAAATCGGGGCGACTTTTCTGCGCAAGGTGGGATCCGGCGCACCGCCGTTGCCACAACTCACGTGCCGAACGGGCGCAATCGGGGGCGCGAACCAAGCGGTACGAGTCTTGCTTAACCCTCGAAATCGGGCGCTATTCGCCCTGCAGCGCCGCTGATGAAATTTCAATTTTCGCGCGGGCCGTGAACGCTGGGCTACTTCGACGCGCGGTATTCGTGCGCATCGGCCTCGAAGTCAGACCGTCCGAGGTCGCCGTTCGAGCGGAGTCGCACGCATTCGCCGCGACGTTTCAGCGAGCGAACTTAGGAGCCGGCAGCACCGGAGCATCCGTTTGGTAACCGGTTCGGTCGTGTCCGGTAACGCAACCGCTGCGCCACGGGGGAACGGCGCGCGAAAGGTCTACGTCAAGGCCTAGAGGATTCGACGGGGAGGCAGCGCCGCGTTCGCCACCAAGAGGCCGCCGACCAGTGCGGCTGCCACTAGCAACATCTGTGCCGCGCTCTCGACTCCCATCAGTGCGTTGTGATCCGCGAACGCGGTCAGCGCCCGGTACCCGATCGAACCGGGGACGAGCACGAGCAAGCCTGGCAGGAGCGGGACGGTCGAAGGACGATCCGCGACCCGCGCGTAGAGGTTGCCGAAGAGACCCACGGTGAGCGCTCCGGCGAACGCAGACATCACTGCCCGCGTCTCCGGGGTGGCCACGCTCGAAACGAAGCGTGCGATCGTGAAGCCCACGCTCGCCGCCCCGAAGATCCACGGGAGCTCCCGAAGACGCGCGCGGAAGAGCATCGCAAAGCCCGTCGCCGCGAGGACCACCGCCGCACCCGTCGTCCACCAAGCTGCGATCCAGCCCGTGGGCTCCACGGCGGAGCTCGGCGGCAGATCGCCGAAGATCGCCGCCCCCGCAAAGCGTCCAAGGTAGGCACCGAATGCGATCGTCAGGAACACGGAGGCCGCGCCCGCGAGGCGGGACGTGCCCGAGGACAGATGCCTCGTCGCGAGCTCCAGCAAGGCTACCGTGAGGGACAGCCCAGGGACCAGCACGATGATCGACGCTAGGGCGACGACGCCATCGTTGACGGCCCCGTCGGAAAGGTGCGCCCCCAGGACGCTGCCAAAGGCCGCGAGGAACGCCGCGAGGGGTTCGAAGAGGCCCGCCACACCGTGGCGCCGAGCGGAAACGGCCTCAAGGACGCCAATGAGCGCGCCTAGGATGAGTGAGAGCCCGACGTCGATGGGCTGGCCCCCGAAGAACAGCGCCGCGGTACTCGCCGCGAGCGCGTGCCCGACGATGCCCCAAGGCCCCGACCAGCGGGGCGCAGCGGCGTCGAGCGCTTCCATCCGATCGATCGCCTCGCCCGGCGTGACCGTGCCCGCGTGGATCTCATCGAGCAACACGTCGATGTCCACGAGCTTGCCGAGGTCGACGCCGCCCGGTTCTACGCGTAGGAGCCGAACCCGATCCTCTTCGCCGTTCTCAAAGCTCACAAAGATCGACGTGGGCGTCGAGAACACCTGTACGTCGAGCCCAAAGCTCGACGCGAGGTGCGACACGACCCACTCCAAGCGGTGCGCGGGCGTCCCGTACGAATGCAGCAGCTGCGTTGCACGCAGCACGATCGATGTGTGTTGTGAAGAAGGCCGTTCCATCTGTCTCCTCCGTGGAGGGGGGCAGATAGAACGGCCTTCCTATTCGAACCGCAACCCTAGCTCAGCAATTCGCTTCGACTAGGGTGCATCGGTCATGGGAGTGTCCCCGGAAGGGTGCCCATCAGAGTGCCCATAAGAGTCTCCGGAAGGGCCAACGGCAGAGCCGGAGGTCCAGGCGGCAAGGGCCTCCTCGAAGAGGCAGAGCGGCGAGGCGAGACGGAGTAGGTCATGACATCGGGAAGGGCAGCGGTGCCGTCACTAGGCGGCCGCTGCCCTGAAGTCACAGCTCTACTGGGGAATTAGGCGCCGGTCGCGCATGGACGACCCCACCTGACGACTGGCGCCAGCCCTTACTCGCCGAGCGGCGGGAAGACCCTCTGGGGATCGCGGTCGACCCAGACGACCGGAACGTCCACGCCGGATCGCGCCCCGGCATCGCTCGTTGCGGTAGCCGCCGTCGGGTACCCGGTACCGAGGGCCCAGATCGCGCCGGTGGACAGGGCCATGATGACCGAGCCCGTCTCGAAGGACTTGTCCGACACGGCGCCGTCGTGGATGGCGAAGCCGACAAAGTTGTAGTCCCCGGACGAGACGCCGCTCGACGTAAAGGCGAAGGTGACAAGGTCCGTGTGAAGGTGGCGATTTGCGCGCTGCCCCGTGGCGAGGATGGTGCCGTCCGGCCCCAGGGCCACGCTATTCAGAACCGTCGAGCGGCCAAAGTCATCGTTGACCTGGTCCGTCACGGACGAGCGCAGGGTGACAAGACCAGTGCCTGCTGTCGGCGACGACTGACTCCCCGAGAACGACACGTCGAGCGCCCCGTTGGCGTTCAGGCGCCAGAGGGCGGGCTGAGCGGTCCCCGTCCCCACCTGTGGCGGCGCGCCGACGATGGAGCCCGCCAAGACCAGCTTGCCTTGGCCATCGATCGCCACCCCACCCAGGGTCGCAGGGTAGGACAGCCCGTCCACGGTCCCCGTCAGGTCGAGGACCCCGTCTCCGTCGAAGTCCGTCACGAGGGCTCCGGTCGTGCCGTTGACCGCGAGCACGCGGATCGCTGTCCCCACCTCGCCCGCCGCGTACAGCCGGCCACCGGCGCCGAGGGCGATCGTCTTCGCGCCGCGGCTGCTCAGCGAAGCCGCTGGGCCCACTACGACGCCGCTCGAGCCGAACCCTGAGTCGAGGTCGAAGTTCGGGAACGTCCGCCAGATGAGGAAAGTGCGTTGCCCCATGCCGTGGAATCCGGACGCCGCGTAGTCCCCCGAGGGAAGCGCGATGAGGTCGGTCACCGCTTGGTCCGCTGCGGACAGGCCGGGCGCGTTTGGAAGCTCCACCTGGGTGTAGCTGGTGCCGTTGCCATCGATCTCCCACAGGGCCGCCTGGCTGAAGCCGCTCGCGCTGTTGGCGCGTACCCAACCTCCTACGGCGAATCCTCCCGCGACGAGTGAGCTACGCACGATAGAGGTCGCGCCGCTGACTTCGAACTGCGCGTCCTCCAGCGCGAGGACCCCCGCCGTACCGAACGACAGGTCGAGGCGACCATCGCCGGCCGCATCCTCGATCGGTGTGTCCGCTGAGCTCGCCCTGAACTTGGCGACGAAGGCCGTGGCATCGGTGCCGCAGCCGGGCTCGACGCAGCCCGCCGTTCTCCAACCTACGGCGTAGACGGAACCGTCAGCCGCTTCCACCGAGTCCGCCACAAAAACGCGCGCTTCACCGTCTCCCACTTCCTCCGAGAGTCGGACGTCGAAGAAAGCGCAGCCCGCTCCGAAGCCGTCCGCGTTGAACGTGAAGTCCACGTCGCTCGCCGGGTTGGGGAGATCGAGAACCGAGATCGTGAGCGTGTTGTCCCCCGAGGTCTTCGGCGAGCAGTAGGTCAGCGAGTAGAAACTGTTCGCGAGGTCGAAGACCTGCATGCCGATGTTCTCGAACGCAGACGAAAGTGCGCCGAAGTTCTGTTCGGCGACGCTACCGTTCGGCCCAAGCAGCCCCAGCACGACGGGATCGATCTCTTGCCCGACGCCGATGGTGAACGCGTTGTATTGGTTCTGGGCCGTGCTTGTACCAGCGATGGCAGCGCGCGCATCGTCGAGCGTCACCGTGTCGCCGGACTGGTGCGTGCCGTCGGTGAACGTCACCAGCGACAGCGAACGATTGTCGACGCCCGCAAGGTCCGCCTCTTGGTCGATGTCGTTCAGCGCCGCGATCCCTGAGACCACTGCGCCGTAGAGGTTGGTCGACCCGTTGGTCGGCGGCTCAACGTCAAGGTCGTCGATCGCAGCGAGCAGGTCCGACCGACTGTCGGTGAAGCCAATGTCGTGCCCGGGGATCGGGAAGAGATCGGGGGAACCGTCGAACCAACTGACCTTGATGAAGGTGGTCTCGTCGTCCTTCGCGAGGAGTTCGATGAAGGCGCGCGCCCCGCTCTTCAGCGCGGTCTCCCCCGTCGTCTGGACGCTGTTGCTGCGGTCCAACACAAGGTGCAGGTACGAGCGGTAGAGCTGGGGCTGGGCCCGGATCTGCTGGAAGCTCTCGCTCTGGGAAACGAGGGTCCCGTTCTCGTAGATGTTGAAGTCTTCCCCCGTGAGGCCGGAAGCCGGGGTGCCGTCCGCTTCCTCGACGCTCAAGAAGACAGACACGCGGCCGGGCAGGTCCACGCGCGGCTCGGCGGAGAGCGCGTTGATCTTGGCGGGCGAGTCGCCTGGCAAGTCGAACCTGGAGCTGGACCCACCGCCGCAGGCTGGGAAGAGCATCGCGGAGACGGTGCCGAGGATCGCAGCGGAACAAAGGGCGCGGTGTGAGGTCTTCATGGTGCAAGGGGGCGCACCGCCGCCCCGAGCCCCCCGCCCGGGCACCGCGTGCGCCGACGTCACACTGTGCGAAAAGCTGGGTCCCTGACTCAAGAACGGTCCCGGCCCATCGCGCAAGACCTAAAAAATAGCTCCCTCGCCCGAGAGCTCCCCCCTTCGCGACGCTCCTCAGCCCTGCGCCGCGAGGGCATCCCTGAGCCCTGCCAGGCACAGCGCCGCGTTGCGCATCGTGGAGCCCGAACCCATGAGCCCTATGCGCCACGTGTTGCCCTTCATGGGCCCGAGCCCTCCCCCGATCTCCAGCCCGAAGTTCTTGAGGAGCCTCCCTCGGACCTTGCCATCGTCGACCCCGTCGGGAATGGCCACCGTCGTGAGTGGGTTGAGCCGCTCATCGCCCGAGACCCGTGGCTCAAGGCCCAGCTCGATGAGGCCCGCGCGAAGGGTGTCCGTGTTCCTGGCGTGCCGCTCAAAGCGAGCTTCGAGGCCCTCGACCAGCACGAGCCGGAGCGCCTCATGCAGCGCGTAGAGCATGTTGATCGGAGCCGTGTGATGGTAGCTACGCTCCTCTCCCCAGTAGCCCTGGATCAAGGACAGGTCGAGGTACCACGACTGAACGGGGCGCTTTCTTCGGCGCATCTTTTCCACCGCACGCTCGGAGAACGTCACCGGCGAAAGGCCGGGCGGGCAGGAGAGACACTTCTGCGTTCCGGAGTACGCGGCGTCCACCCGCCACTCGTCGATCTTCACCGCGTGACCTGCGAGGGACGTCACGCAGTCGATCATGAAGAGCGCACCGAGCTCGTCGGCCAGCTCGCGGACAGGGGGCACGGGCTGCAGAACGCCCGTCGAAGTTTCGGCGTGCACCACCGCCACGAGGTCATAGGCGTCGTGCGTCGCTGCAGCAGCGAGCTGCTCCTTCGTGAAGGCGCGACCCCATTCGCCTTTCACCTCGGTGACGTCGGCTCCGGCGCGCCGCGCCACCTCTGCCATGCGCGTGCCAAACACCCCGTTGACTCCAATCAGCGCCTTGTCCCCGGGCTCCAGGAGGTTGACCATGCAGGTTTCCATGCCGGCGGATCCCGTCCCGGACATCGGCATGGTGAGCTCATTCTTAGTTTGGAACACCGACCGCAGCATCCCGCGCAGCTCGTCCATCACCGTCAAGAACTCCGGGTCGAGGTGTCCAAGTGTGGGCCGTGCCATCGCCGAGAGGACGGCGTCGTCCACGTCAGAAGGCCCAGGGCCCATGAGAATGCGCCTGGCGGGGGTGAGTGCGGTGGGGATCGAATCGGGGGAGGCTTGCATGGGGAGATCCTGTACTGCTTCTCCCTGAAACACAACGGGTAGGTGGGGCGCAGCGCCGTTGGGGCTTCCCGGAGCCGAATACCCTGCGACTGACGTATGCTCAAAGTGGCGTTCCCCGCCCAGTCCCTCCGATCCCCCTAGTGCATTCCACCCATGAAAACTCCTCTCCCCCTCCTCGTAGCCGGCTGCCTCATCAGTTCAGCGACCGCGCAGCAGCCCGCGATCTTCGTTGATTTCGGAAGCGGTGCCTTCGGAGGAGGGATTCCTGCTCCGGGCTATGCGGCCGCAGCCCCCATGGGCGGACAGTGGAACGACTTTGATACCGACAACTTGGCCGGCGTCGACATGTTGACGTCTCCGGCCTTGCTCGATTCGAACGGAGCGGTCACCGGCGTGACGCTCACGTACGATTCCCTCGGAGTTGGCTTCTTGGACCTGGAGTTCGACGAGCCGAGCACCACCGGAGACGATCAGGCGCTCATCGACGACATTGCCTACGTAAGCGGACCGAGTGAACTCCGGTTCGACGGTTTGCCCGGGGGCACCTACGACGTCTTCACGTACGCCATGGCCCCCGATAGCGCCGCTTTCATCACCTCGGTGGACATCCCCGGCTCCGCGAATGGAATTCAGGACGTCGGCGGTGACTTCGCTGGGGGCTTCGTGCTCGGCTCGACCCATGCGTTCCACACGGTCACCGTGGTCGCGGGCCAGCCGCTCCTCGTCCTGTTGGACGTGGCCACGACGGACGACAGCCTCAACGGCATCCAAGTCCTGCCCTCCGGTGGTGGTAGCGGACTCGGCGTGAACTACTGCGGCCCCGCCAACCAGAACTCGGGGGGTCTTTCCGCGCGCATGCTCGCCACGGGCTCACGCGTCGTCGCGAACAACGACCTGACCGTGGCCTGCGCCGACATGCCGCCCCTCGTCTTTGGCTTCTTCATCGTCAGCCTCCAGCAGAACTTCGTCATGAATCCTGCGGGTAGCTCCGGCAACCTGTGCCTCGGCGGTGCCATCGGCCGCTACATCGGACCAGGCCAGATTCAGAACTCCGGCACCCAGGGTGAGATCTCCTTGGCCCTGGACCTGACCGCTATTCCGCAGCCGCTTGGCTTCGTCTCCGCCCAGAGCGGTGACACCTGGAACTGGCAGACTTGGTTCCGCGACTCCTCGATGGGCATGCCGACCTCCAACTTCTCGGACGGTCTGCAGATCGACTTCCTGTAGGTCGTCACTATGGACGTTGTGCGCTGACCCAGCAGAGCGCTGGGGCAGCGCACGACATCTTTCGACTGTCACAGGTCACGCTGGTCACCGACCACTGCGGCAATCGCCGCTTTGGGCGTCGCTCGACCGCTGATCGAATCCTCGACGCGCGCGGTCGCTGTAGGCGGGACTCATCCCAACAGAGAGGGCTCATGCCCCCGAGGCTGGCAGGTCGACAGCCCGGGGCGCGGGTCCAAGGGTGGTCAAGAGAACGTGACCGACAAGGCGTCGGTGAAGTTGGACGTCGCCTGTCCATTCACGGTATCCCGGTGCCAGAGCTGAAAGTTCCAGGTCTCCCCCACCAGCGCCGGCACGTTCGCGGTGGGTGTGGCAAGGGCGTTTAGGTCAAGGGGGAGCGCGGCATGCCGTGCCCTGCCCGTATCCACAACGAACCCACCGCTGACAAAGCGCCCGATGGGCCCCCCGAGGCAGAGGTTGCCTTGGCTTCCGCCCGGTCCCGGCACGAAGCCTTGGAGCTGGCTAGCGAGGAAGAAGCCCGTCACGCTTCGCGGAAGAGCGTTGGCCCAGAGCACGAGATCGTTCTCGGCTAGCGAGGACGATCCAATCGCGAACATCGAACCAGCGGCTCCCGTTGAGTTCGGCGTGGGGACACAGTAGTTCTGACCCGTCGTTTCAACGGCTGTAAACTCCACCGTAGAGACATCGACGTTAATGGCATTCGTGGGCTTGAAGGGCGAAATGAGGAACCGGTTGAACGTCGACGTGAGGTCAAAGGTCTGACCCAGGAGTGCCGTCGGATCGTCCGTATCCCACAGCGACGAACCGTCGATCAGG
>CALHGQ010000093.1 GCA_938030175.1 uncultured bacterium | reverse complement strand
GCCGCCGTCCAGGTCCACTGGATCGTGGGGTCGTTCGACCACTGGTTCACGGTGTGGCTCGGCGACGACAGGTTGGACACTGCGCCTGGCATGGTGCCGTCCACGACGATGTTCACCGACGCGGCCTTGTTGACCATGTTGTCCGAGCGCGCGTTGACCGTGAAGGTCTTCGTGCCCTGGGAGGCGTAGGAAACGTCCCAAACCCCCGATCGCGAGTAGAAGTCGATCACGTCGCCGAGGACGATGTCGCTACCCGCGCTCGGGTTGTCGGTGAGGTCGGTGACCGTTCCGTCGCCGAGCACCGTGCTGGCGCCCTGGACCGTCGCAAAGGAGCCGCTGCGGTCGAGCACCACGGCCGAAGCCACGTAGTCGTCGGCGTCAACGCGCGCCGTCACGTCGACGACCTCGTTGGGCTTGATGTAGCTGTCACCGGCGGTGAGCGTCAGCGTGCCGTCGGGGGTGGTGTCGTCGGCCACGTAGTACACCGTGACGCTCAGCTTCGTCCGGGACGTCGCCCCGTCCGGGTAGACCTTCCAGCGCCATTGGCCTGGGGCCGGGCTCGAGATCATCCGGATCTCGCAGTTGTCGACGGTGCTCTGCTGGGCCGAGTACTCGCCGGTGTTGCCAGCGGGGTCGATGGGCGCGCGGTCGATCCAGAGGTCGTAGTCGTTGACGAGGGCCGCCGAGGCGCCTGCTCCCGCGGACTCCTCGATCCCTGCCATGACCACGACGATCCTAGTCGTGCCGGCCGGAACGGTGAAGTCAGCGCCGGTTTGCTGGTTGCCGTTGAGCTCAAAGCCCCAGTTGCTGAACGTGTTGCCACCGAAATTGAAGCTGGACTTGAAAGAGTTGACGCGTCCAGCGCCGTAGGTGTCCAGGTGCGTTGAGCCTTCGGTCGTGAGCGTAATGTTGTCCTTGGTCGTGGCGGAAGCCATGAGTAGCGACATCAGTCGTTCGGGGGCGTAGCGGTACGTTGAGCTGCGGTCCACGATCATGGCCGCTGCGGCCGTCACGTGCGGGGCAGCCATCGAGGTGCCTGAATAGCTCGCGTAGCCGGTGTTGTTGTTCGAAACCGCGCTGCGGATCCAGCGCCCGGGTGCCGAAATGTTCGGCTTCCAGCGATTGTCGTCGGTCGGCCCGCGGCTGCTGCTGGTCCACAGTGTGCCTGGGTCTCCGATGGGATCGATGTAGTCGATGACGCTACCGACCGTGAAGACGTTTTTGGCCGAGGACTCGATGCCAAGCGTGCTGGCACCCGGGCCGCTGTTGCCAGCGGACCAGACCCAAAGCTGGTCTTGGTCGAAGACGGCGTCGTCCGCTGCCCGTGCGTTGAACTCCGTGCCCACGGGAACGCCCGAGATGGTCGTTCCCCAGGAGTTGTTCACGATGTGCGGGCGCTGCGTGATGGCGCCTGCGCCGTCCGTGTACGTGTTGCCGAAGGTGCTCGTGATCGAGTCCAGCGCGACGCTGCACGGGTTCGGGAAGCGGCGATAGTTGAAGAGGCGGGAGGTGCCGCCCCAGCTCGCGAGGCCAGGGGCGTTGCCCTTCTGGTCGCCCTCCGCGACGCCGCGGCCCAGGATGCTGCCGGCCACATGGGTCCCGTGACCGGTGCCCGTGGTGCCTGCGATGTCATTCCATGCGCTGCTTTGGGTCGTGCAGTTCCAGCCGACACCGCTGATGTTGAGGTCGGAGTGCGCCGTTTCGATGCCGGAGTCAACGACTCCCACGATGGCGACCTGGTTGGTCCCGCCGTCATAGCTGTTGATCGTGCGATCGCTTGCGATCATGGCGCGGGACTCGTCGTGGGGCTGGGCCATCAGCTCAGCCGTGGGCACCGGCTCGATGAACTGGACAAAGTCCCTGGCGGCGAGCTCGTCGATGCGCGACGGATCGATGACCACCTGGAAGGTGTGCAGTCGCGGCGCATACGACTCGATCTCAGCGCCGAGCTCCGCGAGGGCCTGGTGCATCCAGCCGTTCGACTGCCAAACGCGCGTGAGCCGTGCGTCCGGGTTGTCGACGGAGGACGGCCCTGTCACGTCGACGCGACCGATCTCGGTGAAGCTCGAGGCTTCGTTCATGTCGGACTCGAAGACTGAAACGTAGAGGCGCGCCGGCTCACCCGCCGGGGATTTGGCGAGCTCTGCTCCGAGGGCAGGGTGGAGCTTCTGTGATGGCTGAGCCGCGCCCACCCAGCGCACGAAGTCGAGGGTGGAAACGGTGCCGGCGACGTCGACGGGCATCGCGACGCGCATGGCGTAGTGGGGGTGGAAGCCGAGGACGCGGACGCCGAGCTCCTCCAGTTCAGCGACACGCTCTTTCGTGATGCGCTTTGAGAACATCACGAAGCCGTAGGTGATCGCCTCACCGCGCGCATCGAGGTCGTTGAACGCGGCGGCCTGGACCATCAACGGATCGAGGATCTCCGTCGCGGGCGGGTGGTGCTTGCCGCCGGCAAAGCCAATGAAGAACGGGTCGCCGCTCGCCTCGCGGATCAGCACGTCGCCAGCGTCGGAGGCCTCGTACTCGGCTCCGACGGGAAGGGGGATGTCGTCCGATACGACCACGTCCTCAACCACCACCTGGGGGTCCAGTTCCAGGACGGGGATCGGGGCTGCCTCGGGGGTTTCCTTGGGCGGGTTGGCGGAGCGGTCGACGGCCGTGACAGGGGTCACCGACGGGGTCGAGGAGGCGGGGATAATCTCTTGGGCGGCGAGGGCCGACGTGAAGAGAGAGCATCCGAGCGCCGTCAGGGCGATGGGGTGATGCATGGAGGGTGGCAGGGGGAGAAGAGAGAGGAAGGGCCAGGCTGCCTACGGGCAGCCCCACTGTCGGAACTGCCGAGGGCCCATCCTGAAGACCCAGTTCCCGGCGTTTTTCTCAGCTACCAGCGCCACAGGCCTCCCAGGAGCCTGTTGCGCATAGATGGATTCGCGTAGTGCGTGCACGATTTTGGTGGGCAAGGCGCTCCCAGACCCCTCGTGGCAGTAGTCACCGGGGTCTTGGGGCAACGCAGCCCACCAGATTGGGGCGCGTGCTACGCGGGTTCAGCCATGCGCAACCGGCTCCGAGGAGCCTGTTGCGCATAGATGGATTCGCGTAGTGCGTGCAGCATTTTGGTGGGCAAGGCGCTCCCAGACCCCTCGTGGCAGTAGTCACCGGGGTCTTGGGGCAACGCAGCCCACCAGATTGGGGCGCGTGCTACGCGGGTT
>CALHGQ010000092.1 GCA_938030175.1 uncultured bacterium | reverse complement strand
ACGGTACCGTACTGCTCAGAGGCCGCAGCGGTTCTCTAGGGTGTTGCGTGTCTTGATGCCGAGCATCGAGCGTGTCTCGAGCATCTTGCGGACCGCGTCTTCTGGAAGCGGTTCCAGTCCGCCCTTGGCGACGTGGGCTAGCCACAGGATCTTTGCGGTGTGCTCGAGCATGTCGAGCTTTTTGTAGGCGTCCATCAGGTTGGTGCCGAGGGTCACCGAACCGTGGTTCTGCATCATCATCACGTCGCTGCAGCGGACGAGATCGCGGATCGTCTCCGGCAGTTCAGGGGTGCCCGGCGTGCCGAAGGGGGCCGTCGGGATACCGCCGATCGTGACGATGATCTCGGGGATCACCGGCATCTGCATGTCGACGTCCGCGATGGTCAATGCCACCGCGTGGGGCGGGTGCGCGTGAAAGATCGCCTTGCAGTCGGCCCGTTCTTGATAGGCGACCAGGTGAATGCCGACCTCGCTGGAGGCCTTGGGCCCGTCGTCGAGGGCCTGGCCGGTCATATCCACATGGGCGATCTGGTGTGGATCGAGGAAGCCCTTCATCGCGCCGGTGGGCGTGATGAGGATCGTTCCGTCGGACATCATCGCGCTGATGTTGCCGTCCGCGCCGACGATGTAGCTGCGGTCATAGCCGAGCTTGCCGATGCGGCAGATCGCCGTGCGCAGCCTGGCTTCCTCTTCGCTCCAACGGTGGTTTGTGTTCATGACTTCGTTTCCTGGGCGTCGCCTGTCCGGTGGTCGTACACCACTCGGCCCCCGACCTCCACCGCGTCGACGAAGCCGACGATGAGGGTTTTGACCGGGGCGTCCTTCGCCTGAAGGATCTGCCGGCCCGAGTTGCCTTCGTCGATGACGAGGACGCGGTCGCCAACGCCCGCGCCGATCGTGTCGATGGCGAGGCGGGGCGTGGGCGTCACGGCCGTCCCGTCGGGCCTAACCGGCCTGACCATCAGGAGTTTGCGGCCGTGCAAGGCGGGGACCGCCACGGCCTCAGCCACGACAGTGCCGATGACTTGGGCGAGGATCACGACTTGCCCTCCGGCCTCGGGGCATCGAGGGAGAGGGTCTCGCCGTTGCTGACGGCCTGCTCCACGAAGCCCGTGATCGCCACGTCCACGGGGACAAAAGTCTCGTCCGGTAGGGCGAGCGCGGCCTCGCGGCCGTCGATGTAGTGAACGAGGTCGCCGGGGCCGACGTCGAGGGAGCACGCGGCCACGAGCTGGTCGCCGGTGGACGCACCGCTCTCGTCGAGGGGCTCTAGAAGCTGAAGCTTCACGCCCTCCATGCCTTCGTAGCGCACGGTGGCCACGAGTCTGCCGGTCACTCTGCCGAGGTACATGGCTGCGCCAGCGCTACGCGCCGCCCCACTTCTCGTACACGTTCTCTCCGCCCACGTCCCACGAATCGACGATGGCCATCACGACGGCGTCGCACGGCTTGTCCTTCGTGATGGTGGTTTGGCGCGCGGAGGATCCCGTCGCGTACAGCACGAGATCGCCGGGGCCGGCCCCCACGGAGTCGACCGCAATGACGTACTGGTCCTTGGGCTTGTTCGAATGGGTGCGCACCTGGACGACCAGGAGCTTGTGGGATTCCAGTTGAGGGTCCTTTTGGGAGGCGACAACGCTTCCGACGACTTCACCGATGAGCATGGGGGGTCCTTTGGGGGCTGACGCGCTAGCGCGGGTCGAGGTAGGTGGCGACGGACTTGCGATCGAGGGTCTCGGCCAGGAACCGACGGCGCAGCTCGCGGTGGACGTGGCCCTGCATGTCCGCCCACGTGGGAGCGGGCGTGCGAGCGCCGAGGAGCCCAAGGATCACACCCTTTTCGATGCGGATGGGACCGATGATCGTGCCGGCCGCGTTGTCAGGGTTCGCGTCCACCACGGCGAACGCCGCGCTGCGAAGTCCCTCCAGCTCCTTTGCGCTACCGGCGCGCGTGATCTGACCCAGCAGGCCACCGCGCTCGCGCGTCGTCTTGTCCTGGCTGTGCAGCTCGACCACGCGGACGAAGTCCTCGGGGCCAGCGATGGCCGCCTTCATCTCCCGGAGCTCTTGCTCGACCTTGCGGAAAGACGGCACGAGCGGGTTGTCCTCCTCCTCGACGGCGTTCTTGAACAGGATGCTGATCTCTACGGCCTCCCCGAACATCCCGTCGAAGACGGAGCGTTCTCCCTCGTACGTCTTCCGCAGGGAAGCTTCGTCGTGTCCCCGATCCACCGCCTCATGGGCGAGGGCGGCGGCGCGGATCGCCGGGTCGCGGCGAACGGCTTCGATGGAAAGGCCGCGCGCCTTCAAGAGGTCTTCGTAGGACACACCCTGGTAGTCGGGATTGGCTTCCGCATCGGCGGAGCGTCGTTCGAGTTCGCGGTCCAGGGCTTTGTTGGCGCCTTCCGAGGTGACCTCGGGCATGCGGGCGCGCACGGCGCGCTCCAAGAGGATGAGGTAGCACGCCTCGCGCTCATCGACGTCGTCGACCTGGGAGCGCAGGTGATCCCCGAACTCCTTACGAGTAATGACCACGTCCCCGCTGATGCAGACCACGCCCTCGTCAAAGGGATGGGGGCGCTGCTCGTAGCCGCGGTCCTTGAGCTCTTGCGCGAGCCAGATCTGCTGCTGGTCGCCCGTGACCTCGGCGTCGTCTGGGAGCCCGAGGGCAGACCGCGTCAATGCTTCGTGGATGATCGACAGCCGCAGGTAATCACGGAACTGCTCGAGGGGCACACCCTGCGCGGCGATGAAGGCGGAGAGCCCGCCGACGGTGCCGCCGGCCTTTGCTTCGGCGTCCAGCTCCGCGAACCGTTGATCGAGCATCGCGTCGGTGACCTCGATCCCGCTCGCGCTGCCCTTGGCCTTGATGACGCGGAGCTCCAGGAGCTGGCGAAGCGCGGCCTCGCCGTTGGGCCCGTTGCCGTCCCGCCAGATGAGCAGGTCGTTGAGGTCCTCGTAGGTCACGAGACCCTTCTCTCCGTTGAGGAGCCCGTCGGGGCCCGCGATCTCGCCAATGGCGCGGGCGGCGAACCCCACCGAATCGGCCGCGGCCTCGATGGGCTTTGCGGTCTCCTGGGGAGTCACTGTCGTGCTCTCCTGGGGACTCAGCGGGGAGGGCACGTTCCCGTGGCCAAGCGTGGCCAAGAGAATCCAGGCCGCGGGCGCGGCAGTCAATCGGGACATCATCGTGCCCGACAGCATACGGGCTGCGCGCTGGGACCTGGACCCGGAGTTCCCCAATGGGGCCCCTTCCGGGGGGGACTCTACTGATCCGACAGCCTGGCGGCTCCGTGGAGGGTGGCGCCCAACGTGTGGTCGCCCCGGAGGAAGTGCCCGATCGCCGCGTCCATATGCATCAGCAGGACCGTGTCATCGTCGGCCAGGAAGCGCCGGGCGGGGGTGAACTCGGGCCCTTCGTAGCGGACGGATTTAGAGAGGCGAACTTCGTCGATCCGGCCGTCCAGGGTGTCGGTCGGCCGGTTGTCGTACCGCACGTCCCCACCGACGATGAGATCGAGGTTGTTCGTCGTCCTGGACCCCGAGGCGGGCTTGGCCGCTATCTCCTTCCCGTCGAGGTAGAGCCGCGCCTCTGACCCGTCGAAGACTCCTGCGACGTGGCTCCATCGGCCCGTGGCGAGCTTCCCGTCGACGTTCTCGGCCACCACGTACTTCCCGTCGAGGTGGACGAAGAAGCTGAGGCCCTTGCTGTTCGCGAAGAGCCCGTACCCCGAGCGTTCCGTCTTGCAAACGAGCCCTTGGCGATCGGCCACCCGATCGGGGTGGACCCAGGTCTCCAGCGTGAAGGGGCCGTCGGGGAGCTCAATGTTCTCGGACTTGACGACGACGCAGTCATCGCCGCGGTCGAGGTCGAGGACCCGCTCGTCCATCGGCGTGACGGGACCGAGAGCCAACAAATCGAGCGTGGGGTAGTGCCTTCTGCGCGGAATTGTGAAGCGGGCGGTTTCGGTGAGGTACTGGAGGTCGAGGTCCATCATGGCGAGGGACAGCCCGCCGTCCATGGAGCCGGCCGGGCGCTGGACCCTGACGCTCCCCTGGAATGTCTCCCCCGGCGCGACCGTGCCGTGCAGGTGATCGGGGGAGAAGCTCCAGCGCGGATCGTTCGAGAGGAAGAAGGCCTCGACTTCAACGGACGCCGTCACTGGGTTCGTGAACGCGAACTCGATCTCTTGGTCGACGGATCCGTCGGGCGCCAGCCGCAAAGGGGCGGCCCATTCGGGCACGATCTCGGCGAGCTTGGGGGCCTCCAGGCTCACGCGGCCCGTAATCTCGCGGGGGTCCATGACGGCGCCAAGGGGCAGCGTCGCGCGCTCGATTCGATCGGGACGCACCGTCACAAGGTCGTAGCAGTGCAGGTAGCCAGCCTCCGGCACCACTCCGCCCTGGTGCCCGCCGATCGTGGCGAGGGCGAAGTATTCGATCCCATCTTTGGGGTCGTAGCGCATTTGGTGGATGTGCCCGGCGAAGACTCCCTTGATGTTCCCGGCCTCCACGAAGCGCCGGTGCAGCCTGTCCCAATCGTCTCCGTACGGGGTGTGGTCGTTGCCCGTCCAGCGCGGGTGATGACAGAACACAAAGACGTGTGGCGCGTCCTTGGTCACCTCTAGGGTCTGGTCGAGCCAAGCGAGCTGCTCTGCGCTCATGCGTTGATCTTCAGGCTTTTGGAAGCTGCGCTCACCGGTCTCGGGATTCACCTCATCCGTGTAGAGCACGATGAACCAGGCGCTCTTGTGTTGGAACGCGTACCAGAGCGGCCCGAAGTGCATTTCGTAGCGCGCCTCGTGCTCCTCCGGTGGGGCAGGGACTGACCGGTCCCTCGATCGGTAGTAGATGTCGTGGTTGCCCGCGACCGGGAACCAAGGCATCCGGAGCG
Source organism: uncultured bacterium (assembly GCA_938030175.1). Classification (GTDB taxonomy): domain Bacteria; phylum Planctomycetota; class UBA1135; order UBA1135; genus Saltatorellus. The sequence goes on along the minus strand of CALHGQ010000092.1, from coordinate 3,441 downwards.
GCGCCATAGCGTCTTGGTACTCCTTCATCTCCCGCATCCAAGCGTCCGGCTCGTTGTAGCCATTGACGAGGTCGCCCACCGTCATCACGAGGTCCGGCCCGATCAGGTTGGTCTCCTGCACAGCCTGCCGGAGTAGCGCCACGCCCGACGCAGGTCCTCCGGTCCGATCCCCGTACACCATGAAGAAGAACGAGTCCTCCTCGTCGGGCAGCGGTAGCGTCAACGAGCCCTTTCGACTGGTTAAAAACCGCCCAGTGTCCACGACCGGCGCGTCCCCCGTGCCGCCCTCGTCCTGCGCAAGAGCCGCCCCCAAGGCGTCACATCCCACGAACCCAACCACCACCAACAGGAATTTCCACAGCATGCCCCCAGCTTACGCCGCAGCCGCTCCATTCGAAACCAGGTGGGGGGCAGGGTTCGGGTATCATCCCGCGTGCTATGTCTACTCGCTCTACTCGGTCGCGCTCGCTGATCCTTTCGCTGATCCTTTCGCTGGTCCTCTCGCTGCTTCTCTTGATGGTCCCGGCCTCGGGGGCTCCTTCTGACGCTGAGTCATTCAGCGGGCCGCTCCCCCAGGAGGAAGCTTCAGGGGAGGAGGAGTCGGAGGCGAAGTTCGACCTTGATGAGTTTGAGCTGCAGGTCGATCTGACGGGGATCGACGAGCTGGAGGGAAGCGTCGGGCGCTCGGGCCAGCAGCGCGGTCAGTGGCGGGGCAAGTATGGCGGCGTGGACGTGTCGTTTAGCTTGGCGGCACTGACGGTCGAGGACGGCTTCGATCTCAGCGCGCCCAGTGAGATCGCAATGATCGTCGCGAACAACCGAGGGAACGCGCTGCGCAAGAAGGGTGGCTCCTACGCCTACGAGATCTCCAAGCCGCTGGAGGGCAAGTTTGGCTACGTGCCGTTCGGCTGGCTGGCCGCGCACGACACGAACACCGGCACCAAAAAAGACGGCTACGACATCCTGATCGGGGGGGTCACCAAGGCCGGTGCCTACTTCCTCGACATGAAGATCAAGACGCGCTTTAGCGACAAGGAGTGGGCTGAGTTCGAGGAGTGGGCGTGCGGGGTCTTCACCTACACCGGCGAGGTGATGGATCCGAACTGGACCGAGTCTGAGGAGGAGGCACGGTGGGACCGCTCGATGCCCGACAGCATCGAGGGGAACAGCAACAACCACGTCCTCCGCACGAAGTACTACATCATCTTCACGAACGTCGGGAAGAGCACGGTGCGCTCGTTCGGCAAGAAGGTCGACGAGAACTACGAGAAGGTCCGCTCGGTTTATCCGTTCGAGGATCTGCCCGGACAGCAGCTACTGCCCATCTTCTACTTCGTCAATAAGTCCGAGTACATCGACTGGTGCGTCCTGAACATCAGTTGGACCGCCAAGCAGGCGGAGCAGTCCGGTGGTGTGGCTTCGGGTGATGCGTACTCGACGTACCACCAGGCGGCCAACGCGTCGGTGCACATCCACGAGCAAACGCACCAGATCTTCCGCAACCGCCTGCACCTCAGCGGCGGCGGCTCGTGGTTCCAGGAAGGCGTCGCCGAGTACATCTGCTCGAAGCAGTCCGAGCTCAACGAGGTCAAGCAGCGGGCGAAGGACGGCAAGACCCAGCCCTTCGAAGAGCTCTTCACCGTCCCGAGCCTACTCATGTCCGCGGGCGGCGCGTCCCGTAAGGAAGGGGGCAGCGTCGCGGGCGGCGCCTATACCCAGGCGGCCTCGGTCATCGAGTTCGTCAAGCACTCGAAGTACGGCAAGGATAAGTTCCTCGAGTGGCTCCACGCCATGGGGAGCGTCGGCCGCGGGGACCTGCCCGCCATCAAGCGCGGCATTTCCAAGGTCTACGGTGCGACCCTCGAGGAGTTCGAGGCGGAGTACATCAAGTACTGGTCCAAGCGCAAGAAGGTCAAGGACTGGCACGCTCCGGCGAAGAAGGACAAGAAGAAGCGGCGCTAGGCGGCCACCGGGGGCGTCCACGGCCAGCTGCGCAGCGAGGAGGGTCCCGGACTGGCGTAGGAAGCCCTCAGGGGTGAGCCGCTCGGGGCTCTTCGCGGAGCGCTGGGTCTAGTGCAGGGTCTAACGCTGGGCCGAGCTAAGGGCTTAGCCATGGCCTGCGGCCACGTACGGGCCCAAGCCGTGCCCTCAAGGGGCTACTCGAAGACGAGCTTGCCCTTGGAGGCGCGCACCACGAGTGAGCGTCGGCCCGCAGACCCGCCCATCAGGAGGCGCTCCGAGAGCTCGGGCTCGAGCTCGCGCTGGATCACCCGGCGCAGCTCGCGCGCTCCGGTCTCCGGCTTGAAGCCGCGGGTCGCCACCCAGGCCGTCACGGCGGGGGTGAAGCGCACGTCAAGGCCGCGCAGCGCGGCCCGATCCTTCAGCTCGCTAAGCTTGATCGCTGCGATCCGCTCCACGGACTTCGGGTTGAGTTCGTCAAAGAGCACCGTGTCGCCGATGCGCCCGAGGAATTCCGGCGTGAACGTCGACGCGAGCGCCTGGTTCGTAATGTCCTGCAGGCTCGCGCGCCCCAGCGTGGGCGCGCCGCCAAAGCCGACGGCGCGGCTGGCCGAGGTGACGTCTTCCGCTCCGCAGTTGGAAGTCATGACGACAACGGTGCGCGCGAACGAAACGCGCTTGCCTTTGCCGTCCGTGAGGGCGCCTTCCTCAAGGATCTGAAGGAGCAGGTTGTGCAGCTTCGGGTGGGCCTTCTCGACCTCGTCGAACAGGACCACGGACTCAGGCGCCTCGGCGACGGCGTCCGTCAGCTGGCCTCCGTCGTCATGACCGATGTAGCCGGGCGGCGATCCAATCAGCTTCGAGTACTCGTGCGCGAGGCCGAACTCGGAGCAGTCGATGCGGACGAGGCCCGGGTGCTCCGGGTTGCTGAACACGTGGTTGGCGAGGCTCCGTGCGAGCTCCGTCTTGCCGGTGCCGGTGCGTCCCGTGAAGAGAAACGACGCCAGCGGTCGCTGGGATTCTCCGAGCCCAGCGGCGGCGGAGCGAACAGCGCGGGCCACAGACCTAACGGCGGTGTCCTGGCCGATGACACGGCGGCGAAGCGCGGACTCCAGCGAGATCGCCTTCTCACGCAGGTGATCCAGGGTCGCGTCTCTCTCCGTCGCTCCCGCGGTCCCCGTCTCGGTGGCTGGCGTATCGGCCTTCACCGATCCGTCCACCGTCAGGCGCACCTCGTGGATGTCGAGGGCCGGGTTGACCTCGACGCAGAGCTGGTAGAGCAGGTCCTCGACCATCAACGGGTCGTCGGGGAACAGCTGCCCCAGCTTCTCGTCCAGGTCGCTGCGGAACTCCGGCATGCAGGCCTCGATGACCATCTTGCGGTAGCCAGCCCGGCCGAGGCCGGGGCGCTCGCTGAGGGAGAATGCACCGTCCTCAATCGCGAAGATCTGCACGAAGCAGTCTGCGAGGTCGAAGTAGCGG
>CALHGQ010000091.1 GCA_938030175.1 uncultured bacterium | reverse complement strand
ATGGCCGGTCTCCTTCGATGGGTGTTATCTGGTTCTTCGAGACCGCATTGATACCCCATCTGCAGCAAGCTCACGCTTGACTGCGTTCGGAGACCGGCCTTCTCACCTCATCGGTTTCAATGTCGCCAAACCGCGACAATGAAACCGGTACCGTACTGCTCGCTGCCGCGTGCGTACTGCGCCGTACTACAAGAAGGTCACAGAGAGACCCGGCGTGAAGTTCGATGTGGCTTGGCCCTGAACCGTGTCCCGATGCCAGGCCTGGAAGTTCCAAGTCTGTCCGATCTGCACGGGAATGAGCCCCAGGGAGGGGGACGGGAATGCGCCGAGGTCGAGCTCTAGGGTGAACTCACCGGACGAATCAGCGTTTCCAATCTGCCCGGGTCCCACGAATCTTCCGATCTCGCCGCTCAGGCACAGGTTGCCGACAGAGTTAGGGAGGCCCGCTTGGAAGCCTGTCGCCTGGCTCGCGATGAAGAACGTCGTGGACCCCGGCGGGAGAGAGCGTGCTTGTAGCTCCACCTGGTTCGCTGGGACACTCGCGGTGCCGTATGCGGCGGTCTCGCCTGCCACGCCGGTGGAGTTGACCACTCCCGGACCGCAGTAGGCGGCCCCGAGTTCATCGAACGTCACGTTCTCAAGGATCGCCACCGCGTGGGATCGGCCCAAGGCTAGCTGGGGATTCAGGACGAGGTCGATGTCGCCGTCGTCGTCGATATCAAGCGGCAGAGCAGAGCCGATCCGTGTCGCGGACCACCTACTCGGAAGCTCTGGCGTCACGTCGTTACCCAGAGGTCCGCCGAACGCGATACCCGACCAGATCGTGAGGAGGTCTGGCGTCGACTTCGTCGCAATGACCTCGGGGCGCCCACTGAGCGAGAGGTCAGCGAGCGTAACGGAGAGAGCCGTTGCGTTCTGAGCGACCGTGGAGCTCCCGGTAAACTGCCCGGGGCCGATGGAGCTCGCAGCAATGATCGAACCTCCGAGGTCTGGGCTGGTCGTTCCCACAAGGTCAGGGTTTCCGTCACCGTTTCGATCCGCGAAAGCGATGGACCGAAGTCCGAGACCGATGAGCGACTCACGGGGCGCGAAGGTGCCGTCCCCCAGGCCTCGACGCCAGAAAAGCTCAGAGGTGAAAGGGTGAACGATGTCTGGAACCCCGTCGCCATCGACGTCCGCGACCTCGGGGCCGGCTACGTTAGACTGGGACGGGGAGCCCAGAACGGGCATGCCGAAGGACGCTCCTCCGAGGTTCGAAATGAGGATAACTTCCCCGGAAGGAGAGATGAGGAAGACGTCGAGGTCTTGATCCTGATCAGCGTCGACCGCGAGTATGCGCTGCAGACCAAAGAGGGTCAGGATGGGCACATCTGCAATCACCGTGGGGGCTGAGAAGCCTCCCCCGGGAAGAGCGCGGAGAAGTGAAACGTCGGCCTCAAAGAGCGAGCTGACGTTGAACATGACAAGGTCCGTGAGCCCGTCGCCGTCCATGTCGCCTGCGGCAACGCCGAAGCCTGAGGTGGAGCTCCCCGGCGGCTGGGCGACGATCTCGCGCGCGCGCCCGTAGCTTCCGTCCGTGCCACGCCGCTTCCAAACCACGCGCTTCGGGTTCTCTGCGGTCGCCACGAGGTCCAGCCTGGCGTCTTGGTCAACGTCGACAGCCGCCACAACGGTGAGCGTCTCGTTCAGCGGTTGACTCGAGAAGCTGCCTCCCGCATCAAGGTCGAAGAGTTCTACCTGCGCTGGGCCGTGAATAAGAACGATCTCATCGGCACCGTCTCCGCTCAGGTCTTGCGCGAGTAGATCGAAGGACATAGCGACGCTATCGCTGATGCTCGTAGGGCTGAAGGTACCGTCGCCGAGCCCCCGAAACGCCACCAGTCGATGACCCTCTCCTGAGTCGAAGGTCTGGGCGATCAGATCCGTTCGGCCGTCCCCATCGTAGTCTGCGGTTCGCACAAACTCGGTGCTGGTCACCGACCCAATGGGCACGTCTTGGGCGAACGAGAGGGTGCCCAAGTTCTCGACATACGCGAAGCTCGAGGAGCCTTGCAGCGAACCAAGGGCGATATCGAGGTCGCCGTCAAGATCGCCGTCGAGTGCGACAATATTGTTCGTTGTGAAGCTTGTGAACCCATTTGTGGCGATCGGAATTGCCCCCGATGAAGTGAAGGGCATCGAGCCCGTTCCGGGGTAAACGGCCACGCGAGGCAACTGCGAACTCGACTGGGCCATCACAAGATCCAGGTTGCCGTCCCCGTCGAAGTCCGCGAAGGCGATTCGCCTCACGCTGGTCGTACCGTCGATCACTCGCTCCGGCGGTGCAAAGGAAAGTCCACCCAGTCCACGATGCCAGAACTGGGGTGAAACGAAGATGTCGACGAGGCCGTCGCCATCCAGGTCGAGGATCTCATACTCGCCAACCACGAGGGGGACGCTCGAGACCAGCCCGTACCCACCCCCAGAGACTGGAGTCCAAAGCTCGCCACCGCGCAGGATCTCAACATCACCGTCGGCGTCGAGGTCGAACGCGGTAAGCGAGCTCGCGGGGGCAACGGATTCGATGAGTACCTCAGCGCTATCGAACTCACCGAGGCCGAGCCCGCGCTGCCAGTAAGTCAAGCCGCCACCACCGGTCAGAACGAGGTCGATCGTGCCGTCGCCATCGATGTCAGCAGATGAAATAGCCCTCGGTTGATCCATGGAGCCCGCGAGCAAGACTCCGTCTGCGAGCGGTCGTTGCGCGAGCGCGACCGTGGCGAGAGCGAGAGAGACAACGGGAAGAAGTGTGTGTGTCATAGTTCCGACGGTACTCGACTCAGGCCGGTGCCGCCATGGCTCGCGAGTCGGAGCCCCCCCTTGCTCTGGGCACTCAAGCGCAGGTTGCTGGACTGGAGGCACCACGAATCGGTGAGCTCCGATAGTCTTGGGGCATGCTCTACTCGCTCGCAGCGCTCATTCCTTTGGCTCTTCAGGCCACGCACGTCCCCCTCGCGCCGGCAGGAATGAACTCCTACAGCGCCTTCGGCTATGGCCTCGACGTTTGCGGAGACACAGCGGTCGCGGGTGCCTACCTCGGCAGCGGCAGCCCAGTCCACGATGGCTTCGTGCAGTTCTACGAGCGTGACCCAGCCAGCGGTAGCTGGACCCCAGACCTGTTGCTCACTGGGGAGAGCTACGAACGACTGGGATTTGATGTGGCGATCGACGGGGACGTCGCGGTGCTGGGTCATCAATCTCCCCAGGAGCGGCCGGTCCGCGTCATGGAGCGGATTGGTGGGAGCTGGATACAGACCGCCACGCTTGCTTACCCGGGCGCACCTGGTTCGAACGGTTCGACGGGCTTCGGCTCAGAGGTCGACGTATCGGGGGGCATCATCGCCGTTGGTGCACCTGAGGCCCGCGATGGAGGCGGAGGGGTAACGGGTGCGGTTTACCTCTTCGAAAAACAGCAGGGCCAATGGGTGCAGCGGCAAAAGCTCTTGCCCCCGCCCAACCCTTCGTCGGGACAGTTCCCCCTCAACACTGGTTTTGGTCGGCGTGTCGACATCGACGGAGATACCGTCGCGGTCAATGCGTGGTTCGCGCCCGTCAACGGAAGCGGAAGCGCCGGGCGGGTTCATGTCTACGCGTTGGCGGGAAACTCGTTCCTTATTCAGCGTTCTATTCTTTCCCCGCTGCTGCCCGGCAGCTTTCGCTTCGGTGGCTACGGGTTCGGGCTCAGTGGTGACACGCTAGCCGTTGGATCCATCGGAACCACTGTCGATGGAGTCAACTCAGCAGGCATGGTCCACGTCTACGAGCGCACATCCGGAAGTTGGACAGAGACGACACGCCTCGTAGATCCCGCGCCCTCCACCCGCGGCTACTTCGGAGAAGGGGTGGCGGTCGATGGCAACCGCATCGTCGTTGGTCGAAGCCCATACTTTCGACGGACTCAGGCGCAGGAGCGCTTGGGTCTCGTTTCGTTCTCGCGCGCGGCAGCAGGTGGCAGCTGGGACCTTGTGGAGGAGATCTTTGATCCCCTGGAAGCCGGCAACACATGCTTTGGCTACCGCGTGTCGCTCGACGGCGACCGAATGATCTCAAGCGCGCCCTGTGCCGTTGTAGCGGGCGCGCCGGTCGGTGCTCTCTACGTCACAGACCTCAGCCAAGACACGGCCCCCTTGGCCACGGTCGCGTGCGGCGGCGGCCCTTGCAGTTGCGCCCCGCGGGAACCGTGGCTCGGATGTGGCAACAGCACCAGAGAGTTCGCCGAGCTCTCGGCCTTCGGCTCGGCGTCGATCGCACGGGATGATCTTTCGTTCGCGGTACGCGACATCGTGCCAAACGTGCTCGCACGGCTCGCGCTTGGGCCGGCACTCGCTCCGCAAAGACCCGTCGGCGACGGAATGCTCTGCATTGGAGATCCAAGGCAGCTGATGCCGCGTATGACGGAGCCGAACGGCACGCTCATCATCCCGGGTGGTGTCGTGAGCCGTGCGGCCAGCCAGCTAGGCTCAACCGGCATGATCTTCCCTGGCGAAACTTGGTTCTTCCAAGTCATCTACCACGAACCTCGCACCCTGTTCCCCTGCCGATTGCACGATCAGACCACGTTCACCCCCAACGTCCAGAACGGGCGACCCTTCCTGGTCGACCGAGGCTTCAACCTGACGGGTGGTCTGGCCGTGACTTGGCGGCCTTAGTGAGTCCTCCCGCTGGCCCGCCGCCGCCACGGAGCGAAGTGGCGCTAGCAACGGGACGACGCGGCTCAGCCTTGGCGGCAGCGGGGTGCGAATGACACTGCCGCCCCCCCCGAAAGGAGAGGCGAAAAGCGAACTTTGGTGTAGCCTGGGAGCATGAGACTTCCCGCCTCGACTCAACGCAGCACCCAGGTCAATTGGGTTCTGCGGCCCGCCGTTCTCGCCGTGTTGATCTATGGAAGCGTTCTGCGCTTTGCGAGCCTGTACTTCCTATCGACCCTTCGCTATCCCACCGGCCCGGACGATTCGGCCTACGGTGCAGGATGGGACAGGCTTGGCGTCGGACTCACCGTGCTGAACCTCGGCCTGGCGGGCCTCATGGTGAGGGAGATGCTGGCTGCACGGGACCGAGGTGCTGCGTTGCGGCGCGCGCACATGGCGGGCGCAACGCTCGGTTTGATCTACCTGGTATCGCTTCAATGGCTTGTGATCCGCGCTCCCGACGTCTTCGAAGCTCTCGTTTCCTGAGGAGATCCTGAGGGCGGTTCGCGCCGCTACGAAGTCGAGCCGAAAAGCCCGCTTGGGGCGTCAACCCTGATCGTGCGTGCCGCGCCAGGAGCGCACGGTGACGACGCTGCCCCAGTCTTCTCGAGCCTTGAGAGTCAACAAGTCGCTCAGCCAAACTCCGCCGCCCTCTTAGACGGCGTGAACGACCGACTCATCGAGAATGCTTTCAATGAAAGCTATCGAGCCGCCGAAGCCGTGATCCACATCGCCGGGCTCCCGCCAAGGGCCACCGTGACTGTGGCCTCCTCCGAAGCCGACGATCATTTCATCGAGGTCGGCGTCCGCGGCGAGGTAAAGACCCAAGCCGTCCGATCGATGGGGTGATGGATAGTGGATGACTAGATCACGGGAATCGTCGTCGGCGAGGAAGGGCATGAATTGCGGCCAGCGCGCCTTGATGATGCCGAGGAACGCCCTGCCAATCTCTCCGACTCGAGTTTCATCCATAGCGTGCCTCGTCGCCTCAGAGGTTGAAGTCAGCCGTTGATTTCGGTCTTCTCCCTGGTCGTGCGGTGAGAAGTGCTGGTCGCGATCAAGGACTGTACTCGGCCGCGACCATGGACTCCTCGGCGACGGCGGCTTTCTCGGGGCTTCCGAAACTCGGTTCCGGCCCCACGCGTAGGATGGTCCGACCATGAACACCACAATTCAATTTTGGAGCTGGTTCGAGCGCTCTTTGGGCCGCTTGCGGGCGCTCGCGGAAGAAGGCATCAACGACGGGATCCTCGATGAGTGTCACGACCAGTTGAAGTCGATCCACCCCGAACTCTACTTCGAGATCGGCGGCGATCCAGGTGGTCCGTTGGAGATGATTGTGAGCGCCCTTGGTGACCCAGCGCTCTTCGACCTCGTCGACGATGTCATAGAAGCTGCGCCCGTGCTGGAGGGCTGGGTTTGGATGGCACTGAAGCCGGCGCAGGGCATCGGGTTCCGCACAACCTTCGAAGGGCTTGAGCTCGATCCCAAGCGCATGTGGTTCTTCCCGCTGGAGAACAAGAGTGGCGACCTTGGCCTGCATGTGTCGATGCCTGATCTGCTTCCCGCCGACACCGATCGCTTCAAGCGGGGCAGCCGGATCGTCCTAGAGACGGTTCTCGGAGAACGCGCATTCGCCGAAGAGGTCAAGATGGTCGACGCGGTTCTCCTGCCTGACTCGCCCGATGAAGACGGCTGGATCGAGCTAAGCTCGTTGATCCACTACATTGATTGGCGAAAGCGACAAGCGCAGAAGAATTGACGCCGCTGGATTGCTCGACGGCGGGCCGCGTGACTACCTGAGCTGGGTGATCGAGTGCCCGCTAAAGGACATGGAGCCAGACAAGGTTGCGGAGTGGCTTGAGGTTCGCTTCCCGAGCCCCGTCGATGATCTGGCCCAGTGGAGCGAGAACGAGGACGACGCGTGACCTCGGCAGGGCTCCCAACGAGTCGTCGCGTCCTAGTCGTCAGACCTCAAACCGGCCCGCCGCTCTAGCTGGACCTTCATCCTCTGACCCACCTGTATTTGGTCCGCAGGAAGACTCACCGCGACAACCTTTGTCTTGATCCTCGGACCGCGCACCGTCATCACGTAGTCACCGGGTGGGTACTGGCGAACGGAGTAGAGTGGCACGTCGATGGGCGCAACGGGCCGCTCCGTGTTCATGTAACAGTCGCTCCATCCCCACGTCATGCGCGACGGGCGCGACAGCTGACCAGTCTCTGGGTTCCGGACCTGGATCGTTGCATGGACATACCAATGTTCGGCTTCGTCCATCCGCCCGTAATTCCACCAACCCTGATGAAGGTAGGCCTCGGTACGCGCTAGCCCTTCCGCTTCCGCAGGCGTCGAACCTTCGATGAGGAACTCGGGGCGTACGCCCATTGCGCGGCGGTAGCGATGCTCGACGACCGTTGCTTCGCCGGAGACGACGATCACATCCCGCTCAAAGCCGGCCTCGGGGTTCGGGACCGGCGCTCCGTCGCCACACATCAGTCGAAAGTACGGACGCACAGCTAGGCGGTACTTCCCCGGCGGCATCGGCATGCCCTCGGACGAGCGCAATTCTGTGCCTCCTTCACGAATGAGCTCCACGCCTGTCAGGGGGACTTGAATCTTGACCTCCGTGTGGCTCGGTATCCCCGCCCTTTCGCCGGAGCTCTCCCGAAGCTTGACGCGCCCGGCATCCGCGATCGCGGGAAGCTCCAGCGAAACGATCCTCGGCTCCTCTGTCCCTGGATTGGCAGTCCAAGTGCCTGCCTCGACGATACGCTCGTCGTACCCCCGTTGCAGGTTGTAGGCCACGAACCCGAGCCTGCGATCGGTCGGTACGCGAAGGCGAATCTCCTCCCCGAACGGAACGCGACATGCCTGCCGCGCCCTGGGCGTGAGTTCGTCAGACCAGGGAAGACCGCTGTCGATTCGAGCGACGACCACGGTGGCTCGGTCGTGGTTCTCATCGCCGGACGATGGGCCAAAGACCCGGACAATGACCTCGACGCTTGGACCCTCGAACTGAGCGGGCTGCCCCTCGACGAGGGCTCCCGCGATCTTGAGGTCCCCCGTGTTCTGGGCGAGAGCCGATGACGGCAAGAGAGCGGTGGCGAGCAGCGAGAGCAAGAGCAGCGGTCGGGAGTCGAGTTTCATGCAGCCGCTAGCCGCCCGATCCTCGAGGGTCACACGGACGGCGCCGGGCGAGCCGGCCGCGCTGAGCCGCGGCGCGCCCCGCTTCTGCCCGGAACCGCGCCGACCCTCCACTCCCGCAGCGGACGTTCATTGCGTAGAGTCAGCCCAAGCATGGCTGAACGGCACGACACTGCCCCCCGGGGCCTCCACCGGTTTCTCGACGAGCCAGACCGCCAGCACTGGCTCTCGGTGGCCCAGAGCACGGAGCTAGTCGAGCGGTGGGTCCCTGGACGCCAAGGTAGCGGCTACCTAAAGCTCGATCTATTGGAGGCTCTTGCGGAGAGCGCGCTCGACGCGGATCGCTCCTTCGTCCAGGACCAACTCGCAAGCGCACGGGCTGGACACTGCGTGGACTCATCGAACGGCTGGGACGCCTACTTGCTGCGATACGGGGACGGCGCCTACGTCCCTGACCACCGCGATCCGACCACGGAGTTCAGCCACCTCCGCCTCAACGCACTCCTCCAGGAAGCGTCCGGCGGAACAGGTGTGCTCTACCTCAACGGGGAAGCGTTCGAGCTCGCCTGTGGAGATGCCGTCCTATTCCGGCCCGACGTGATCCCCCACCGCGTCTCGCGCGTGGAAGGGGAACGGCTCGTGCTCTCGGTGGGCTGCGTCTTCACTCCTTGAGCGGAACGCGCGCGATCACCGTATCCCCCTTGCCATCGGGTCCGGTGATGCTTTGAACGGTCCAGAGGTCCAAGAGGTTGTCGCCGTCGATGCACGAGCCGCTGTAGTCGCCCCAGGACACGCCGTCCGTGGCGCCCTGGCCCTCGCCTAGGCTCACCATGGGGCGCAGGGTTCCGGGCTCGTCGTCCGCGAGCCTCCAGGCGACGCGCGGGCTGATAAAGCCGTCGGGGCTTGTCTCTTGGAAGCCAACCAGCACGTCGAGGCGCTTGTTCACCGCCAACGAGGTCTGGATGTAGCTGGAGGTTTCGCTGGCCATGAGTCCGGACTGAACGATGGAGCCGTCCAGTCGGATTTGATGCCACTGCACGGCGGCACGGCCACGGCAGTTGACGGTGTGCGAGAACCAGAGGAAGCCGCCCTGGAGAACTACGTTCTTGGGGCGGCGGTCACCGGAGGCGGTTAGCTGCTCCGTGCCCTTCTGGGGTGACTGGGGCGGAGAGCCCATGAACTCCAGCCCGTGGGCCGCGGCTCCGATCTGGCGCCAGGCAGGGTACAGCTCGATGGGCTCGGCGTTCGTGGCGCGCACGTCGACATCTAGGGGAGAGCTCACCACGACTTCGTTCACGATGAACTCTTTGGAGGTCACCTTCAGGAAGTACAGCGCGGGCGCGGGATCCTGTCCAAGCACCGGGTGGCCGAGGTTCCCGGCGAAATGGTAAGCCTTGGTGGGCTTGCCAGTCTTCATGTCCTGGGTGCTCAGAACGAACGTCCGCTCGTCGCCTCCGGGAAAGCTGTAGCCGGTCCATTGGCGGCTCGCGCCGATCGCACCGCCATCCACACCATGGGGCGCGTCGACGGAGTAGGTGTTCCATGCCCCCGTGGGATCGTCCGTCTCGGACATCGAGATGTTGACGGGCTTACGCTTGGCATCGTCCCAGTACACCCAGAGGTCAAAGCAAAAGACGCCGTTGTGCCGATCGAAAAAGAGCTTGGGATCGATCCCGTTCTTGAACGCGCGCTGGTGCACGCCGAGGACGTACTGCCCCTTCTTGTCGTAGACAATGAGCCCGCCGTTCGTGGCCGTGAGCACGTGGTCGCCCCCCACTGCAATCTGGGGATCGACCTGGCGATTGCCATCGTCGGCGCCGTCGAAGACCAGGAGGCCCTCCACTTCGCGAGCGCGCCCACCCAGCTTGCGCGCGGGCACTTCGCCGTTCCGGTCCATGGTCTCGATGCGCTCGGGGACGATCGTCTCTGAGCGCGCGGGGAGGTGGAGCGCCGAGGAATCCTGCGGGCACAACGTTGAATAGACCGCGGGGGCACTGAGCGCCGCCACCATGAGTGGAATGAGCATGACCGGAGTCTACCCACCTAGGCCGTCCAAGACCCCGCTGTTGACCCCTTGCCTAATGCCTGCACCGCGCGACTCTGTCCCGATTGTGAGGCTAACCGGGCAACCCCGGGACGGCGGGCACCGGGCGCGCTCGCCACGGACCTGGGAGTGCGGTAACGTACTCGGCATGGAATCCCTCCGCGCGACCGTTGCTGTTTCATTGCTCACCCTCCCCGCGGCCATTCCCGCGACAGCGCTTGGTGCGGTCGCTGGACCTATCGCTGTGCCTGTCGCTCTGCCTGTCGCTGGGCCTGTCGCTGGGCCTATCGCTGGGCCAATCGCCGCACCCTCCGCTTGGGCCGTGGCGACCGATAAGGGCTCCGACCTGATCGCGAAGTTCGATAATCCAGAAGAGCGAGCTGCGGCACTTGAGGAGATCAAGACGTTCGCCAACAAGACCCCCAGCAAGGCGCGGGTGCACCTCATGAAGCAGGTCGGGAATCCCGACCCGGAAATCGCGCAGGCTGCCACCGAAGCCGTGATCTACGTCGGGCGGCCGATGCTGAAGTCGATCAAGAAGGTCCTCTCCACGGGTGAGTTCAAAGGGGTCGCGATCTCCGAATCCGTCGCCGCGCGCATCGCGCTCAAGATCGACCCGACCGGAAAGCGGGCGCTTGCGCAGCACCTGGAGAAGCAGCCGCTGACACAGGCCCTTGCCGACGCGATTCAGGGGTATGCGGACCCGGCGGGCGCGCTCGAGATGATGCTCCTCAAGGCGCAGCAAGAAGACGGTCGCGCCATGTCCTTGGCAACGCTCCGCGCCTTCCGCGAGCGCAAGGCCTTCGCAAGCGCCGCGGAGGTAGAAGCCGTGATTCTCAAAGAAGCCGAGGGGCTGGACGGCACGCTGACCCAAGTGATCGTGGATGCGTCCGTGGACATCGATGCGGCGGAGGAGACTGGGCGCATGGTGGAATGGCTGGCTTCAGGCGAGCCCATGCAAGTCGAGTCGGCGCTTTGGTCGATTGGCGGCGTCGGGCGGCCCCTGCTGGACCTGGCACCTAGCCTCGCTGACCACATCACCTCCGACTCTCCCTCGACGCGGGAGGCGGCCCACTGGGCGCTCCGCCGCTTCGCTGCAGGCAACGACAACGATGCGCCACCAGCGCTTTCGTCCATGGAGGTGGACGGCGAGGAGGTCGCGCTGTCCGCAGAGGCCCAAGAGGAGTGGCGCCTCTTCAACGTCCTCAAGAATGCAGAGGAGGGTGTTCTTCAGCTTCCAAGCGCGAGCATCGACCCCCGGGGTCCCAACGCGCCCTCCGTTGCCGAGCTTGGGGAGGAGGCGATTCAACACTGGGAGTTTGCCCCCCACTGGATCACAAAGCTGGGCGACTCGTACGCTGACCCTGAGTTCGCGACGGCGGTGCCCGCCTGGGACCGTGAAACGCTTCCCAGCCAGATCGAAGTGCTGATGCCGACGCTCGTGACCTCGCTGTCCAGCGAGGACCCTGCGATCTCCGTGCCCGCAGGTCTCACGCTCATCGAGTGGAACGTCAAGTCCATCGACCTGCTCAAGTGGGCCGTGGGTGCCGTCGGCACAGAGACCGACTCCGCGGTCCTTCGCCCCATCTGGGGTCTCCTGACCCGCGAGAGCGAGCAGCCGTGGCTCAAGCGGACGCTCGCCACCAACGCCTTGGCCGACGCGCTCAAGAACGACGCCACCGAGCTGCAGACCATCAAGCTGCTCGAAAAGATGGGCACGGACACCACCCGTAGGGTGCTGGTCGATCACTTTGCGAACACGAGCCCGACCAAGCCGTGGCAAGCCGAGCACTACTTGGCTCTGCACTCGCTCATGGCCTTCAGCCGCAACGACCGCCCGAAGTTCAGCAACGTCCTCGGTCGACGGTTTTTGGCGAGCGACTACCGCGCGGCTCCGCTGCTGGCGCTGGCCGGCGTGTCCGCCCACCCGGCACTGGAAAAGGCTCTAGTCTCCCCGGTCCTCGACCAGCGCATGATCGCGGTCGCGGTGCTGCTCGAGCAGGGCAACAGGGCGAGAGCGCTGATGCCCAAGCTCAAGAAGCTGAGCGAAGAGAAGGCCTACGCGCGAACCTTCCGCGACGGCGCGATGCAGATCATCGAGAAAGGCCGCCGCTAAGAGTCACTCGGGCGGCGCGTCACTGCACCGCGAACCGGCAGCGGTGTGGCGCCCCTAGACTCGCGAGGGTCTTGGGGGAAACGCAGCCCGTCAGAGTTGGACGCATGCTACGCGGATTCAGCTACCTAGCCGATACGGCGACCGTCCGCAGCGAACCAGTGGGTCGGGGTGGTCCCCAAGTCGACGTGGACCTGAGCGTCGAGTGCGTAGTCCACGTCGCCGGGGAGCTCCGCGAGCAGGGACTGACCGGAGGCATGGCTCAGCAAGCAAAGCGTCGTGGACCCGTGCCTCTCAAGGTCGGTGACGCGGGCGGGCGCGCCCCCTGCGTCGTGGGCCACCGTCCGGACTTCCTGGGGTCGAAGGCCAAGCGTGAGAGGTCCACGGTCGGAAGCGCCAGGCGGAACGGCCAGTCGCTGACCGAACAGCGTGACGTGTCCCCCATCCACGGGCAGCTCCATGAGATTCATCGCCGGGCTCCCGAGGAAGTCGGCCACGAAGCGCGTAGCTGGGCTTCGATGGAGCTCAAGGGGCGGGCCCACCTGGGAGATCTTCCCCTGGTCGAGGACGCAAACACGCTGGCCCAGGGTCATCGCCTCGGCCTGATCGTGCGTCACGTAGAGGCTCGTCACGCCGAGGTCGGCGTGGAGCTTGCGGATCTCGGCGCGCATGTCGCTGCGCAGGCGCGCGTCGAGATTCGACAGGGATTCGTCGAAGAGGAAGACGCGGGGGCGACGGACGAGCGCGCGGCCCAGGGCGACACGCTGCATTTGGCCCCCCGAAAGCTGGGCCGGGCGTCGCCCCAGCAAGTCGGACAGACCCAGCCGCTCCGCGACCTCCTCCACGCGGCTACGCCTTTCACGGCGTGGCATGCGCCGCATGCGCAGGGGGAACGCCAAGTTGTTGCGCACGCTCATGTGGGGATAGAGCGCGTAGTTCTGAAAGACCAAGGCCACGTCCCGGGCACCGGGTTCTAGATCCGCTAGCGACTGGCCAGCGATGCGAACCTCACCTTCCGTAGGCTCCACCAAGCCAGCCACGATGCGTAGCAGCGTGGACTTGCCGCAGCCCGACGGTCCCACAAGCACCATCATCTCGCCGTCTTCGACGGTCAGGTCGATGGGGTGCAAAGCGGCGGCGCCCGATTCATAGCGCTTCGCGATTCCGCGGAGTTCGAGGGTAGCCATCAGTGCTTGGAAGCCGCGACGCGAACGCCGCGTAGGAAGACGCCCTGGGCCACAAAGCAGACCAGGAGGCAGGGTGCCAGGACCACAGCGGAAGCCGCCATCGCAACGTGGACCGGCGACAACATGGCGCGCTGGGAAGACCTGCAGTGGGCCATTCCCATGGTGCTCAACCTCGGGCTATCCGGCCGACCCTTCAGCGGCCCAGACCTTGGCGGCTTTTCCAACGACCCAACCGAAGAACTGTTCATTCGCTGGTTTGAGCTGGGCGCCTACATGCCGTTCTGCCGCGGCCACGGCGAGCAAGGCACGTGCCGCAAGGAGCCGTGGTCCTTTGGACCGCGCGCCCTCGACGCGGTGCGTTCGGCGCTGGAGCGACGCATGCGCCTGCTGCCTACGTTCGTGGCGCTGTTCGAGGAGGCGCATCGCTCGGGGCTGCCCGTTTGCCGCCCTCTGTTCTTTGCTGAACCGACCAACGAGCGCCTGCGAACCCAGGACGATGCGTTCCT
The DNA here is from genome assembly GCA_938030175.1 of uncultured bacterium. Classification (GTDB taxonomy): domain Bacteria; phylum Planctomycetota; class UBA1135; order UBA1135; genus Saltatorellus. Next base: position 5,694 of record CALHGQ010000091.1, on the reverse strand, counting down.
CCTGGGATCGGACCTGCTCGTCGCCCCGATCGTCCAGGAGGGCACGGTCTCCCGAACCGTCACGCTTCCGAACGGTGGGTGGTTTCACTTCCCAGGCGGAGAGTCGGTGTTGGGGCAGGAAGCCAAGCTCGACGCCCCCATCGGCACGACACCTGTGCTGGCGAGGGCAGGATCCATCGTGTTCGAGGGCCCAACGCGACTCCACACGAGCGAGCCCGACACTCACCGCGTCTGGCACGTGTTCCTCAACGAGCAAGGCAACGCAGCGGGGCAGTTCTACGACGACGTCGCAAGCGGACGGATGGTCAGCGTCACCGTCGAACGGACCTCCGACGGCGTTCGCGTCGAGGTCAGCGGGCCTCCCCCAGAGATCGAGCGTAGCCGGGAGATTCGCATTCACGGGCTAGCCGCCATGCTCCAGCACACAGACGAGACCGAGACATCGATCACCGTAGCGAGCTAGGCATAGTTCGAACTTTGCATTGAAACCTCCAGGTCCTGGCCGGCTAGCGCGTACGTCGGTATCCACGACGTCCCGCCCACCGTGACCTTCATGCGTCTAAGCTCATCCCTGCCCCAAGGTTCCCTCGCTCTGGCCCTGGCTTTTTTCGCCATCGAGGCGATCGCGCCATCCGATGCCCTCGCGCAAGTCAGTGAGAAGGAACGCCCCAGCATCGCTGGGGTGCTGGTTGGCACCGATGGACGCCCACTCGACGGAGTGGAACTGACCCTCCACGGTCGGGGCTGCTGGAGGAACGCCGGCGGTAGGGCTAGGCGCCTGGACACATCGAGAAAAGTCAGACTCGTCCAGCCCCTGAAGACCGACGGCAAAGGGCAGTTCGCGCTCACCCATTCCCTTGATCCAGGACGCGAGTACTCCCTCCGGTGGAGCGGTGACGGGGTCGAGCCGGGTGTGAGCGGCTGGTTGACACCGAATGATCTCGGAGCCGAGCTTCGCCTTTCAGCGGTAGCACGCAGGCCCTTCTTCGGCCGACTCCTCGACCAGCGCGGACAACCGATGGCTGACGCGGAAGTGCGGACGCGCGATCAGGGGCAGGCAGTCACCACGAACGATCGCGGTGAGTTTCGGCTGCCCTTCGTCAGCGAGCTGCGCGAGCCGCTCGTCGTGCATCATCCTGACGGGGCGTTCGACTGGGCGTTCGACTGGGCCCTCGTCAGCGGGGGTGATTCCTGGACGGACGTCGTCACGGAACATGAGACTCCGACCAGCCGTGTCCGACAGTCGCTCCCAACGGGCACGGCGCTGGAGGACCTTGAATCGGACCTTCGAGCCCGCTCCCTAGAAGTGGCGATCCGCAACGGGTCCTACATCGACTTTCGTTGGCGCCTGCTCGATCTGGCGGAAGTCAATCTCGCCGCCGCGCTGGAAAGGCTGGAGAGGCCCGAGATAGCGGCGTGGTTCGAGTCAGTGACACCTCGACACTTCCACGATCGGTCGACGTGCGGGTGCCGGGTCTACTACGAGACCGGCTTGAGGAAAGGGGCCAATCTGCGGGAGTACGTCGGCGCCCAGCTACGGCTGGCAGCTGACCCTTCGGACGAACAGGCCCGGTCGGACTATGAGGCCTTCACCACGGAACCTCCACAGGGCTCCCTCCTGGGATCGCGGCTTGGCTACGGCTTGCGCACGATTCTTCAGCGGGATCGTCCATCGGGGAAGAAGCTCACACCCATTGAACAAGCAAGGCGAGACATCGCCGAGGCTGCGTCCCTCGTGCCGTACCGTCAAGTCGCGACCTACGCGGACGCCGCGGTCAAGCTGCTGGAGTCTGGCCTCGACGAGGAGGCCGCCGAGGCCATGGCCAAGGCGAACGCGATCGTCGCCCCCGGCGAGACGCCGAAATTCCTGAGCGACGGATACATCCATGCGCTTTGCCGCTTCGATCTCGACGCAGGCCTCGAACTGATAAGGGCCGAGAAGAAGGACCGGTACGAGAGGCTGATGACCCAAGCCATCCGCTTAGCAGCGGAGTCTTCGGACCGGGCGATCAGCCTGCTTCACGAGGCAGAGAAGATCCCGGTCCCGCGCTACCGATCTTTCCGTTCGCGAACCCGCGTGCAGAGGTTTGTCTACGCCTTGAGCAGCACGGATCCCGCTACCGCCGAGGGGCTCGCTCGGAGGTACGACTCCACCGGCTACAGCCTCGGGCTCGTCGCGCTCTACCTGGCGCGCAACGCAGGGCCCGCTGACGCTAAGAAGACGCGACGAAGAGTGCAGAGGCTTCTCAATGCTGCCTACCGGATAGCGGGAGAGGCGACGGACCCGCGGCGCCGCAGTGACGCCGCCGTCAGCCTCCTGGCCATCGCCAGCGAGGCGGATCCGTTGGCGCTTAGAACCTGGCTGGGGCATACGCTTTGGGAAAGCACGCCGCGTCAAAGCTTGGGGGACAGCGAGGGCTTGATCGCGTGGACTATGCGAGACTTCGCTCCCGAGCTCGCGGAGTCGTTGGCTTTCTCGGCTCTCAGGCGAACCGAGTGCGAAAACTTCCCGTTCAACGAAGCGTGGAGTATCGCCGCCTCCTTCGACCTGGCTCGTACCGCGGACCGCGCGTCCCATGAGCGCGGCCGAGGGCTAGAGGAAACGGCGGCGGCGCTTAGCAGGGATCCCCTGGGCCCCTATGGCACGTACGGTCCAACGACCGCCGGCTGCTGGTGGCCCAAAGAGTGAACTGGGGACAGGTTCTTCAGTTTCTTTGCAGCGGATCCCTTGCTCACTGGGACGTCCCCTGTGAACCATGAAGAACATGCCCCCAAAGAACATCCCTCAGCCCGAGACGCCTGACCCTGGGGCTCCGCCCTGGGCGCCCGAGGACGTCTTGGAGCACTCGGCCTGGCTGAGGACGTTCGCTCGGGCGCTGGTACCGAACGCCCATGATGCTGAGGACCTGGTCCAAGGCGCCTTCGGGGTCGCGGCTGCGGCCAAGGAGGAGGTGCGCGACCTGCGCGCGTTCCTGAGCGGGACCGTCAAGCGGCTGGCCACTAGGCTCGCCCGCGAAAAGCGGCACCGCAAGGACCGCGAGTGGTCCCATGCGGTCGAGCGATCGAAGCCGGTCCCCGCGGCCGATCAGTCGCTAGAGACGATGGACACGATGCGTGTGGTGCTGCAGGAAGTCAGTCAACTTCCTGCGGCCCAAGGCCGCTGTATCGCGCTGCGCTACGTCGAAGGGCTCGAGGTGAGTGAGATCGCGCAGCGGCTGGGGATTGAGTCCTCCACCGTGCGGTCGAACCTCGCTCGGGGTCTTGAGGCCCTGCGCCAGAGGCTGGACGTTCGCTACGGCGACCGACCGGCCTGGTCCGCCTTGCTTGTTCCCATGGCGCTGACGGGCAGCGTGCCCGCGGCGAATCCCCCGAGTCAGGTCGCATCGGCGGCCGCCTCAAACACAGCGGTCACGGGTCTCTCCGCGGCCGCGGTTCTCTTCAGTGCCATGAACATCAAGCTCGTGCTCGCCACATGCCTTCCCCTTCTCGCCGCCTGGGGGGCCTTCAGCTGGATCGAAGGACCGGACGGCCTCACCCTGGACTCCACCCAGATCGCCGGAGCAGAAAGCCCCACCGCATCTCGACCGATGCCCGAGGTCAAAGCTCCCCAAGAGAGGCTTGAGTCGAGCGACCTAAGGTCTCCCGGACGTGAAGAGCTTGCCCCCGCCGCTGCGGCTGCCGACCCCGAGGGGACACCAGCGACCGCTTCCCTTGGCGTTGCGGCTGCACTGACGATCCAAGATGCTTTCTCCTCCGCGCCGCTATTCGACTACCTCATCCAAGTGACACCACTCGACGATGACGGCTCGCCGACCCGCAGTGCCAGTGAAGGAGACCTGATCGTGGCCACGGACGCGAACGGCGATGTCGTCCTAGGTGACCTCCCCGCTGGCACGACGTCAGTTGCCCTCAAGAGTCTGCTCCGCGACGATGACCTGCAGCCCGTGACGCTCTCGCCTGGGCGAGTCTCGTTGGCGGAACCAGAGGTTGTCTACGCCATGGTCGGGCCGACCTACCGCTTCGCTCTAGAGGGGGCACATGTCGATCCGAACGAAGACTACTTCGCGGTCGCCTTTGGACCGGGAACGCCTGCACGCATGCCCTACAGCGGCGAGTTTCGCTGGAGTGCACAGGGGGACCTCCCCATTGTGTTCGCGCGCTTTGGCAACGCCTTCGGGTCCATCGGCGATACCGGCCCCTGGACGTTGGAGATCCGCGACCTGGCCGGGCATAGGCGAGCTACCGCTGAGGTGGGCTACGGCCGCGGCACGGGTGAGGAACTCATTCCCTTGCGCTTCGAAACCTGCGGGGCGATTCGCTTCGTCACCGAGACGGGAGCACCAGGACGCGAGAGCGACATGGCGTTCATCACCGTGACGAGCACTTCCACGGGCGCCCCCAGCTACACACGCATGCGACCTGGGGACTCAGGTGGAGTGGCCGAACTTGGCCTGCTGACGCCGGGGATCTACCGGTGGGAGGCCAGCGGACAGGTGGATGCGAATGGCGCACCGATCATGGGCGAGTGCGACGTCGACGCGGACAGCACGGTGACCGTGGAGGTGCCGGCTCTAGCCGGGCCCTACCAAGACTCGTTCGCGATCGTCGATGCATCGGCGGTCCCCGACGCGAACCTCTCCGGCTGGGAAGGGGGCATCGTGAACTTCGCTCTCGTCGACACCCTCAGATTGGTCGCACCCGAGCGAGCCCCTGAGCTTGGGCCAGGGATGTGGCGCATGCCCATCGGCCCAGTCCCACAGGATGGTTGGTCGGTCTCTCTCAACCCCAAGGTTGGGTACGACATCACGCCCCGAACCGCGATTCTGAGCCGCAGCGCCGGTCCCATGACCTTCACCGTGACCCCGACGGCGGCCCCGGTGACCGTGCAGCTCATCTTCGTGGATGCTTCATCGGGCCAGCCGGTCCATGGGGCGAATCGCACGGAGGCCATGTGGCTGAGGGGCACGAACATCGTCGAGATTGGGCATGGCTCAACCGGGGCTCTGGAGCCCGTCGAAGTGCCCTCGAATCGGACCGCTCAGTTCATCTGCCGGGCGGAAGGATATCAGGCGACGGAAGCGATCTTTCAGCCCGGCAACGGCGGCGGCGAGCTGACGGTCGCCCTTCAGGCTGGCTGGCGCAACCGGGTCATCGTCTACGACATGGCGACCCTGGGTCCGTACCCTGGTGCGAGCGTGATCGTTGACGGCGTCAACCTTGGCGACACGGACGAGGACGGGAGCCTCTGGCTGGACCTCGAAGGGCCACCGGAGCTCATCGAGCTCGGGCTCGCTGACGAGGCCATGCACGTGAAGATGTCTCCGTTCCGCGATGGGATCCTCTGGAGCGACGACCCGCTGGAGGGCTACCGGTTCGTCGTGGAACGCAGGGACTAGCGGTTCACCGCCTGGCGTCACGCCCCAGTCCCGTGTGCATCGCCTCTGTAAGGCGTTGCCCCGTCATGGGACCGCTGAGCGCGATGACGTCTAGTCTTCGTTAGGATCAGAGGCGGACTCGGGACTCCCCCCGTGTCCGCCTCGCCAGTATCTCTCGCCGTCCCACTCGCCGGGTCGCCTCGCCATGCTCCGATCACTCCCGTCGGCCAGCCGCTCCGTAGCGGCGTCTGCCCTCGTCCTTGCCTTGCTCTCCGGCTACGCGGTCGCGTCACCTGCGGCGTCATCCTCCGGGCCCAGC
>CALHGQ010000090.1 GCA_938030175.1 uncultured bacterium | reverse complement strand
ATCGACTTGACGGTGACTAACGAGCTGCCCTTCACCGCGTTCATGAGCTACCAGATCCCGCTTTACGCATCGCCCGCCGCTGGAGACTGCGCCGGATACGATCTCGTCGTTCTTGCTGAAGATGCGGGGAACCTGATGCCCGGTGAATCCGGGACCATCCGCTTGGACCATGTGGACTCACTCATCTGGACGGGGTCAACGTTCAATCCGGCCTGCGGTATTGAGTGGCCGTGGACTAGCCTCAACCTTTGGACCGACCCGTTCACGAATCCGTTCTACGCAGGGAGCACTCCCATGGACCTCAGCTGGATTCAAACGAATCGAGCGGAGATGACGCTCAACGGAGAGATTCGTGTGACGTGGGCGCCCGAACTGATTCCGTCTTCATCGATTTGCGCCGGGACCTCTTCCCCGTTCGTGGGCTTGGATACCTACGGAGGCATCGACGGCGTTCCGAACATCTACCTGATCCAGGATGGCGCCCCCCTCTCGACGAACATCCTCGTGGAGGCCGATCAGGCCACGTCGGTCGTGCAACCCTCAGGACTGTGCGTGGCGGGAACGATCCGTCGGGTACCTGGCAGCCTCAGTACGGGCGGCGCACCCTTTCGCCTGCCGGAGCCCAACGCCTTGCTTGGGACGACGACTTACTACCAGGCCTGGTTCCGGACTGGCGCCGGCACGTCGGGCACATCAGAGTGCATCGAAGTCACCCTTCCCTGACCTTATGTACGCAGGCACGGTAGGGGATCCTGCTGTGCCCGCGCACTTCTACGCGCGCATCGCGGCGCGAACGAGGGCCTCAAGGTCCTCCTCACCGACATCCTTCGACGCCTTCTCCACGTTCTTTGCGGCCTCCTTTTCGGAGTAGCCGATGGAGACTAGCGCGGTGATGGCGTCGGTCACGTTGGTGGAGGCGGCTGGGTCCGCGGCAGGCGCAGCCGCCGCGACTTGGACGTCTCCCGCCACTGCGGCTAGGAGTCCCGCCTTGTCGCGCAGGTCGAGCAAGATCTGCTCGCCCGTCTTCTTGCCCACGCCCTTGATGCGCGTCAGCGCCTTGAGGTCCTCGCTGACGACCGCGCGCGTCAGCTCCTCCGGCGTCAGTCCCGACAGGATCGCCAGCGCCATGGACGGGCCGACGCCGCGCACGCGCAAGAGGATCCGAAAGAGGTCCCGGTCTTCGCGCCTCGGGAAACCGTAGAGGGTCTGGTTGTCCTCGCGCACCGAGAGGTGCGTGAAGACCTTGGTGCTTGAGCCCTTCGCCGGGAACGCGGCGCCGAGAGGTGCGATCAATTCGAAACCGACACCGCCGGCATCCATGATGACGGCGGTGCCGGTTCGGTCGGCGACTTCGCCCCTAATGAATTCGTACACGTATGTCCCTATGAGGCATTAGTGGGCGGATTCAGCGCTTCGGCACAGGCTGCTAGCCCTCGCCCTTCAGTGCGAGGCTGTACTCCGCCAGGCGGTTGCGCAGCTCAAGGAGCGACGTCACGCCGAAGTTCGGCATGCCGAGGAGCTCTTCTTCCGAGTGCTGCGTCACGTCGCCAAGGGTGAGGCAGCCCAGGTTCTCGACCGTGCGTCGCGCACGGATCGAAAGCTTGAGGTCGCCGATTGGCTTGTTGCGCGGATCGTTCGGATCCAGGTCGCGGCCCTCTTGGGCATTGCGAGCCTTGGCGATGCTGGCCACGGCTTCTTCGCGGGCCATGCCGAGTCGCAGGCCTTTGCTGGCGAGGATCTCCTTGATCTCGGTGAGTGAGGTCTCGCCGAAGTTTTTGTAGGAGAGCAGCTCGGACTCCGTCTTCTTGACCAGGTCGCCCAGGGTCATTATATCCATCTTGTTCAGGCAGTTGCGTGCGCGAACGGACAGCTCGAAGTCGGTGATCGGGATGCGCAGGATCTGGTTGAGGCGATCCTCTTTCTTCTCCAGATCCTCGTCGTAGTACATCTCCATACCGGCCTTTGCGTCCTCAAGGTAGAGGCGCGCAAAGCGGTCGGTGGGGTCCGTACGAGTGATCGTGTCGTAGCAGGAGGCGGCTTCAGAGTCGCGGCCCATGTCCTCGTAGAGAACGCCGAGGTTGATCATCACGGCGCGGTCCACGGGCAGCATCATCGCCAGCGTCTCGTACGCATCGAGGGCGAGGGCTTCCTGACCCGTGCGCTCCGAGAGGTACGCAAGCCGGAAGAGGTTGCGCCGGTGGGTCGGGTCAGCCGCGCGGCCAGCCTGGTACTGCTCGAGGGCTTCTTGGTAGTCGCCGGAGAGCTCGGCAACGCGACCGCGGAGGTAGCGACCTTCCGCGCTCTCCGCGAGCATCTCGCCGTAGGTGCCGAGGTCGGACTCGAGGGCAGCCACTGCGGCCTCGACGTCGCCCTTCGACAGGTCGTCGTCGAGCTTTGCGTCGAGCATGTCGCCCCGGGGGCGAGCCTCCTCTTTGTACTTATCGGCAAGGCGCGAGAAGATCGTGACGGCTTCGCCGGCACGGCCGAGGGAGATCAGCGAGCGTCCGCGGGTGTAGCTAGCGACGTCGTCGTCCCCGTAGCTTTCCAGCGCGGAGGCGGCGTCCTCGTAGCGACCGAGGAGCCAGAAGCCGAGGCCGCGACGGCGACCTTCGTCGCCGGTCTTGCCCATCGCTTCGATGGTGCGGCAGAAAACGTCGTGGGCGCGCTGGTTGGCGTACAGCGGGGCGCGCACGGCGAGGAGCTGGCCAAAGCTTGGGATCTCGTCCCGCTCGATGTCGAACTCGAACGTCGGCTCAGGCTCTTCAACGATTTCTTCGGGCTCCTCTGGCGAGTAGTACCCGGTGTCCCCCCCCGAGCTGTAGCTCGTGGAGTAGTCCTCGTCGTCGTCATCATCGTCGTCGTCGTTGCCGCCGTACGAGACGCTGCCTGAGAACTCCTCGGCGGCGGCCGGCTCGCCCGCGGGGGCGGGGGCAGGAGCCGGGGTCGAATCGCCGTCCGAAAGGCCCCGCGACTGCGCATCAGGAACGAAGGTGCTCACGGGCTGCTCCGGTACCGGGTCAGAACCCGTGCCCGAGGTAGTCTCGTTCGACTCGCCTGCGATGAAGTCTTGATCCTGTTCGTCCGAACGGATGTCGCTCTGTTCCATGTCTGTCGCGAATGCGTGGCCCCGGGGATGGGGCTAATACTGGTGGCGCTATTGGACGTAGCACCCAGGCTGCGTCAATGGAGTAGGAGGGCGAAACGCGGTGTTCCGAGAGACTCCGCCTCCCTACTTGTAAGCGCGGAATAGTAGTCCGAGGACCCGCCCGGGGTCAAGCCCAGTGGGAAATGGCGCGAAAGGCACCCGATTTCCCCCAGCGGGCGGATTGCGGGAGAGGACGCGTGAAATCGGGGTCCTCGCATCGGTACGCTCCCTCCGCGCGGCGGTGAACCACCCCCCAAGGCGAGGGGCCGAGGGGACCGGTTCGCGGATGGCCGCGCCCACCGCAGCGCCTGACATCCTGTTGGGCGTGCTATTTCGAGGGGGGAAACTGTATGGACAAACTGATCATCGAGGGCGGGAAGCCCTTGGAGGGCACGATCCGGACGGCTGGGTCTAAGAATGCCGTTTTGCCAATCCTAGCCGCTTCGCTCCTGAGCCGAGAGAAGGTGGAGATCACCGGCGCGCCCCAGCTGGCGGACGTGACGACCATGCTGGGCATCCTTCGGGAGCTTGGCGCCGACGCCGAGCAAGACGCTGACGGGACGATCCACCTATGCGCTGAGGGCGACATCGAGGGCCGCGCCCCCTGGGACGCCGTGCGCAAGATGCGCGGCTCTGTCTGTGTACTCGGGCCGCTCCTCACTCGCCTCGGCAAGGTCGAGGTCAGCCTCCCCGGCGGCTGCGCCTTTGGCGTCCGGCCCATCGACGTGCACCTGAAGGGCATGCGGGCCCTCGGGGCCAAGGTGCGGGTTGAGCACGGCTATGTGATCGCCGAGGCGCCCCCTGGTGGCCTGCGAGGGGCCCGGATCTTCCTCGGCTCCGCCAACGGTCCGAGCGTGCTCGGCACCGCCAACGTGGCCATGGCCGCGACCCTGGCCCGGGGGGTCACGGTGATCGAGAACGCAGCGTGCGAGCCCGAGATCATCGATCTCTGCGACTGCCTCAACTCCATGGGAGCCAAGATCAAGGGTCAGGGCTCGCCCATGCTGACCATCGAAGGGGTGGATGAGCTGGGCGGCGCGGTGCACCCGGTCATTCCCGATCGGATCGAAGCGGGCACGTACGTGCTCGCTGGGGCCATGGCGGGCGGCAAAGTCCGCGTCGAGGGCTGCGTACCGAATCACCTGGGGGCCCTGCTGGACCGCATGCGTGAGGCCCGCGTTCCGTTCTCGGTCGGCCCAGACTGGATCGAGACCGATGCCAACGACCTCCGCGAGCGCCCGCCCCGTTCCACGGACGTGACGACCCATGCCTTCCCTGGCTTCCCCACGGATCTTCAGGCCCAGTGGATGGCGCTGATGACCCTCGCGGACGGCCTTTCGATCATCACCGAGCGGATCTTCTCCGACCGCTGGATGCACGTGCCCGAGCTAGAACGCCTGGGCGGTCAGGTGCGCCGCCAGGAGTCCGCCGTGGTGGTTCGCGGCACTAGCGAGCTCTCCGGCGCTCCGGTGATGGCCTCGGACCTGCGGGCCTCGGCGGCCCTGGTGATGGCGGGCCTTGTGGCGCGCGGCACCACCGAGATCCACCGCGTCTACCACATCGACCGCGGCTACGAAGCGATCGAGGAGCGGCTCCAGGGCATCGGCGCCGAGATCCGCCGCGCGAAGGAGTAGTTCGGGCCGCGGATAGCCCCTACTGCGCGTTTCACGGGGATAGGGGACCTGCTACGTTCTTGGCATGTTCGAGACGCTGACAGAACGATTGACCGGGTCCTTTGGCTTCTTCCGCGGCAAGAAGGAGCTCACGGACACCAACATTGAGGAGGGGCTGAAGGCCGTTCGGCAGGCGCTGCTGGAGGCCGACGTCCACTTCAAGCTGGCGAAGGATTTCGCGGAGCGGGTCAAGGATCGGGCCCTTGGGGACAAACGCCTCAAGGGCGTCGAGGCGTCCGATCAGTTCGTCCACGCGGTCCACGCGGAGCTCGTCGAGCTCATGGGGCCGGAGGACGCGACCCTCGAGATGGCCAAGGACGGTCCGACGATCATCCTAATGGCCGGCCTCCAGGGCGCGGGCAAGACCACGACCTGTTCGAAGCTCGCCAAGCACCTCCGGGATCGCCACGGCAAGCGCCCGATGCTGGTGGCAGCGGACATCAAGCGCCCGGCGGCCGTCGAGCAGCTCAAGGTCCTGGGCAAGGCCCTCGACGTGCCGGTCTTCCACCAGGAG
>CALHGQ010000089.1 GCA_938030175.1 uncultured bacterium | reverse complement strand
GCCAGGTATCCTTGGTTGATCGAGGGAACCGCCATCGTCACGCGGAGGTTCGCGTTGTCCGCCTCGATCTCGAAGGTCTCGGAAAACTCCACCTTCTCCGTGTCCACCACGTCGGCCGAAGGGCCGAACTGCGCGGTGAAGACAACCTCGTTGGCGTGGTGAACGCGCACAGCGATGCACGAAACGAACAGCAGCATCGCGAGGATCCCGAAGGTCCTCCAGAGGCTCCCCATCTTGACCGGGTTCGGCTGCACGATCCCGACGCCCTTGGGCTTCGGAAGGCGCGCCGCTGGAAAGACATCCTCAAGTTCATCTTTCGGGAGGTGCCCAGCCTCGGACACCGCGATCGCCAGCGGTCCGTCCTCCAGGCTCACCAGCGTGGACGTCTTCGTGTTGACGTAGTCGTCCGTACGAACGGTGTCGCCGGCCTTCACCTGCCAATAGAACTCGCCCAAGACGGTGTCCACCACCGCCTTACCGCCGCTGAAGTGCTTGTAGCTATGGCCACCGAACTTGACCTTGCCGCCACCGGTTTGGATCGCGCCGGGCGTAGAGGCCGCGGAATACGTCCAGTGCCCGTCGCTCTCGACCAGCCAGCGGTAAGCGCCGTCGCTATTGCGGAGCAGGTACTCGTGCCATGGCCAGAGCTTGCCGTCGTCGAAAACGCCCCGGCGCAAGTAGCCAAGGACGGTCACGTCCTCTCCGCGGATCGTGCCGCGCGAGCCGATGGGGATGTGCGGCTTGTTGCGCAGCTCGCGCTCGCCCTCGATCGCGCGGTAAGCGTCGGTCTGACGCTCGCGGGTCAGCACCGCACCGCAGTGGGCGCAGCCAAGGGTCAGCGCGCGATCCGCGTCCTGTACTTCGATCGTGCCGCCGCAGTTCATGCACTTGACGGGCACTGCCTTGACTCGATCTGGACGATGATCCGGCAGGGTGGACGCATCAAGCTTCAGCGACGACACCGAGACACGACGCCCGGAGAGAAACTCCGGGGGACCCGGGCGGGTGAAGTCGAGGGTGGCGACCTTGCTGCTGCCAAGGCTGAGATCCACATAGGTCGTGCGGACTCCAACCTCGATCTGGATCGGAAACTCACCGCGGCAAGCCACCACTCGCCCGCGGCCCATTTCCGCGACCTTCCAGACGGCGTTCGCAATCGGCACGCTATCGCCGGCGCGCCAGCGTCCTTTGCTTCGACTGCGTCCCGGCAGCCGGATCATGTTGCCCGTCTTCTTGTCGATCTCAGGGAGCTGGTCGCGGTCCGGGAGCGCGTCGGGCGCCAGTTCCTGCTCCTCGAACACAAGGACCTCGCCCTGGGCCTCTGCGATCCAGATCCACCCCTGCTCAGTCTCCGCAGCCCACTCGTTCCAAAGGCCCGCACCGTGGTCGAGCTGCAGCTGACCGCGCACCGTGAACGCGCGATCCCCGTAGCGGCCTTCCGTTCCGAGCTGGAAGTGCGAGATGAGCGGCGCGGCGAGGGCGACCTCGCCCAGGGACTCCATCTCGACGTCCCCGCGCAAGAGCAGCGTCCCGCAATGCTCGCACGCTACGGTCACGGTCGCGGGCGACGTGATCTCGACGTCCGCGCCGCAGCGGCTGCAGCTCATGACCTGGAGAGCGGCGGCCCCGGCCTCGTCACCGAAAGCACTCATGAGTCGGATCCTAGATGTGAGCGGAGCGAGCGCTTGAAGACGCGCTTCTCAAGTCGCACGGGCCCGGCCCCGCCGAGGTGCTCCCTGAAGAGCTGTTCCCAGTCGGGCGCAGGGCGCGACGTGCAGGTGTAAAGGTCGAGCGTGATCCCCCCGTGCTCCGGAAAGCTGTGGCACGCAAGGTGTGACTCACTCAGGGCGACGATGCCCGTCACCCCCGCGTGCTCGCCGCCGAACAGGTGCCAGATCGGCGCCGCGATCGGATGTAGATCCAGCGCCTCGATCAGCGCATCAAACAACCCCTGCAGGGCGCGCACGCCCGCTTCACCGCCGAGGCGTACAGGATCGAGCCCCGATGCGTCGAGGGACCAGACCTGCCCCACGTCCGCGCTAGAGCCTGGACTCGAAGCGGATGGGCCGGCAGCAGATGGGGTGGCAGGTTGGCTGACAGGAGGTTGCAAGGCGAGGTCCGTGGAGACAACGGTACGCGAGACAGACCCCCGTATTCAAACAACCATCAGGGCAGATAGCGAGCCGCGCGCCCGGAGAGCCGCGTCGTTACCGCCAGTGGCAACCGCTTCCACGTGTCCTGCAGGATCTTCGTCTTCGGATTCGACGGGTTGAGCGTCGGAAGTCCCGCGTCCTTGACGAGGCGGAACGAATAGTGCAGGTCGCGCGCCTCGAAGCCCTGGTGGACCTTGAACGAGAACGGCCCGGACTCCTTGCGGCTCCGGCCGAAGTCGAAGACGCGGTACCCCGCCTCCACGGCCCACTCCTGAAGCGCCATGTACATGAAGCAGCTGGCCTTGTAGCTGCGATCGACACCTTCCGCGGTGCCCGAGTAATAGGCGAGCACCTGGTCGCGGAAGAGGAACGACATCACCGCGGAGAGCGGCTCGCCGTCGCGCTTGACGACGTGCACCGTCGCGCGGTCACCGAAGATCTCGAGCAGCCGCGTAAAGAACGTGGCTGGTAGCGCGGGCGATCCCAGCGAGCGCTTGTTGTTGTGGAAGAGCCGCACGAGGTCAGCCACAAACCAGCGCCCTTCCTGGAGGACGAGTTCATGGTTCTTGCGCGCCTTCCGCGCGTCCGCACGGGCCTTCTTCGGCATTCCCTTCAGAACGTCCTCGGGGGTCTCCGGCAGGTCCTTGATGAACGTGGCGTGGAGGTCTGCCTTGGGCAGGTCGAGGCCTGGGTCCTCCATGCAACGGAGCTCGAGCCGCCCCGCCTTCAGCGACACCGCGTCGGCCTCCGCCGCACGGAACAGCTGGTGTTCGATGGACTGGCTTTCACCGACGGGCCCCCCATAGACCCCGTAGGCCGCCGAGATCAGCGCCCGGCCCCCGCGCAATCCCTTGCAGCAGATGATCGGCAACACGCCCACGATTCGGTCCCCGTCAAGGGCGACCCAGCTGCGATCCTCGTGGCGGAACTCCTCACAAACGGCCCGCGACCAGCCGGTCAGGTGAAAGAACGTTGCCTTGGGGCAAGCGTCTACGAAAGCGTCCCAGGCCTCCCGGTCCTCCGGCGTGGCTCGGCGGATAGAGACACCTTGCTCAGGAGCCGTGGGCTGTGGGCCCTCGGAGGTTAGAGCAGTTTGACTAGCGGGGGGTTGCATGGTGGATGCGGTGGTGTCGGACATCTATCGTTTCTCGGCGAGGAGAAAGTCTCTGGGTGCGGCAATGAAGGTGGCAGCGCTGGGGGGAATTGCGTCGCTCACGTCACTCGTAGATCCGCTCGATGCGGTACTCGCGAACGTTCTTCGCCTGGGTAAAGACAATGATCTCGCCCACGAGCCCGAACCCGATGATCTGAGCGCCGAGTACTCCGAGGAGGACGCCAATCAGGAAGAAGGGACGTTGGAAGAGACCGTAGTCGCCGCTCGCGAACGCCCATCGGGCGATCTGCGAGCCAGAAAGAAGGAACCCGAGGAGCAAGAAGATGCCCCCCAGCGTTCCAAAGAATCGCAGCGGCTTGTGCGTAAACCGCGCGAGGAACATCAGCCCGAGCACGTCAAGTGCGCGGCGTAAGTAGAGGCCGAGGCCAAAGACGCTGGCGCCGCCCCACTCCGAGAGGTGACGGACCTTGACCTCGTCGACGCGGAAGCCTTGGCGGTAGGCCACCGCGGGCAGGTAGCGATACATGTTGCCGTAGATTGTCACCTGTTCCAGCACCTCGCGACGCATGATTCGGAGCGTGCTATTGAGGTCGTGGAACGTGGCTCCAACGACCTTGCGCACCACCCAGTTGAAGGCGAAGGACTGGAACTGGTTGAGCTTCGAGTCGATGCGCGGCATGCGCCACGATGCGACGAAGTCGGCCCCGTCATCGACCGCGGCAAAGAGCTTGGAGAGATCCTGCGGGTCGATCTGGACGTAGGCGGGCGTGGTGAGAATGAGCCCACCGCGGGAATGCTCGAAGGCACTCGAGAGACAGACCGTTTCGCCGAAGGGCTTGTGCAGCGCGATGGTTCGCACCTGGTCACGCGTGCGCGCCTGGATCTCCGTCGCGCGCCGCCACAGGTCGCCCTTGATGCCGTCGAACACCAGGATGCACTCCCAGGTAAACCCGAGGGCCTCAAGACCGCCACCGAGGGCATCGAGCACCTGCTCGATCTCCGCCTTGTGGGTCTGCACCGGAAAGACGATCGTGATGTCGGGCACGGGCAGCAGGCGCTCCTCACCGGTCGGATCCGTGGGAGTCACCGTGAGCGGTGCCGGGTTGGGGGTTTCCAGCTCCCCTTTCAAAGCTTCACCTTTCACAGCGACGCCTCCTTCGGACCGAAGGGCATGGACGAGCCGCCGGACTCCGACGGTCTCCGCTGGGAGGGGTGAGGGCTCGTCATCGGCCGATCGCTCCGCATGTTGAGCTTGACCACGAGCTCCGCCAGGAGCCCAAGCAAGAGGAAGTAGACCCCCGCCATCGACGTGAGGCCGAGGGTCACGATCACCGCCTGGGCCCATCGGGTCGTAAACGACAAGGAGTCTGGCCCGAGGAAGCCGACGGCGAAGTAGAGGATGGGGATCGCGACGAAGGGCAGCGAGAGCATCGTGAAGTACGGCAGCGGGCTCTTTGCGAACGAGCTGAGCATCTTCATCGTCAAGAGGTCGAGGGCCACGCGCGCCGCGCGTCCGATCCCGTACTTGCTGACGCCATGGATCCTTGGGCGGTGATTGACCACGAGCTCGGCGATGCGCGCTCCGCTCGCAAGGGACAGCACCGGGAGGAAGCGATGCTGCTCGCCGTAGATCGCGAGGTTGTCGATCAGCTCGCGGCGGAAGGCCTTGAGCGTGCATCCGGTGTCGTGGACCGTGGCGCCCGAGATGCGCGCGATGAGCCGGTTAGCGATCTTCGAGGGCACCTTGCGCAGAACGAGGCCGTCCTGGCGGTTCTTGCGCCAGCCGACCACGATGTCGTAGCCCTCGTCGAGCTTCGCCACGAGGGCAGGGATGTCCTTCGGATCGTTCTGGAGATCCGCATCGAGGGTCACGACCACGCGGCCGAGGCTGTGCTCGAAGCCAGCGGACATGGCCGGCGTTTGGCCGAAGTTGCGCCGGAAGCGAACGATGCGCACGTGCTCGTCCTGCTCGCGCAGGCCGAGAAGGACCTCGAAGGAGCTGTCGAGGCTCCGATCATCCACGTAGATGACTTCCCAGGAGCGTCCCATGCCGCCGACGTGCTCCACGATCTCGCGGTGCAGCACGGGGAGGTTCTCCTCCTCGTCGAAGACGGGGATCACCAGAGAAATGTCCACCATAGGTCTGGCGGGGTGCTGGCCGTCGGGCGTAACGGCTACGGCAGCGCTCTCGGGCCGAGCGGCTGGGCCGCGGCTCTTCTCCGGACCGTCCTCTGGACGGCCCTTCGGTGGGGGCATCTCGTGGTCTGGCATGGGCACGGCAAGGTGGCCGCCGATGGGGACTTTCGGCTCATTTCGGCGGCGACTGAAGGGGACGACGACCGCGATTCTTACGTTTGGGGCTCCGTCCGGTAGGACAAATGCGGGCTCATTGCCCGCAGTTGACCCACTTGGCACCCGCCCGCCGCGCACCGATCGGGGGGAGCTGAGGTGGAGACGTCCTCATTCCGGAGGCCGGAGGCCGTCCCGAACTTAGGGATCGGTACGGGAATTTGACTCATCGGGGTGCCTAAACTGGGCGGATGGACGGGGGGGAAGGAGAAGGACTCGGGGAGGAGAACGGAGCCGACCAGGATGCTGGTGGCGACGAGGCTCTCCCCCGCCCCGGGGATCGTCGCATGGGGGGTTCCAGCGACGGCCCCGGAGACGATCCTGAGACCGATCGCCAGAAGGGTGTCTCACCCCACGCCGATTCGAGCGGGAAGGACAGCAGTTTCACGGCCCCTCGCTACCGTGGGGATCCCTCGAGGGCCCGCTCCGGCCCGCCGAGGGGCTCCTTGGACCTATTCGCCATTGAGGCCATTTTGAATTCACCAATCGACAGCCAGCGCAGCCACCCGCCGCGGACCGATGTTTCGGCCGATGGCGCTCTCCCCGGAGGCCCGGCGGAGAGGACGTCGAAGAGGACGTCAGCGGATCCAATCCCACACTCCGGCAGGACGGAACCGCGCGCGAAAGGACGATGGCAGGGGGACGCCGGAATCCCACGCAACGCCCTTCTGAGTGCGCCTACGGGCGCTCCTGCGCCGGTTCCCCATGGCGGCTCCCAGCTTGAATCTAGCGCCCCATCCCGCGCGACCGTCCACGGGGACCCGCGCAGCGAAACCCCACCGACGAGCCAAGGCGGGACGCTCTCCGCACGCGCGTTCGAGCGGTTCCGACGGATTCCCTCGTTCGCTCCGCGCACGGCGTTCCTGACGAGCCCCGCGCTGGGTCCGCGTCCTCACCAGCAGGACGAAGGTCAGGGTGATGCAGGCGCCCCGCCCATCGAACCAGCGCACCCCCAAGGGACACTCGAGCTCGACCCGAACGAACCGCTTCTGACCGAGGAAGAGATCAACGCGTTCTTCAGTCAGCCGCTCCCCACCATGGAAGCCCCGGAGCCTGCGGTCGAGGCTGCCCCGGACGAGGCTGACGAGGCGGACGAAGTAGAGGTCGCCGCCGACACCGTCAGCGCCGAGCCGCAGCGCCCCGGATGGCTCAAGAACCAGGTCGCCGACCTGGCCGACTTGGTCCAGGCATTGGACCTCCAGGCCCGCGCACACCACGCCCATGTGGGGCTCGAAGGGGAGCTCTCGCGGCTACGGCAGTTCACGCGCACCATGGGCTTTGTGGCCTCTCCCCCGCCGAAGGGGCTCCAGGAGTTCGACGTCGCGACCCTCGTGGAGGAAGCCCTCGGTGCGATCGCCGGCTCCACGCCGAACGCACCCCGAATTCTTTTCCGCAAGCGTGGAAACCGCACGGAAACGGTCGCCGACAAGGCGCTCGTTGCCGCCGCCATCGACGCCCTGCTGCACACCGCTGTCGCGTGCGCAGGCTCGGGGGACGTCGTACGCATCACCGTCGAGGGACGGGTCGGCGAGCTGATCGTCACGGAGATCCAGTTCCCCCCGGGGCCCCTCTCCGACCTGCACCCCGATCAGATCCTCACGCCCTACGCACTACGGAAAATTCTTCCGCAAATCGGCCCCAACGCGCTCGCGGCGGCGGGTGCCATCGCCGTCGGACAGGGCGGCGACATGTGCTTGATGCGCAACGAAGACGGCTCGGCGACGTTCCTCTTCGAGCTGCCTGGCGCAGACTAGCGCGCTGCCCTTGGGGTCCGTCCCTAACTGCGGTGTCCATCGAAGCACAGCCATAGCGCGGGAAGCGCCCGCATACACGTAAAGGAAGCGGCTCGACACGTCGAAGAACGTGGACATGGCCGTCGATGAAACAGGACAAGGGAGCGATCCCGAGGCAGGGCGTATCGCCAGAGCGCTGGAGGAGCGCTCCGAAAGTCCCGCCCAGGAGGTCGAGTCTCCGCCCGAACTCAGCATCGGCCCCGAGCAGTCGTTCGCGCCCCGACCGTATCCGCGCCGGGAAGCTGGCTCGTCTCCGCTACGCGGGTGCCGTGCGCTCGTCATCGACGAGGACGTCCAGCGAGGACGGCGGACGGCGGTGCAGCTCAGCAGCCGTGCTGCAGCGAGTCGACATCACAGCGGCGGCGAAGGCCTCGCCGAGCTCCTCGACGGCCGCGACAAGTACGACATCATCGTCGTGCCTGCCGGCCAAGTGGACGACGACGACATCGCAGCCCTCGGCAGCGTGCAAGGGCAGCCCTCCGTCGTGCTCATCGGCGAAACGGACCGCGCCGAGGCCCAAGGCCTGCAGGCCGTCCCTGACTCCCCCACCGAGAGCGACCTTGCGATCGGCGTAGCACGCGCCCTGGAGGCGCGCAGCCTCACCAACGAGAACGAGTCACTCCGCGCCCAGCTCGAAGGCCGGTACTCGTTCGGCAACCTCGTCACCCGCGACGCCAACCTCCGCGCCGTGCTGAGCGTCATGGAGTCGGTGGCAGAGACGCGGGCGACCGTGCTTCTGCTCGGCGAGACCGGAAC
This sequence comes from uncultured bacterium, assembly GCA_938030175.1. GTDB lineage: Bacteria > Planctomycetota > UBA1135 > UBA1135 > Saltatorellus. Next base: position 5,868 of record CALHGQ010000089.1, on the reverse strand, counting down.
GGGCAAGTCGCTGCTCGCCCGCACGCTCCACCAGGCCTCCGATCGCAAGCACGGGCCCTACGTCGAAGTGAACTGCGGTGCGCTTCCGGGTGGGCTCCTGGAGGCCGAACTCTTCGGACACGCGAAAGGATCCTTTACGGGCGCAACGAGCGACCGACCGGGACGCTTCGAAGCTGCCGACGGCGGCACGATCTTCCTCGACGAAATCGACAGCGCCCCCCTCGACCTCCAGGTCAAGCTCCTGCGGATCGTGCAGGACCGACTCTTCGAACGCGTCGGTGAATCGAAGACGCGCTCCACCGACGTTCGCATCGTCGCAGCCACCAACGCGTCACTCCCCGAGCGCGTCGCGGACGGATCGTTTCGCGAAGATCTGTACTGGCGACTCAAAGTCGTCGAGGTGAGCATCCCGCCCCTGCGTGAGCGCCCCAGCGACCTGGCGCCACTGGCCGATGCCTTCGTCGCGCGCTTCGCCAAGGAGTACGGCAAGAAGATCAAGGGGCTGTCCCCTGGCGCCCTCGGGGTCCTCGCCCGCGGCTCCTGGCCCGGCAACGTCCGCCAACTCGAACATGCGCTTGAGCGCGCGGTGCTCTTGGCCGCAGACCCCGAAGGAGGGTCATCGACGCGCAAGCTAGGCGCCAGCGACCTTGCGTCCCTGGAGCTCGACGCTGGCCATCGAAACCAAGGCGCCCACCAGGCCGGGACCAGCGCTAACCCCGGAACCCTCTTGGCTGGGTCACTGTCAGGGGCTCCGGCGAACGTGGACCCCTCGTCCCTCGCCGCGGGCCTGCAATGGCTGGAAGCGATCACAGGTGGTGCGGTGTCCCTCAAGGAAGCCCTCGCAGGACCTGAGAAGCTCCTCATCGAAGGGGCCCTTCGACGCAACGGAGGCCGGCGGGACCAAGCGGCCAAGGAGCTCGAAATCAACCGTTCCACGCTGTTCAACAAGATGCGTAAGTACGATTTACTCCACGTCGATTTCACCGTCCCGCTAGGCGCCCCCACGCCCCAGCCAAGGGTCACGGATTTGACACAAGCCGAAGCTCCAGAACGAGGCGCCAGGTCGTAACCTCAAGTCATAAGCCCTATGAAGTGGACCACAGCAACAGCACTGTTCTTGGCGATCGCCGCCGGCGGCGTCGGAGTGACGGCCGTCCTCAACCGGAAGCCCATGGATCCCGACGAGATCCTGGCGGAGATCCGGCGTGAAAGCGAAGGTCCAGCCTTCGACCGCGACGCCGCGGTCGAGCGTTTGGCCAGGGCACTCGAGGACCCACGCGTCCGTGAAGACCTCGAACTCGAGGCGCGGCTTCGGAAGACGCGAGCAGAGATCTATCGCGACCTGAGCCTCTTTTCCGAAGCGCGGGCTGACCTTGAGATCCTGCAGTCGACGGCTGCCGAGCCCGACAGGGACTTGGAGCTCGAGATCATCAACCTGATGTCCTTGGACGACCAGCGCGAGTCGGCGCTTTCGCGCGTCCGAACCCTGACCCCCGCTGGGTCTGACTTTGGCGAAGGTTGGGCCCTGAGGGCGCAGCTCGAAGTCGAGTCGGCGGACGTCGGGCTCCAAGGCGCCATCTCCGAGGCCGGGTCCAGCCTTGCGAGCAGCGATACCAAGCGCATCCACAAGGTCATCTCGGAGCTCGCGGCGCGCGCCCCAGAAGATCCCAAGCGTGGCGCACTCCTGACCGAGCTGAGCCGGGCGTTCTACGGGGGGAGCGAGGCCACGTCGAGTGCGATCCTCGGGCTCCTGACCCCCGCGCGCCTGAACTTCCAGCGTGCGCGCGGCGACTTCGCGAACGCGCTCAACTTCTTGATCCGACCGGAAGTCGTCGTGTCCCTGGGTCGACTGCTGGAGCAAGCCGGCCAGATCGAGCTCGCGGTCAAGCTCCACCGAGCGGCGCGCAACTTGCCCGAGATCGCCCGGGACCCCGACGTAGTCGCTGCGTTCCTCGAGCAGCTCCTGGCCACGAACCGGGTCTCCGAAGGCGTGCGCGTGCTGAAGAGCTGGGACTACAAGCTCGGCGGGTCCCTTGAGTTCTACCGCTCCGCGGGAGAAGTGTTCTTCCGCGCCGAGGAGTACAGCGCCATGGCCCAGGCCAGCAAGGGGCTCCGCGACTACGGCGGAGACCTGGGCAGCGACTGGGTGCGTTTCTACCGCGTGGTGCCGAGCATCGCGAACGCGACTCGCGTGAAGAAGCGCAACTCCAGTATGAGCTTCGCCGCCACCATGCCGGCGCAGATCGCCGCTCTGAAGAAATTCGCAAGGGAGGACGACTCCCCTGAGCCCTTCTTTGGCGCACGGTCCATCGCTTGGTTCTGGCTCGCGGACGCGTATGCGTACCTCGGCGACGACCTCAACGAAGGGTTCATGCTGAGGGAAGCGCTCAAGAAGATGCCCAATCGATCCAGCGATGACTGGGTCCGCCTCGCTCAGCTATTGAAGCGAGAGAAGAAGATCAACTGGCGGCAGATCGAGGACGCTTACTCCCACGCGCTCAACCTCGACCCCACCCGGACCGCCGAGCTCGCCCCCGACTGGTACGAAGCCGGCAACGAGCTTCTGAAGGGCCGAGGAGAGACGATCGATGATCTCATCGGCCAGCTCCAGCGAGGCGGGTTCAGCGCGCTGAACCCTGCGTCCATCGGACCGTCGGTGATGACCCAGATCGCGGGCCACGAGCTCGCGATTGGTGAGCTCTACGGCGCGATCCGCGCAGCGGAGTCGGCCCGCGAGAAGTATCGCAACCTCGTGCCGCCCCTCGACATCATCATCCGCGCCAAGCTCGCCAACACGAGCACCCGCGCACCGAAGGACGCGATCATCGAGCGCATCGAAGCGGCTGGCATCGACGACCAGGTCGAGAGCTTCATGTCCCAGCTCGACGGCGGTCGCCTCGACGGCGAGGAGCTTGTGCGGGCGATCCGAGCCGCACCGCTCCGATTCGGCAAGGCCGCCGTGGCCCGCTACTACCTGACGCTCGACGACCCAGCCCGGGCCGGCGAAGCGCTCGTGGGCCTTGCGGACGCGACGGCTCCCCCAGAGCTCAAGCTCCTGCGCGCAAGGCTGCTCGTGGACGGCACCCAGTACAAGAAGGCTCTCCGTGAGCTGACTGGACTGGAGCAAGATCCGCGCCTGCGCTCGGAGGCCCTCCTGCTCAAGCTCGATGCCCTGATCGGAGCCGAGCGACTCGACGAGCTCGATCCGGTGGCCGCACAAATGCGCAGCCACCCGACGCCCGAGACCGAAGAGGAGGCCGCGAGCATCCTTGAGTCCCAGCTCATGGCCGTCGACCGCTTGGCGTCGTCCGGACGCTTGGATCTCGCCCTCAAGAACATCGACGTACTCGACACGGGCCCCGAGACGCGGACCCCTGCCTTCTACCGACGTCGCGTGCTGATCGATGCCTTCACGCTCGACACCCAGGGCCGTTCCACCGCCCAGGAGTCGATCCTCCGCGCGGAGCCGTACCTGCGGGACGGTACGCCGGAGATGACCGCCATCGTTCTGGCCGTGGCCGAACGGGAGTGGACGCAGCTCCCCGACCTCGTCGACAGGCTGCTCGAATCCGACTTCAAGCCGAACCGCAAGCAAGAGGCAGCGTTGTCGCTTCTCGGCGAGCGGCTCCAGAGCGGCACGCGCGCGGCGACGGAGGGACTCGAGCGCTCCCCCCGGGACCCAGACTGGGGCTTCCTTTCGACGGTGGCCGCCAGCCTGGTGGATGCCCGGATCACGCTCCCCGAATGGTTCGGTCCCGACGCGAGCCGTGACGCAGGCAAGCTGCTGCGTGGTCGCGTGGGCGGCAGCCCGAAGGATCCCCGCGATGCGATCGTGCTGTACCTGATGTCCTCCAGGGTCGAGTGGAGCCCCTGGGTGATTCCCCGGATCACGGAGATCGCCGCAGACACGGGAAGCACTCTGTGGACCCAGTGGCTTTACGGCCGCGTGCTCGAAGCGACGGGCAAGCGCGTAGAGAGCGCCGCCAACGCAGCTCGACTCACCGAGGCGCACCCCCGGTTTGGCCCGGGCCACGATATCGCGGTACGACTCGCGGAGCGCAGGCACCCGGCGGAGCCGCTACACCCCCAGGTCGCCCGCGCGAGGCGCATCCGACTCCAAAGCCTCGGGGAGGAGCTCATCGCGAACCCCATCGAGATCCGACTCGCCCGGGCCGGAGAACTGGCGCGTAAGGGCAAGAACGTCGACGCCATTCTAGAACTGGCTCCGGTGGTCAACTCCGGCGGTATCGCCGCAACGGAGGGTCGCCTAACGCTTGGTCTACTGATGATTCGCGCCGAGCAGTACTCGGGCGCCGTGGAACAGCTGGAAGCCGCGCTCTTGAATGACCCCGGCATCTTCAAGGAGGTCGTGATCGACTCTCTGCTGTTCGCCCTCCGGGAGACGATCGCCATCGCTCGGGGCCGCGACGGCACGAGCGCCCCCCAGCGGGGCCAGTTGAAAGAGGCCAAAGCCCTCGCCATCCTTGAGGACCTGATGGGCCAGTATCCGCTCGACCCAATGGTGGCCCTGACCCACCTCGAGCTCCAGCCGACGCTCTCCTCCAGCGAGCGTGGCATTCGCGGCGGCAAGGTACTCGACCGTCTCTATCTCGACTCTGGGCGCAAACCCCTGGATCAGCTCCGCCGTGGCTGCACGCGACGCTGGATCGAGTTCCTCGCCCCCATCGCCCCGGACGTCGCCGAGTCTGTGCTCGAGCGTGACCTGGTACTCGAGCCGGGCAACCTCGATCTTTGGCAGCTCTCTGGCGAGATCGCCGAGCTGCAAAACGATCGGGAGAACTCCAAAGAGTTCTACCAGACGCTCATGGCGATCGACCCTCGCCCCGAAACGGCCTTCGCGCTCGCGGAGATCATGATCGAGGAAGGGGCTGAACCAAGGGAGAGCAAGAGGATCTTGGCCCAGGCGAGCCGCGCCCAGGCTGGCGGCTCCGCCCGAGCCATCTACCTTCAGACGGTGGCCGATCTCAGGGACCGGCTCTTGGACTACCCGGTCGACCGGGCACCGCAGCTGGTGACCATCGTCCCCCGTCTGCGGGAGCTTTGGAAGTCTAGGGAGCGCATCCGCAAGGAGGTCGACGCACTGGACCTTGGCCTCCTCTACGCGGACGCCCTCTTCCGGCGTCTAAGCGCGATCGAGCTGGAGGCCGAAAAGGCCCAGGCCGCGCGCGAGAGGGACACCGCCGAGGCGGCGATCGAGACGGAAACCGACAAGCAAGATGCGCTGAAGCGAGCGTCCTCTTACAACGACCGTTTGGCGGATCTCCAGACGCTCCTCAGCGAGCTTCAGGAAGTCGCCGAGCTGCACCCGTCCGCCTACTACGAGGAAGACTTGATCACGGCGATGCAAGGGATCATGAAGGCGATCGCGGCACGCGACCGCGGCGTCGCGCTTCGATCGAACTGATCGGCCGCGGCGGCCGCCGCGAGTCCCGAGAGCAAGCCCAAGCGCAGAACCCAAGCGCCGGGCCCACCGACGGAAGCGCCCATTGGGCGATCCCGTCGGTGGACCCAGCGGTTGGGTTCTGCGCTTGGGTTCTGCGGTTGGGCTTCCGTGATCAGCCCCCAGCGATCGAGCATCACGATCGGGGGGAGCCGGGCGGTCCCAAGGAGTGCCGCGGAGCCCTTACTCGAACGGCGAAGGGGTTGCTGGTTAGCTGGACGAACCAGCGGGCCTGGGGGCCGCGCTAGCTGGCTTTCTTACCGACGGCCTGGCCTTCGATCACTTCGCGCATCGTCCCGAACTCCCACTTCGCCAGAAGCTTGTCGAGGCGTGCAAGGCTCTTCGAGAGGCCGACGTAGTGGCGGAACTTTTTGAGGGCGGGGGCATCGATCCGCGGCTGGCCGGGG
>CALHGQ010000088.1 GCA_938030175.1 uncultured bacterium | reverse complement strand
GCGAGCTGGCTCGTACTGTGAAGCGCGAACGTCCCGTCACCGAGACTTCGGCGTATCTGAACGCGGTAGCTACCGTTGGCCTCGTAGAGGTTAGCGGTGTCGATGAGCCCGTCGCCGGTGAAGTCTGCGAAGGCGAAGTCCTGCACGTTGCCAGGGATGGGGATGGAGGGCATCACTGTCACGGAGCCCGCTGCGTCCGCAATCAGCGGACGCAGCCCACCGAAGCGTCGACTGATCAAGTCAAGCGCCCCGTCACCGTTGAGGTCGACAGCCGCCAGAACGGAGCCGAGGGACGGATCACTGGCGCCAGGAATGGGAGTGTCCGCGACCTGGATGGATCCGTTGTTCTCGATGACTCGGAGGCCGTTTGCGTCGTTGTAGATGACGTCCTCGCGACCGTCTCCATTCCAGTCCGCCGCGATCGGGGCCGTGAACTCGCCAGCGATCGTCGGGGGAGGGGTGGGGGTGAAGTCTGCGCTTCCGTTGTTCAGCAGCACCGAGAAACCCGCCGAGTAGAGCGTGCTTTCCTGTCCCGCGAAGTCAGGATTCCCGTCCGCGTTGAAGTCGCCCAGCGTCCAGTAGCGCGAGGAGAAGGGTAGGTCCACCGGCGGCAACTCTGAGAACGTGCCGGCCGGTCCCTGAAGGGCGACGGTCAGCTCGTCATAGTCGGTGAAGTCGAGGTAGAGGAGGTCGTCATCGCCATCCGAATCAAGATCCCCTGCTGCGATGCCTTGGATCTCAACGGAGAGCCCGAGGCCTGGCCCTAGGGTGAAGTTGCCTCCGCCGTCGTTGATCAGCGACCCCTCCAATGCTGAGAGTCGACGCCAGTACCAAACGTCAAGGTCGCCATCCCCGTCTAGATCCAACGTTTGTCCGCTCAAGCCAAAGCCCGGAAGGGTCGGGAGGTTCGACATCGTCGCGAAGAAGCGGTTGCCAAGGTTCTTCAGCCAAACGAACTGGTTGCCGCTCGTAGAGGTGACGAACAGGTCTTCCAAAGAGTCGCCGTCCAAGTCGCCCACGAACACCTTGCTCACGTCGATGCCGCTTTGCGCCTGACCACTGAGCACCGGCACACCACCTGGGCCCATGAAGACAGTCGACACCAACCCAGACCCACGATTGATCACGGCGTCAGGCCATCCATCGAGGTCAAGGTCCACGGCCTTCACCTTCCACCCATTGGTCGAAATCGAAATGCTCGCGTGCTCGGTGAAGCGGCCGGCTCCGTCGTTCAGGAAGACGTACATGGTGGACCCACCTATGACGAAGAGGTCCTGGTCCCCGTCCAAGTCCACGTCAGCGGCTGCGATGTCGCCCATGGTCGCCAACGTTCCCGCTGAGAGAATCGGTGCGCCGAAGGTCCCCGAGGGCCCTTGGAGTGCGACCGCCAGCTCGTTGGTGCTCCGCGCGACCGCCGCAAGGTCTAGCCGGCCGTCGCCATTGAAGTCCGCTGAGACGGGTACGTTGCGAGTCCAGGGAAGGGGATGCAGCACCGTACCCGTCGCAAAGTCCACTGAGTCGCACGCGAAGTCCACGCGAACGCCTGAGCTGAAGTTCGACGTTGGCGTGCCCGACGGCGAGCTGTCCCTAAACCAATACTGAAAGTACAGCGTGTCGCCGCTCTCCGCCGCGTAGCCCTGGGTCGGGTGCGGGATCGTCCCGAGGTCGAAGCTCAGGTCGACCTGGCCGCTGGTGCTCGCCTGGAGAATGTTCTGGTTGTAGCGGCCAACGCTGCCGCCGAGGCAGAGGACGCCGGCGCTACCACCGGGCATGTTGGTCGCTCCCGGGTCTTGGCTGACGAGGAAGAAGCCGAAGGAGAATCGCGGAAGCCCGCTCGCGTCGATGCGGAGCAGGTTGTCCTCTACGCGGGGGCTGCCCGTGACGGCCAGCTCGGCGGCCACACCCGTCGAGTTGGGGTTGGAGGAACAGTAGCTAACGCCAAGCTGGGCCTGGGCGGAGCCGGTCAGAGCAAGCAGGAGGGGAAGCCCCGTGAGTGCTGTGGTGCGAAGACGCATGTCGTTGGATGGCAGGTGCGAGGGATGGGAGCAGCGGGGAGCAGAATGCTCGACTACAGGGCTCGATCGCTCCCCGGTCTACGCGGTCATTGGGATTTCAAGGGAGCTCTCCCTGGGGCTGGGAGTTCGTTGCGCCCGAAAGGGGCTAAAGCCGGTCCATGACGGATTGGAAATACTCGTAGGCACGCTCCGCTGGGACGCTCAGGGTGGGAGCTCCCAGTAGGTTGAGGCTTTCGCTCGGGTCTGCGATCAAATCGAAGAGCTGATCGCTCGCAGAAGAGCCGTTGCGAACCAGCTTGAACCGCTCACCGCGCAGCGCGCGTCGCCAAGGGAACTGCCCGCCCCGGGGATCTACGCCTAGGCCGCCGAAGCGTTCGCTGTAGGTCCAGCGCCGGTAGTTGGGCATTCCGCGAAGGGACGGGAGGAACGACTTCGAGTGCGGGCCCCGGGTGGGCGCGCTGACGTCGACACCGAAGAGCTCGCCAATGGTGTCGTAAAGGTCCGCCGCGGTCACCCGCGTTTCGTCTACTCCAGGAACGAACGTGGGCCCCATGGCCCAGAACGGATTGATGATTCCGTTCTCCGCCAAGGAGCCCTTGCCGCCCCCGATTCCCGAGGCGGTGCCGTTGTCGCCGAACACGATCACGTGATAGCCGCCGGCGAAAGCTTCCGCGAGCACCCTCGCGAGCTCCGTGTCGCAGGCGGAGAGCATCGCTCGCGTCTTGTTCAAGTCCGTCCCGGTCCCCGTGATCGTGTGCAGCTCAGGTGGGGGAACATGGACCGGCGTGTGGGGCGCATGGTAGCTCAGGTAGACGAGATCCACGCGCGCCTGCAGGAGCGCGACCGTGTCGTCGGTTTCGTCCGTCGTGAGGTACCGGTCTGCTACCCGCGTGCCGACCCCGTTGATCCACTTGTTGTAGTTGAAGTAGGTCTTGTCGGGCGAGCCCTCGTTGATGTTGCCCGGCGCGCCAAGGTAGTGCTGCCAGCCGCAGCGATTCGGGTGGGTCGGATCAGATTCCGACGCGAGGTGCCATTTGCCCACTTTGGCGGTGGTGTACCCAGCCGCGCTGATCGCCGCGGCCAACGGCTCCAGCGGACCGATGGGCATCGAGAACTGATTCTGGAACGACGGGTTCGAACCCATCAATAGGTCCGGGTGGGACGGGAAGGCCCCCATGTTGACCATCGCACGCGTAGGGGCGCACACCGGCGAGGTTGTGAACTGCGTGAAGAATCGACCGTTGGCCTCGAGCCAGTCGAGGGTCGGGGTGGGCGTCGCCCGCAGGAGGTCGTAGCCCATGTCGTCAAGGTCCACGACCAAGACCCGCACCAGCTCGCCGGATACGCCGCTAGATGCCGCGGTGGGAAGCCACGGCTGCGCCACTTGAGCGGCTGCGGAAAGGGTGACGCAGATAGAAAAGAGCATGGGATGAACTCGCGGCTAAACCGTACCCGATTCCCAACGACCACCAGGGACGCGTGGCCGAGTCGGGACGCGCTCAGCGCCGCTCGGGGACTTTGATCATCGGAAAGTGACTCGCAGTGAGTCGGAGAGGTTGCTGGACATGGCTCCGTCCCGGAACCACGCCTGGAAACCCCAGGTCTCGCCGGGCTGGATCGCGCCGAGGCTGGGGACGCTGAGCGTCCCTGCAGCAAATTCGAAGGCCCCCGTCGATCCACTGTTCAGGATCGGTGGTGCCACGCGGAGGAGTCGGCCACCGACGATGCAGAGGTTGCCAACGGAGTTGATCGGGACGATCACGTCGGCTCCCTCGCCCATGAGGAAGAAGCCGAACGTCGATGCCGGCAGCCCCTCAGCGCTGAGGACCAGGTCATCGGCCGCAACCGCCACGCTGCCGCGAGCTGTGATCCGCGCGGAGGAACCCGACGAATTGGGCACCGCGGGCGTACACGAGTAGCCGATGAGCGACGGGTCGAGCTCAAGTGCCTCGAGCGAGCGCCGCGCGTTGATGCGCCCGTGACCGAAGAAATCGTCTCGCCCCGGTGTGTCCTCCGATGGCGGCCCCACCTCGTCCTCCGCGCCGATCCGCAGGAGTTCGTACGCCTGGTCCTGATCGAGGATGAGGTTCCGCGCCACGAGCAGCCCAATGACGCCCGCAGCGACTGGCGTCGCAGCCGAGCAACCAGAGAAGTCCACCACTTGGTTAGACAGGCCCTCTGGAACGGGCAGGTCCTGGCCGGGGGCGATGAAGTCCAGCTCTGGACCCCAGCCCGAGAAAGAGGCTCGCGCGTCCGTGCGCGTGGAAGCGCCGATCGCCATCGTCAGCGGGCTTGCACCCGGGTACAAGATGTTCGAGCTGCCGAGGTTCGATCCGCAGGACACGAGAATGCAGCCGGCGTTGCGGGCTGCCTCGATCGCCGCGATGAGGGCCGGTGAAGGCGGATAGTTCACGAGCGACATCGAGACCACGTCGATCCCTTGCAGGGCGCAGAAGTTGAGTCCTTGGACGAGGTCGAAGACGGTCCCGAAGTTCCCCGAGTCCAGGACCTTGACCGGAACGATCCGGCAGTTCCAGTCCACCCCGGTGACGCCGAACCCGTTGTTCGCATTCGCACCGAGTAGCGAAGTGACTCGAGGGCCGTGGGGGTGATCGGCGGTGGGATCGGAGTCCTCGTTCACGTAGTCGAACCCCGGGTCCAACCGCCCCGTGTACTCGGGGGACGTCGGGAGGATCCCGGTGTCGAGCACGGCGATCGTGGCCCGTGCGTCCCCCTGGGACAGGTCCCATGCTTCGCGGCTCTCGATGTCGGCGCCTACCCCAAACCCCAGGACGCCGGGATTCTCATGGTGCCACTGCACGCCAAAGTGAGTGTCGTCAGGGGGATCGACGATCAGCCCACCGCGACCGATCCCGTGGGGTTCGACGGTGGCTACGCCCGCGAGCTCGTGGAGGCGCTGTTCGGCCTGCGGATGATCGTTCGCGCCGATCGCCCGCACACGGAGGATGCGAAGGGAAGGCGCGCCGCCGATGGCCTCCATGCCGGACGCTTCGAGGTCGCGGATCAGCTGCGCGAGGTCCGTGCCTGCTTCTGCCACCACGAGAAACTCACCGGGTACCGTCGGCACCTCCGCTTGAACCCTCGCGAACGCAGCGGGTTTGGTGGGGGAGTCCCAGCTGTTCTCAATGATGGGGGATGATCCCGTGGGAAGCTGGCTGAATGCGACGAACGACGCGAGGAAGAGTGACATGGGCGGGACCGGAGGAGGGAAGAGCTGGGTCCGCGAAATGCGAGCCGATGGACCTTCCTCAGTTGTACTCGACAGCAGGATATCGCGGGGTGGTTCGTTCCTTGGGGTCCCCTAGATCCAACGGCGCGTACGGGAGCGGTAGGCGTCGAAGGCAGCACCAAACCTTCGCTGGAGCCGCGCCTCCTCGGGAGCGATGAAGCGGCGCGTGATCACCCAGACGAATGGAAGCAGGAGCACGAGCAGCACGGGCGCCTCTGCGCGCAGCACCACGCCCGCGACCACGAGCGCATCGCCGAGGTAGATGGGATTGCGCGACCATCCAAAGATGCCTGACGTGACGAGGGACGCAGCCTCGCGGTGTGGGATAGGGGTCGTCTTGGCGCGCCACATGGTCACGATCGCAACCAGCATGAGCGCCAGGCCGATGGCCACGCAGACCGTGCCCGCATGGGCTACACCGGGCATGGGAGTCCGGAGGGGGGCGTGGGGAGCAGCGAACCAGACCACCGCGAGGTGCAGCGCGAGCCAGACCGGCGGGATGTCCACCCATTTCAAATGACCGGAGCCCATGGCTGATTCAGTGATCCCACGACAGTGTGCCCATCACGGGGCGATGGTCTGAGGCGACCTTCTCGTCGACGACCTGGGACTCCGACGACTTCCATGATGGGTCCTTCGAGCGGAACAGGAAGTCGATCTCCTTAGTGGGTTCATCGGCGGGGAACGTGTTGGACGCCCCGGGCGGCTTGGGAACTTCGACTCCGATCGCCCGGAACAGCGCGAGCGTTTCTGAGTCAGGTACGTCGTTGAAGTCGCCCATGAGCACCCAGCGCGTCCGGGCCTCCGCGAGGTAGTCGCGTACGACCTTCGCTTGGGCCAGCCGGTACGCGTCGTCCTCGACCCAGTCGAAGTGGACGTTGACCACCAGGACGCGCTCGCCGGAGGCATGTTGAACCTCGAAGGCGAGGGCGATACGCGGCTCGTTGCCGTCCGGTAGACGCAGGGCCTCCGCGCGCACGACGGGCAGTCGGGACAGGGCCGCCATGCCGTACTGCCCACCGTCGTAGTCCATGAATGAGCCGAACACGGGATGCATTTCTAGCTGGGCCGCGAGGGCGTTGACTTGGTTGCGGTAGCCGCTGCGCTTGACCGCAAGGTCGACCTCTTGAAGCCCGATGACGTCCGCGCGCAGCGAACGCAGCAGATCGGCGGTGCGTTCGAGATCAAGCTGGCCGTCCATGCCGACTCCGTGACGAATGTTGTAAGAGAGCGCGCGGAGCTCGCGCAGAGCTGAGGGTGTGCCCGGCCTGGGGGTGAACGTGCACTGGACCGCGGCGTGGTCCGACGGGAAGCCCCGGGGGTGATCGCGCACAACGGTCGAGCTTTCGGCGGACCAGGCACCCTTGGCCAAGTAGTAGATGAAGTCGATTCGGTCTTGGCTCTGCCGCGGGAAGCGCGGGGACCACGTGGCGTCCGCGGGGCGGTCGATCTTGTGGTGGACTTCGCGGTAGGCATCGAGGAAGCCGGCGTCCGTGAGAATGCGGCTCGTCGGCCACTCGATGGCGACGCCGTACTGATCACGGCCGACTTCACCGTAGTCGAGGTGGGACATCGAGTTGAAGTCGCCAGCAACGAACACGGGCACGTCCGGGTGGTCTTGCGCAAGGCGGGCTTGGATGGCCGGCCAGATTTGACCGAGGCTCTTGGCCGACGCTTCGCATGCGGCCCGCATGGCGGCCGGGTCGGATGTGTCGCGGGTTCCGACCTCCCAGATCTCTCCGCTGTAGGGAAGCCAGATGCTGTAGAACGCGGCGCGGTCGCCGCTTGGCAGTTCGACGAGTGCGCCGACGCACTGGAACTCCTCGTGAACCGAGAGGTCCTCGATCACCGGGTACCGGCTCAGAATGGAGACGTTTGTGCCGCGCGGATGGAAGTGAAACCCGAGGGCCTCCGCCAGCAGCTCGCCGGAACCGTAGGTCTCCTGGAGGGCGATGAGGTCAGCGCCGCTTGCGCGCAGGGTCTCGGCTGTTTTTGCCGGGCCTGCGACGGGCCCGTCCTCGCGGCCCCCGTGCCAGATGTTCCAGGTCATGACGCGCAGCTTCGCCGCAGCAGCAGCAGCAGCCTCGACGGCCTCGGGTGTCTCTTGCGCCGCAAGCGACGGCCCGCCCATGAAAAGGGGCAAGGCGGCAGCTAGGTAGGCGATCCATTGGCGACGGGTGACGTGCATCATGGTCACCACGGTAACCGGATCCCCATCGAGACGAAGCGAAGCAGCGGACTTCATCGGGTTCGCTAGAGTGAGCCCCATGAAGCTGATTCACCATGGCGCCGCCCTCGGCCCAGCGTTCCTTGCCGTGTTCTTCTGCGGCGAGTCTACGAACCCTTCGCCCATGGAGCTGGTGAAGCAGGATCACGTGATCAAGGTGCCGGGGGGAGCGGTTCACGTCTGGGAGGTCTCGATGGAATCCAAGGCGACCGGCGCGCCGGTGGTCGTCTTCCTGCACGGTGGAACCTGGTCCGGACGACCGAATTTCGACACCGGCTTCGAGGACTACTCGACGATGGAGCACTTCGCAAAGGCCGGGTGGGACACGTTCGCTTTCGACGCGCGAGGGTACGGCGAGTCGACGGACCCGGAGGGTGATAGCTGGAGCGAAGCGGCCGACGCCGTGAAGGATCTGCGCGCCACCGTCGAGCGAATCAAGGAGCTGCGCTCCGTCGAGCGCGTTCACCTCGTCGGCTGGAGCTGGGGATCCCAGATCGCGGCGCTGTTCGCGCAAACCTACCCGGACCTCACCGCTCGCATCGTCCTCTACGGGACGCGTTGGAAGCCGCTGGAAGGGGCTCCGGACGCTCCGAGCGAACCTTTCCGGACGAGTACCTTGGAGGACGCCAAGGCGGACTTCATCGAGGGCTGCTGCGACCCAGCGCTCGTGGAGTTCTACGCCAAGGCTGCGATCGCGGCGGATCCAGACTCGCCTAACGGCGTGTTTCGCGACTACTTCGAGGGCCTTCCGATCATCGACCCGAAGAAGTGCACTTGCCCAACGCTCGTGATCGCTGGAGAGCACGAGGCAGAGCATTCGATCGGGGACATCACGCTCTTATTCGAAGCACTGGCGTGCCGCGACAAGCAGCTCGCCGTGGTGCCAGGGGGCGGACACGCGGTCCACTTAGAGAAGGGCCGTCACCGTTGGCGCGCTACGGTCCTTTCCTTCCTGGGAGCCTGTCGCGCATAGCTGAATCCGCGTAGCACGCGCCCAATTCCGGTGGGCTGCGTTGCCCCAAGACCCCGGTGACTACTGGCCTGTCGCGCATAGATGAATCCGCGTAGCACGCGCTCAATT
>CALHGQ010000087.1 GCA_938030175.1 uncultured bacterium | reverse complement strand
CTCCGGGGCGGGCGCGCACTGTTTCAGGACCGGGCTAGCCACTCGATCACGCTGCCGTCCGGGTTCGTGCTCAGGTGGACGCCGCGGGAAGCGAGGTGTTCGACTGGAACGGACGCTGCCCCAACCCTCCGGCCTCTCGCGGCGCTCCGTTGAGGGACTAGTCGCTCGTCCGAAGCTGTAATGCGAATGCGCTCAGTCCGTGGGTCACCGCCACAAGGGTCGACGAGCCAGCGTGCAGCTTCAAGTCTAGGACCGGCGCGGTCGGCAGGCCCTTCGAGATTGACCCCCAAGTCTCCCCGCCGTCGACGGAGGCATAAACCCCCAGGTTCGTCCCGGCGTACAGCTCACCCGTGCCCGCGGCGCCCTCCACAACTACGTTCACGGGGCAGTTCGGTAGCCCCCCGCCGAGCCACGACCACGTCTCGCCGAAGTCATCCGACCCGTAGACGTTTGGCCGCTCGACCCCTTGGTGAGGGCTGGAGAGGCATACGAAGAGCGTCTCGGGTGAGTGCCTCGAGAGTTCGACGCGCTTCACGGCTTCGCGGGGCAAGGAAGCACCGACAGCTTGCCACGACTCGCCCCCATCGGAGGTCATGCTCACGTTGCCACGGCCGGCCCCCGCCGCAAGTCGTTGGGCATCGACCGGCGACTCCGATAGCGTCGTCACAGATCCCTGGCCGCCCGTCAGATCCGCGCTCAATGGGGACCATGAGTCGCCCCGGTCCGTCGAGCGGAAGACTGACTGCGCTGCGCAGTAGAGCACCCCTTCGGTATGCGCCGAAGGCAGGAGCGGCGTGTTCCAGGCAAACCGCAAGGGATCGGCGCCCTCCGCGGCGGCGGGGGTGATGCGCTTGCCGCTTCCCTTGCCCCAACGAAGCGGCGCACCGGGACGTTTCCGGCGCATGTCGCCGTTCTGATGCTCGTAGTAGACGGTGCCGTCCCCACTGGGGCACGGAAACGTGGCGAAGCCGTCGCCGCCATCCCAAGGGTCGAGATAGACGTAGCTCCAATCGTCTGAGCTCAGCTCATCGAGGCTCGCCGTGATGGGCGCAAAGAGAGATGCGTTGTCCTGGGTTCCACCCCAGATCCCAAAGGGCTCTGCTTGGTCGAGGTAGACCGTGTAGAACTCCGCGATAGGGAGATTGTTGAGGTGAAGCCACGACTTCGCCCGGTCCATCGAGACGTACAGGCCACCGTCCGTGCCCAGGAGCAGCCGCTCCGGTTGATTCGGATCAATCCAGAGATCGTGCATGTCCAAGTGCATGCCGCGGCCCGGGTGTTCCAGCAGGCGGAAGACCTTCTCGCCGCCGCGCTCGAACGATGCACCCCCATCCGACGAGACCATCAGCCGGAATCCGCAGACGTACACCTGGTCGGGATTGTCGGGCGAGGCCATGACGTCGCAGAAGTCCCATCCGACGTAGGTGTCGACGTAGTCCTCCGACGTGCGGGACCAGTTGGCCCCCCCATCGTTCGACCGATACAGCGCACCTCCGACGTCGTAGCGTCCGTTGCCAGGCGGCGAGTGATCGACCATCAGCGCGTAGAGAACGCCTTCCTGGGACGCGGACGCCGCCAGCGCCACTCGTCCCACGTCGGGCCCAGACAGCAGCCCCCCATCGAGCCGTTCCCACGTTTCCCCCGCGTCCGTGCTCTGGAAGACTCCACCGTCGCCCCGTCGCGCCCGATCCCAGGCTGCCGCCCAGAGCCGGTCGGGATCGAACGGGTCGCGGACGAGATCAATGACCCCGACCTCCGGCCCCGCGAACAGCGTGTGCCTCCAGGTAGCACCTCCATCCTTCGTGATGTGAACGCCGCGTCCGGCGTCCTTGCCCCGCGTGGGCCCGATCACCCCCACACAAACCACATCGGAATCCCGCGGATCCACGAGCACCTTGCCAATCCGCGCGCTCTCCACCAGCCCGCGGTGTTCCCAGGTCTCGCCTCCGTCGGTGGAGCGATAGACCCCCGTTCCGTCGTAGGACATGCCACCGAGATGGGCCTCACCCGTTCCCACCCACACGGTCTCGTCATCGCTTGGGTCCACCGTGACGTCGCCGATCGCAAACGTCGCCTCGTTGGCGAAGACGTGCTTCCAAGAGAGCCCGCCGTTGACCGACTTCCAGACTCCGCCTGACCCGACTCCAGCGTAGATGACGCTGGGGTTCCCGAGGGGAGAGTCGATGCCCTCCACGCGCCCGCCGCAGTTCTTCGGCCCCAGCGGGCGCCAAGAGTCCATCGAGCCTGGAGCCTCGGCCGTCATCGCCGAGTGGGACTCCCAGGCCGCGATCCGCGCGGCGCCACGGCCCTCCGATGCCTGCTCCTGACCCGGGGGAAGAGATGCCGCTTGGAACAGGGCAGCGCACAGGAGCGTAGTTGCGTGGAGATCCATGGCTGGAGACTACCGAGGCAGCCAGTGCGTGCCCCGGTGATTCCTATGCACTGGCCCCAAAGCGTGTGGATCAAGCCGCTCGCAACCCAGGCACTTTCTCCCCTCCACCCCAGCGAGCACTTCTGGCCCATGTTCGTCACGGTCGAAGTAGCCGACCCAGAATGTCTCCTGCCATCAGCTCTTCCCCCGTACGCGACAGATCCGTCGCGGGAAAGGGTGGGCGTGGTATCTGGCGGCAAAGGAAGCCGCGCAGGCGGCGGAGAATCGGCTTGGGGGACGGGTGCTGCCAGCAGCGCTCGGGGAGGCATCGGGGTGGTCCAAACATCGGGCAACTCCAGAGCTGCCCCGGGATCGGAGGCCCCCCATGGGAGTGATCGATCGATGTCGTGGCCAAACGCTGGTTTAGGTTGGCCACGCGGGCTAGATCCACACGGTTTGGGTCCAGCTCAGGAGACTCTCTGGCTTCGGGTCGCGGGCTGGCCCTTCGATCCACGGACGGACGAACGCCCGGGCACGGGGCCGGAGGGGCTCCTCCGTCGACCGCCCTGGGTACGGGCGCCAACACGCCGGGCCCCTAGCCGTAGATATGGTCCGCCAGCCCCGAAGCTTGGATTCCTAGTTCGGGATTCGCCGCGGCTGGCGCTATTCTCCAACGCGTCATGATCCATCCTGCACGACGAAGAGCCCCGTCAGCCGTCCCCTCGGGGCACTCCCTGCTCCTGCCCCAGCTTTACTTGACGGGGATCGGAGCCATCGGGCTCTTGGCATGCAGCGGGTGCAGCAGTGGCGAATCTGACGGCCCAGCCGCCGACGAACGCCCCAACGTGATCCTCATCACGCTGGACACTGTGCGCGCCGACTACCTCACGTGCTACGGCGCGAACACCGGGAGCACTCCCGCCATCGATCAGCTCGCCGACGGAGGGGCGCTCTTCGAGCGGGCCGTAGCCTCCTCGGGGCTGACCCCGGCGTCCCATGCGACGATCCTGACCGGCAAGTTCCAGTACAACCATGGCGTCCGCGTGCTCACGGCGGACAGCGGCTTCTTCCTCGAGGAGGAGCACGAGACTCTGGCCACGAAGTTCAAAGAAGCGGGCTACACCACCGGCGCCGTTCACAGCGCCTTCCCCGTGTCAGCCCACTTCGGCTTCGACCGCGGCTTCGATCACTTCGACTCGTTCGACGCGAGCCTCACGGCAGCCAAGGATGGGAGCAAAGTTCGATGGGACGTCGGAACGTTCCAGCGCCGCTCCGACGAAACGACGGAGCGGACCCTCGCATGGGTCAACGAAGCGAAGGCTAAGGATGAACCGTTCTTCCTTTGGATTCATTACTGGGATCCCCACGACCCGGTCAAGCTTCCCCCCCCCGACGAGTTCGCTGCGATGCAGGCCACGGCCGAACTCCAGGACATCGCGGACCGACAGACGCGGGAATACGCGGCAGAGCTCCGCTGGCAGGACCAGAACATTGGCACCATGCTGGCGTCATTGGAAACCCAGGGCTTGATGGACGACACCCTCATCGCGGTGACCGCTGACCACGGTCAGGGTCTCGCGGACGGGATGGAACTGCACCGATGGGCCAACCACCGGATGCTCTACCGCGAGCAGGTCCACGTGCCGTTCATCCTGAAGGGTCCTCGCGTTCCCGCGGGGAAGCGCATCAACGACCAGGTCCGCACCGCTGACCTCGCGCCTACCATCTTAGACCTCGCCGGCATCTCCCCCATCGGGGGCACCATCGACGGCGAGTCGCTGGTCTCTCGGA
>CALHGQ010000086.1 GCA_938030175.1 uncultured bacterium | reverse complement strand
GCACGTTCTGGGGCGACCACCAAGGGAGCCGCGTCGTCAGGCTGCCGGGTGGCGTGCTCGCGGACGGCCGCGGCAGCATGATCCCGGGAATGCCCCGCCTGGTCCTCGGTGAGGAAGTGGTTCTCTTCCTCAGTGAGGAGTCCGAAGAAGGCGTGCGAGTGCCCGTCGGCCTCAGCCAGGGCAAGTACCGCATCGTGACCGCCTCCGACGGTTCGCGCACCGCTGTGCAGACCGGCGACCACGTGACGCTGATCAGCGCCCGTGCCACGCGCTCCATCGATGGGTTGGAGATGTTGGACTACGCTGACCTCATCGCGCGCATCGAGGCAGCCGCCCAAACGCGGCATGTCACCGAGGCCAACGCGGCCATGTCAGCCCTTGAATCGCTCGAAGCTGATCAGAACCCGCAGAACCAGCAGCGCTGATGTGGTTCTCCTCCCGTCGCTCGCCTGCGGCCCCACTCTCGCGAGGGGTGCGCGCATTGCTGCTGTTCGCCGCGACCGCGGTGTTCGCGGCGTCGGTGACGGCCCATGTGCGGCTGCGGTTCTCCGAGACCGGCACGCCGCTTCGGTGGGAGGCTCCCGACAACATCCGGATCGTGATCCAGGCCGACGGGTCGGATGACCTCTCCGATGGCAGCCATGAGACGGCGATTCGTAACGCGGTCGAAGCCTGGAACTCCGTCAACGGCTCCCGGTCCCGGCTCGTGATCGATGACTCCGCCGGCTCCAAGGCGCGCCAGGACTGGCAGAGCAACGACATTCACCTCGTGCTCTTCGACGAGAACGGCTCCTCGGGCTACTTCTCAGGGGCCAGCGGGATCGTCGCGATCACCCCGGTCTCGTTCTTCACCGACGGTCGGATCATCGATGCGGACGTCGTGTTCAACGGCAAGAATTTCCGCTTCACGACCTCGGGTGAGCCAGCGCACTTCGACGTCCAGGACGTCGCGGCCCATGAGCTTGGACACCTCATCGGACTCGACCACAGCGGCGTTTGCGGCTCGACGATGTACCCCTACGTCGACCCCACGGTGATCCTGCACCGCAGCCTTGCGATCGACGATCAAAATGGCCTGCGGCACCTCTATCCGACGTCTACGTTCGGGAAGATCGACGGACGCCTCGTGCGCGAGGACGAATCCGGCATCTCTGGGGCGCACATCGTCGCCCTCGACGCGAGTGGTCGGGTCGCGGGCGCGATCCTCGCGTCGGACAGCGGGTCGTTCCGCCTGGAGGGCCTGATGCCCGGTCAGTACACGGTCTACGCCGACCCGCTGGACCAGCCGGTTTCGACGATCAATCTCGGCGGCGGACAGACCATACAAACGGACTTCTCCACCACGGACTTCGGCACGGTCACCATCGCTGGTGGCGAGACCAAGGCGGTGGGCACGCAGACCGCCGAGCCGGACACGGCCCTGAGCCTGGGCCGCGTCAGCGACGACTACCCACTGCGCGTCATCACCGGCCGCACGGTCACACGCACTGTCCGTGGTAGCGGCCTGAACGCCAGCTCGACGCTTACCTGCAGTGACCCGCTCGTGAGCCTGACGAACGTCTCCTTCTCGGGGTCGAGCGTCACGTTCAGCGTCACCGTCCCGGCCGGGGCGGCCACTGGCCACCTCGACCTCTTGGTGACGGACATCACTGGCCAGCGGGACACCCTCGTCGGCGGCCTAGAGGTCACGCCCCCCAACCCGCTTGTGCTGAGCGCTGACCCGACGGTGGGCGACGCAGACGGCGGCGTTGACATGCTCATCGTGGGAGAGCACTTCCGACCCGGCGCTCGCGTGGTCGTTGGCAACCGCATCTACCGTGACGGCGCGCCGGACGGCTGCACCGTGGTTGATTCGACCACGATCACGCTCCGTACCGCCGCGACGATCGCTGGTGCCCACGATGTCGTCGTGATCGACCCAAGCGGCGTGGAAGGCCGCTCGCAGGATGCGTTCAACGTGGAGCCCGAGCCCGTGATCGTTTCGCTCTTCCCATCGGTAGGCTCCGCGTCCGGCGGCACAAGCGTGACGATCGCAGGTGAGGATTTTGTCCCGGGTCTGCAGGTGGAAATCGACGGCGTGCTCCAGTCGAACGTCTTCGTCGAGTCTCCAACGCGCATGCGCGTGGTCACCTCCGGCGGCGTGCCCGGCGGCCCCTACGTGCTCCGCGTCAGTTCATCGGGGGGCCTCTCTAGCGAGACCGCCTTCTCGTACGCAGAGTCCCCTGACCCCTCGATCTCGGCGATCTCACCGGACGAAGCGGACAACAGCGGTGGGGCACTCATCACCGTCTATGGCACGGGGTTCAACGAGTCCTCCCAGGTCGTCTTCGGCGGGAATACGCTGACCGGCAACGGCGGCGCGGCGGGTAGCACACAGTTCTTGACGAGCGGCTCGCTGCAGGTCACCGCGCCCGCGAGCGGTGTGGGCACGAAGTCCATCATCGTAAGGAACACGGACACCGGCCAGGCCACGGCCCTGACGGCAGGGTTCACCTACACGGGCGACCAGCCGCTCCCCGACGACGGAGGCGGCTGCGGGGCGGTGATTCCCCCGCCAGGTAGGGGGCGGACGGGCCCGCCGAGCCTGCGGGCCGTCCTGGCCGGCTCCGGTTGGATCTTGCTCCTCATGCTCCTTGCCGGGTGGAGGGCTTACACCGCCTCGGCGAGGCTCTCGTCGATCCACGGTTAAGGGAAATCTCACGGCTCGGGTGCCCCCGTGCCCTCAGATGAGCACGGGGTCAGGCCGCGGGGAGTCTTGACTGGACAGATGGGCAGCCGTGGGGTTTGCTGGGAGGGCCTGCCAGCTCCCCGGCAGTAGAGAGATCGCCCTCAAGCCATGTCATGACGACGAGTGAAAGCCCATCTGTGGATGGCACCAACGGACCCGGTCCCGATGTATCGGCTGCCGACGTTACGTGCTCCCATCCGTCCAGCCCGTCTGTAGCCCAGCCGACAAGGCGTACTGTGCTTCTCGGTGGCGCAGCCCTCGCCGCGGCCGCCGGATCCGCTGGGACGGCTGCCGCGTCGGTGGGAACCGGCACGGTGGCAGCGCCCCAGGGCCAAGCCCCGGGCCTGGCGAGTCGCTCCGCCTGGATCCTGGGCCGGGCGAGCTACGGCGTGACGCCCGAGATGATCCAGGACCTGAATGCCCGCGGTATTCAGGACTGGCTGGACTGGCAGCTCGTGCCAGACTCGATCGACGACTCGGATCTCGCCGTGCATCTCACGCCCTTCGACTGGATCGATCAGAGCGTGGTGGAGATGTGGAATCATCCGACCAAGTCAGGTCGCGTGATCGGCTACGAGGCGCGCGCCCTCCGGCTCATCCGGGCGACCCATTCCAAGCGTCAGCTCTTCGAGCGCATCGTCGAGTTCTGGACGGACCACTTCAACGTGTACGGCTCCGCCGACGATCTCTGGCTGCTGAAGATCGTGGACGACCGAGAGGTGGTTCGTCAGCACGCCTTCGGGAAGTTCCGAGACCTTCTGCAGGCCTCTGCGAAGAGCCCCGGGATGCTCGAGTACCTCGACAACGCCACCAACGTGGTCGGCGCGCCCCAGGAGAACTATGCGCGCGAGGTGCTAGAGCTGCACACCCTCGGGGTCGATGGCCCGTACACCGAAGCGGACGTGCGGGAGCTAGCGCGCTGCTTCACCGGCTGGACCTACTGGCGATTCATCGAATCCCCAACCCAGTACGGAGAGTTCCGATACCGCCCCGACAGGCACGACACGGGCGCCAAGAGTGTGCTCGGGATCGACATTCCCGCCGGCGGCGATCTCTCGGACGCGGAGACGGTCCTCGATCATCTCGCGAACCACCCAAGCACCATCGACTTCGTGACGACCAAGCTTGCGAAGTGGTTGCTCGGCTACGAGCCTCCGGCCGCTGCGGTCGACGCGGCCAAAGCTACGTGGGTAGCCACGGACGGCGACATCAGGAAGATCGTGCGGACGCTTCTGAGCCCGCGGTTCCTGCAGCAGACCGCCCCTTGGAGGGAGCCGAAGCTCAAGCGCCCGCTCCACTGGGTGGCGTCCCTGCATCGCACGACGGGGATCACCATGGGGGACCCCGTGGGTGCAGTCCTCAGCCTCGCGAGCCTCGGCCATACGTCATTCGACTGGCACGCGCCCAACGGATACCCGGACATCGAGGAGGCTTGGTCGTCGCTCCTGATCTGGCGTTGGAACTACGCGGCGAGCTTTAGCCAGGGCCTCGAAGTCACGCTCAATCACACCATCACGGACCTCCGCGCGCTCCTTGGCACCGTGCCGATGACCGGCTGGGCGGCTCACCTCTCCCAGCTGATGACGGGGGGAACCATGAGTCGCGAAGACGTCTCCGATATCCAGGCGTACCTCGACGGGATCGGTGTCCCCTCCGACGAAGCCGTCGCGGAAGCATTCGAACTCGTCGCCTCTAGCCCAAGCTTCGGGCGCTATTGATCCTTTGGGACACGAGGAAGAGATCATGAAAGAGCAAGGGCAATCACCGGACGGCGCGGAGCCGCGCACGGGTTCGAACGGCTGCGAGGAATTCGTCCAGGCGGAGCGTCGACGTTGGATGGCGGCCGTGGACCAGCGGCTCCTCGGTGGCGCCATGCGCTCCATCGCCAAGCGAGGCGGAACAGCGGGCTCCGCAGCCCTCGCGGCCAGCGTTCCGAAGGTCGCGTTCGCAAACGGCGGCGCGCCTACGCGCGACATCCTCGTGTTCGTCATGCTCCGCGGCGGGATGGATGGGCTTTCGCTCTGTGTTCCCCACGGGGATCCTGACTACGCGTGGCAACGGGGGAACCTGGCGGTTCCAGGTCCCGGCCAGCTTGATGGGGTCACGGATCTGGACGGCTTCTTCGGGTTGTCGCAGGCGGCCTCGGCGCTCCTTCCCGCCTACCAAGAAGGGGACCTCGCGTTCATCCACAACGCCGGTTCCACGGACCCCACACGGTCGCACTTCGATCAGATGAAGTTCATCGAGGGCGGCGTACCGAACCAGGGCGCCACGGTGGTGACGAGCGGATGGCTCGGGCGTCACTTGGCCTCGACCGCGGCCGTGGATCCTGCGGCGAGCCTGCGCGGTGTGGCCATCGACTACACGTCGCCGCTCACCCTGGCAGGTGGGCCGAAGACGCTGAGCATCCCCAAGCTTCCGCAGTTCAAGTTCGGGGGCTATGCCCACACGGTCTCCGACCGCAAGGCGCTCCTCGGCGGCATGTACGACCGCGAAACCAGCGCGCTGCGTTCGTCGGCGCAGTCCACGCTGGCCACGATCGATGTGCTCGGCACCATCGACTTTCTGAACTACGCGCCGTCCGGCGGCGCGGTCTACCCCGTCACTGAATTCGGGGACCGCTTCAAGAAGGCGGCCGCCCTGATCAAGGCAGACGTCGGCGTCGAGGCGATCGAGATCGACCGGGCCCGCTGGGATCACCATGACGACATGGGGCCGATCAACGGACGATTGGCGATCATGCTTGAGGAACTCAGCCAGACGCTGGCGGCGTTCCGTACGGACCTCGGTGCGCTCATGGGCAACGTGACGGTCGTTGCCCTGAGCGAGTTTGGCCGGCGGGTTGACGCGAACGGCGCCGACGGCACCGATCACGGCCGCGGCGGCTGCATGCTGGTGATGGGTGGGAACGTGAATGGCGGCCAGGTCATCCACGACTGGGTTGGCCTTGACCCCCTCATGCTCGACGATCTCGCGCTGCCCGTGCGCGTGGACTACCGCGACATCCTCATCGAGATCCTGACGGAGCGACTGGGGAACGCGGGCGCCGCGGCGCTGTTTCCGAACCACAGTACGTTCACGGACTGGAATATCGTCCGCTAGTCAGAGCCCTGGCTCACCGGGTGCCCGGCGTCCGGCCAGCGCTGGGGCACGCGGCGGATCTCGGTGGGGACGTAGCCCATCCCGACGAGGCGTTCGACGAGCGCTTCATATCTCGCGTCATCGATTTCGGCGTCGCGCGTCATGATCCAGGCGTAGTCGCGTTTGCGCCGCGCGATGATCGTCTCCGAGTAGTCCCCGTCGAGGTAGGCGATGAGGTACTCGGCCTTGAAGGGCCAGATGATGCGCATGCCCCACGTGGCGTTCGTGTTTGTGTCCACGACGAAGCCTGTGGGCTCCATGGTCTTGAGCTTGCCGTCGAAGCCCCCCTTCCGGAACACGTAGGTGGTGTCGATCCGCGTGGACCCAGGGGCCCTCGCGTAGGACTCGACGGCGTTGTGGGCGGTCTTCTCTGCGCCCGCGGGCACGTGCCCTTGGACGTACCAGTCGCCCATAAAGCGATCGAGGTCCACGGCTGCGGCGGTGGCGAGCGGCTTCAGCGGCGCGCAGGCGCCTAGGAATGCCAGTGCGAAGATCAGGGTGGCGGAGGCGGCTCCGCGCGTCAGAACGCGTATCCAGGGGGCGGTGTCCATGCCCCTGTGCTCGACGGGGGCGGGGGATTGGATGCATCCGCCCTCAGTTTCAGGGAGGGGCGGCGCTGGAGCGCCAGGAGCCTCCCGGCAGGCAGCTAGACGGCCAGCTTGTTGGCGACTAGCTCGAGCTTTCCAAACAGCTCGGCTGCATTGATGGGCTTGGCCACGTAGTCGCTCATCCCCGCCTCCAGGCAGCGCTTCTCGTCGCCCCGCATAGCGTTCGCCGTCATGGCGATCACGTGCAGCGGCCTCTTGTTCTCGCGCTTCTCATTGGCGCGGATCCGCTCCACGGCCTCTAGTCCGTCCATCACGGGCATCTGCATGTCCATGAGCACCGCGTCGTAATAGCGGACGCCGATCTTCTCCAGGGCGATGGCGCCGTTGGAGGCGATGGAAACCGAGTGGCCCCATGACTCGAGCAGGAGCCGCGCCACGCGCTGGTTCACTAGGTTGTCCTCGACGAGGAGGATCTTGAGCGGGCGCTCGGAGCGCTTGGCCTTGTTCGTCTTCCTAGCTCCGAACCCGAGCGCCTCGCGCGGTGAGAGGGGCGCGAGCTGGGTGCACTTGATGAAGGCCTCTCGGAGCTCGGGGCCCACGACGGGGGCGATGAGGCTCCGGACTCGCTCGGCGGGAATACCGCCGGGACGATGGCTCGCAGCCGTTTGGATCAGGAGCCATGGGGGAGTGCTGCGGCGCTTGAGCAGG
>CALHGQ010000085.1 GCA_938030175.1 uncultured bacterium | reverse complement strand
TGCAAGTCGGGGCGCTGCCCCCCCCCCGAGCCCTTGGTTCGAGCGACCCCCCGCTCCGAGGAACGGCGGCGTCCGCTAGTGAGTGCCAATCTAAGCCCCAGGGTCGTGCCAATCGTAGTGGTGGAACATCGGCGTTCGTTTCTCACGGAGCACCCAACCCACGGGTTCGCCCGCTTCCGCCTCCTCAGCCGTCGGCGCCGCGAACCACGAAGGGTCCAGCCCCTCTTCCTTCAAACGCGGGCCATACAGCTGCTGGGCGAAGGGGATTCCTCTGTCGCGTCGCGCGAGCTCATCACGCCACTCGTCGCTGAATCGGTGGGCGAAGGACTCTCTCTCCGCTCGCGGTCGCCGCCAATAGGCATCGATCGCCTCGGTGAGCTCAACCTCGCCGCGCTCGTAGGGCCAAACCACCATGCGGCGGTAGTCCATCCAGTGACCGACCTCGTGAATCAGCGTGTGGTAGAGGACCCAGCGCCGAAGGCCCGCGAAGCCCATCTTGTAGCGGTGCCCGTTGCCCGTGCCGGCGACTCGCTCTAAGAGCGCATCCATCCGGCGAACTTCGCTCTGGTCCTCAAGGGAGAGCTTCCTGGCCCAATTCCACTTTGCATGGGGCATCGCGGCCTCGAGGAAGATGACGGCACCGTCCACCGGCCCTACGTTTACAGAAGGACAGAAGCGACCCCATGCCCCCCGGAGAAGGCTCTCTTTCTTCGGCGCCTGGCGCATGATCACGGCTTGGAGCGGATAGGGCCCCGCCGTCGCCTGGGCAGGGAGCAGTTCGAGCATGTAGACGACGTCGTCGGGCGTACACGGATGCACACAGCCATACTCCACCGGCTCGATGAGGAACTGAAGTCGCCGGCCGTCAATGAGCCGTTCCACCTGGACGTAGTCACGCAGCCCCTCAGCGTACGATCGCCACCATTCACGCCCCGAGGGGACGACGAACGCGTTGTCCTTCGAGTAGCCGCGCTTCGCGGTCCCTTGGTTCCTGTTTCGTCGAGTGGGGTCACGCATGGGTGGTACCGCTCCGCAGTTTATGTCGCTATCCTTCGCGCGCAACTGCGCGCCACGCCACCACGCTCACTTTCACAAGTTGGGAAAGACAACAGGCGCGGTGGGGCTCGTTGGGGCCACCAAAGTGGCGCAAACGACTACGGTACCGTACTGCCAAACGACTACGGTACCGTACTGCCAAGTTGTGCCGTTGCGCTAGGGCGTCGTCGCTAGTCGCAGTCGTCCGAGTCTCTGAACGGTATCCTGAGCAGGTTCTTGGTCGCATCATCTGATGGGTCGTCACCGTGCCAGTCGTAGAGCCAAATCTGGACGGGGGACAAGCAGACGTCAATGGCGAAAGCGAACGGCGTTGCGAGTGCGTTGACCCAGGGGGAGCTGCTAAGGGGGGAGTCGCCCTTGAAGCTGAGGCGGGATGAACCGTTCTTGCCCTCCTTCACCCCGCCTCCCCAGACGGTGGCCGTTACGCAGCTTGGCAGTAGTAGCGCGGAGAGCAGTAGGGTGGTCAGGGCGTGGCGACGTTGCATGGTGGGGAAGATGTCATGGGGTCAGTGCGAACAGCGACGGCCTAGTCTTGCAAGGGCGAACTGGTGGGGGGGCCTACTCGATAACCACCTTCTCTTGCCAGGTGGTGTCGTCGTTGGTCCCCCGTATCCCGATGATACGGCCTTAGGGGTTGGTTGGCTCAACAGCTCACGTCCGGTGGAGCAACTATCGGCTCACGAGCGAACCTTGCTTGCACTTCGCCGCCGTGAACCAGCATGGGCGCTCGATGTCGTTCGATGGGCAGCGCGCTCACGCAAGGGCTGACCGCAATGCGATCGGTCATACGCTGAGCTTCGTGGCCGCGCCGTGCCGTTAAACGCAGTCACTCGACACTGTCACTCCCAGAGGACCGAGATTGCGTTCGTTGCGTTGAAGCCCGCTCCGCAGGGCCCCGAGACGTCTCGGTAGAGGGTTTGGTAGTACCACGTCTCGCCGGGTGACGGGGGGAAACTTGCGGAGGCCGCCAGGGCCAGCGCGATCACTTCTCCTGGACCCACCTGGAGTCGACCACCCGGATCGGCTTGCCTGACTGGATAACGGTTCAGCGACCCGCCGATGCACAGGCGACCGTTCCCGATGACGGCAGAGCCTCGGCCGAGGCTCGCAAACGTGAGGCCGAACTGGTTCGGCGCCAACCCGGTCACTTCGATAGCAAGGTCGTCGTTGGCGATGCGCGGGCTTCCCGCCCCGACCATGCCGGCGCCTGTCGCAGGATCCCCGTCGATCCCGCTGTTACCACAGCCTGCCTTGGGATCATCGTTGCCGCAGGGACATAGGATTCCCCTGCACACGATCTGGGCCGGGCCGTGCAAGACGACGTTGCTGAAGATGTCGGCCCCCGTCGCAGGCGATGTCACTGGGTAGACCACTATCGCTCGACCGCCCCTAACGGATAGCCCAATGTAGTCGCCGATGAAGGGGAAGTTTAGACCGATATCCGCCGAGCTCCACGACGCGGGCGTGAGCCTATGCTCTGACCAGGTCACGCCATCGTCCGGCGAGTATGCGTAATAGGCGTCGAGCAGCGCGGAAGGCGCGCCGTCGAACTGCGCATTGTGACGTGTGTCCAAGTAGATCACGTGCAGGCCTCCCGACTCGTCCACTTCGATCCAGGGGAAGAACTGATCTTGCTCGAAGGGGGCGTCTGCATTAATCACCGTTGGCATCGCCCAGGTGACTCCGCGGTCGGTGGACTTGGTGAAGTAGATGTCGACGTCTCGCTGTTGCCCGCTCACACTTGTTGTGTCCGCGAACACGCAATAGAGGTGCCCGGTCGCTTGGTCCACCGCTAGACCCTGGAAGGCCGGTGTTCTGAAATCCCCGGCGATGGCGGCGTTGTTCAGGATTCCGTAGGCGTCCATTCGATCCGCGATCGTGATGGGGGGACCGAACGTTTGCCCCCCGTCGAAGCTGCGCCGAAGAATGTGCTTGGTGTCGAGGTCCGAGTAGGCGATGTAGAGCTCACCGTTCGGACCCGTCTTTGGCAGGAAGCCGACGCCTTGCCCAAGCGGAACCGGCCCCTGCCAGGTGTTCCCCATGTCTGTCGAGCGCGTGACTCCGAGGTTGTAGGCGGCGTACACGTTCGTGCGCGTGGGGTCGGTGGGACTTGGTCCGGCAGCCATCCAGCCCTTGTCGACCCCCGGGGACGGATCGATCATCTGTGTCGGTTGGAAGGCTTGTTCACCCGGATCTAGGCGAGCTGCGTAAGC
Organism: uncultured bacterium; assembly: GCA_938030175.1. Classification (GTDB taxonomy): domain Bacteria; phylum Planctomycetota; class UBA1135; order UBA1135; genus Saltatorellus. The sequence goes on along the minus strand of CALHGQ010000085.1, from coordinate 7,716 downwards.
GCCGCCTGTGAAGAAGGAAATGCCCCCCGCCCACAGAGTTCCGGTCCGCTCGTCGAAAGCCGTCATGGGATCGCCTTCCGAGTTGGTCTGGTACGGGATGGGGGGACGAAGATTCGTTTCCGCCCACGTCATGCCGCCGTCACGTGTCACCGCGAACATGGTCCTACCGCCGTTTCGGAAGTCGTTCCAGCCCGCTACCGCGACGCTCGGGTCCGCCGGGGAACCCGACAGCGTCGTTTCGTTGGCGAACGAGTCCCCTGGGCCCAGGTCGATCCTCGACTGTCGTCCGACCCGGATCTGTGCGAACGAGGATTGGGGCGCGAGCGTCGCCATCAACGAAAGCGCGATGGGGATGGTGATTCTCAGCATAGGTGTCTTGGCTAGCGCTTCGGCTCAGGGCTGCGGGCGGCGAGGGAGGAGCGCATGACCAGGGGAATCGGCTCGCCCAGCTCCTCGGCTCGGTGGATGGCGTCCCATGCTGCGTCGTCGGACTCTTCGAAGTACCGCAGGCGCGCAAGGCGACCCCACGTGGGTCCATGCCCCGGGTGAGTCTTGACGGTCTGGTTGTAGAGCGTGATGGCTCGCGCACTGTCGCCGTAGCGGTGGGCCATATCAGCCACGCGGAAGGCCAAGTCGGGATGGGTTGGGTCGAGCTCATGGCCTGTCTCCCACGCAGCGATCGCCTGGGACTCAAGCTTGAAAGCCCGCAGCGCGAACCCCAGCGGTAGGTAGTGCTCCGCCATGTTGGGCTCCAGCAGCACCACCTTGGTGAACGCTGGGATGGCGGCAAGGGCGCGGTTCTCGTCAAGGGCGGCCTGGCCCTCGGCTGCCAGGGCTTGGAGGTTTGAAGGACTCAGTCCGAAGAGGAGAGCCTCGGCTTCTGCTGGGACTCTCACCGCGCGACCACTGCCATAGTCCAGACCCAACATGGCGAGCCGCTTGCGCTCGTTCTTCCCGTTCAACACTGGGCTGAGGCCGCCGCCCTCCAAGTGCGCTTCCATCGACGATAGGTTGGGGCCGATGCCTGTTGACCCGGGCACAGAAGTGCCGCAAGCGCCCAGGCAGACTCCAACGATGACGAGCAGGACCGGGGTATGCCGCATGGGAGGATTCAAAAAAGAAGCCGCGGGGATGAGTTGTCCCCTGGTGTGCGCCCCAAATGGGGCGGCGGACGAACTACCTGGTCGGCGCGGACGGGTTACCGTTCGATCCTCTTCGGTTGGAGTCCGTTACTGCCGGTACTGATCCGCAGCCGCCACATCGCCTTCGCGGCGTTGCTGCACTCCGTTCAGCGCCTGTTTTTGTCACTCACAAGCAGCGCGGAATGAGCTGCCTGCCGTTGCCGGACTGGGGAAACCGAACCTTGCTCTACTGGGGCGCCGGGCTCGTGGCGGGGGAGTACCGTTGGCGGTAACGTAGGAACCATGGCCGACGCGGCAAAGCTCAAGGACTACTTCACGCGTGACGTGGTGCGGGATCTCGGGGCTCGACTTCGAGCGGTTCACAGCTCCTTCAAGCTGAAGCCGTTCGTTGACGGAGTCTTTTCTGGGGAGTGGGAGGAGCTGAGTTTCACGGCCCGCAGCCGCCACATCGCTCGTGCGCTTTGGACAGGTATCGACCTTCCCGTCGCTTCGTCGCTGGAAGTGCTCGTGAACGCCCTACCCAGTGAGCTCGACGACCCGGAGGGGGTCCTGAACGAGCGTTTCTGGCTCTGGCCGTTCGGCGATGCCATCGCTGCCTACAGCGTCGATGAGATGGAGGCCGGGCTTGACGCGTGCGAAGCGCTCACCAAGTGCTTCACCGCAGAATTCGCTGTGCGTCCGTTCCTCGCAAGGTACCCCGAGGCCCTCGACCGCGCTGCGACCTGGGCCCGTGACCCGAATCAACACGTGCGCAGGCTAGCGAGCGAGGGAACGCGGCCACGCTTGCCTTGGGCGACCAAACTCACCCTTCCCACGGATGAGGTCCTAGCGCTATTGAGCCAACTTCGCGCCGACCCGTCGCTCTACGTCCGTCGGTCGGTGGCCAACCACCTCAATGATCTCGCGAAAGAGGATAGCGACACGATCGTCACCCTCCTTGAAGGGTGGCATGAAGAGGACGTCCCCGAGACCACCTGGATCGTCCGTCACGCCATGCGCAACCATCTCAAGAACGGCGACCCTCGCGTGCTCGCCCTCTTTGGATACCTGCCCGCCAGAGTTGAAGTGGCCAACCTGAGAGCCGAGCCCAGCTCCGTAGCTATTGGCGAGTCGATCCACATCAACTTCGACTTGGTCGGACAACCCTCCTCGACCCAGAAGCTGATGGTCGATCTTGTCGTCGGCTACATGAAGTCCAACGGCTCCATCGGACCCAAGGTCTTCAAGTTCAAGGAGGTCGAGCTAGGACCGAATGCCACTGAGTCCTGCACGAAGAGGCTCGACATGAAGGTCCGCAACACGCGCCCGCTCTATCCGGGCGAACACTCGGTGACGGTTCGAGTCAACGGAGCCGACCTGGCGGCGGCGTCGTTCACGCTTCGTTCATAGCCGTACCGTCACTGGCACACAGCCGTTACGAATCGAAGAGTTCGCGATGTCATCGAGCGGCCTACGGTGATCGATTCGGACAGATTGGGTATTCGTCCGCGGCTTGAGCTGAGTTTCGTGGCGGCGGACTGCCGGTGACGGTATCGGTCACGTCAACCACAGTCCGCCAAGTGGCGGAAACGAACCTGGTACCGTACTGTCACACCTTCCTCGAACGAGTGGACACCTTCCATGCTTCTCTCAATTTGCTTGCTTAGTTGCGCCTCCCCCCAACAGTCGATCCAACGCGAAACGACTTACGAAGTGACTCAGACTGGGGGAGCGGAGGTAACCCCAGGGATCGGAACCAATTTCTTGCTGCCCTCCGTTTCTGTAGAGGCCCAAGTCGTCTTCGAGATTCCCACCGGCGACGGCGTCCATCTGCGTCAGGTCTTTGTGGACGGGCGTGTCTCCGGTAGGAAGGACTTGGACGCAGCCGCGCTCAACGCTAGCGCCACCAAGATCTTTGGGTCGACCTTTGACGGCCGAGCTATTTGCGGCGGCGGCTGTATTTGGGGGCCTTCCGAGCACTTCACCGTTGGGAATTCGTTTGGGTCGGATGAGTTCCTCGACCCGGGTGAATCGCTCGTTCTCTCGGCTCCACTTGGCGTTTGCGGCGGCTTCATGTGCGGAGGCAGTCAGACCTATACAGAAGGCGGCTACCAGTGGAGCTCGATTGTGAGCGGGCCGAATTTCCTAACGAGCCTGGACATCTACTCCACGCAGGTCTCCGGAACGAACATGGCAGGCGATCCAACGCCGTTTCAACTGAACGCACTCACGTCCACTCTGTCAGCGACCACCACGGTGATCACGCGCTACGAGCTGGATGCCGCGCCCCTTACCGAGTACTGCACCTCTCCGGTGGGCTCCACGGGAGCGCCAGCCACCCTCGCGGCTTTTGGTTCCCAACAGGAAGGGACTGAGTACCTGACGATCCGGGCTGACAACCTACCGGCTGAATCATTCGCTCTGCTCTGCATTGCGACGGCCTCCGAGTTCCAACCCATGGGGAGCTACAACCTTTGCATCGGAGGCGTCGTTCGACGCGGTGGGGGCGTGCAGCCCACCGGAACGGGCAGCGCTGACTTCGACATCGAACTCAGCAGTCAGACGAGCGGAGAGACGGTCTACCTTCAGACCTTGTTCCGCGATGCGATGATCGGTGTCGGCGCGACTAACGCATCGTCGTTCATCGTCCAGCCGAACTGACCCGCGCCGTGGGCGACCGGCTGACCATGCCCCTTCGATCGTTCCAGTTGTTACCTGGACTTCCGGCGTAAGCGGCGGACCGAGAGCAACTCGGTCCATCCGCGTCGGCCGCAGTCGATGAGCTGAGGAGTGGCGGCCCTGTCTCTGGGACGGCACCGCGCAACTTCGTGGCTGCGTTGTGCCCGAGTCGGTATCGCACTGTCTCCGCTACGGCACCGCAGGTGGCGCGGACGGAGGAGTGCCAGTACTGCCTAGATCCTTGTCAACCGGGCGCTGAAGCTCGCCGCGCCTGGAGGTGCTCCTTCGTCTCGGGCCACTCCTCGTCGAGAATGGAGTAGTAGACGCTGTTCCTCACGCCGCCACCCTCCGTGATCATGTGCTTGCGAAGTGTTCCTTCGAAGGTCGCGCCAAGTGCCTCGATGGCGGTTCTAGAACGCACGTTGCGCTCGTCTGTCTTGAATTCAACGCGGCGCAGACCCAGCGTCTCGAAGGCGAAGTTGAGCATGAGAAGCTTGGCCTCCGCGTTGGCTCCGGTGCGCCAATGCTCGGGCGCGACCCACGTCCATCCAATCTCTGCACGGAGATCCCTCAAGGCGATATTTCCAAAGCGCGTACAGCCGATCGCGCTTCCGGACTCGCGATGTCGTGTGACAAACGGGAGGGATCGACCCTCGGCCCTCTCCTCAAGCGCGGTACTCACGTACCCGCGAATGTCGTCCTTGGTCTGAATCGGGAACGGGCTCCATTCCCAGATACGCGGGTCTAGTCCAATGCGGACGAGCTCGTCCAGGTCGCCCGTGGTCAATGGCGTTAGCACCACACGGTCGCCCCTCAGGACAGTCTCTCCGTGAGCTTCTATGGCGAGTGATCCCATCGCGGAATGATATCCGTCGGGACTGCCAGGACCGGAGGCAACTCTGCCAACCTTCGCCAGGGTGGTCACAACGCTGAGGAGTGGCGGGAACGACTCCGGAACCGTACCGGTGAAGAACTGCGGATTTTCCTGAAGACAACGGGCTTGGTCGAGATAGCCCCCCATCCCCAGAGGTCCACGGAACTGACGTCCTTGATTCTCTACCAGCCCTTTCATGATCGCGACACTCGTCCTGCTCGCTTCTCTGCTCGCTCCAAGCCCGCCCGCCCATGGCGGCGTCTACCAACCACCTCCAGCGCCGCTTTCTGGCCCGACGGCCATGGGCAGGGGATCCGCCAACAGGCCCGCGATCAGCCGGATGCCTGGCTTCTCCCAGGGACCCGTGGATGCGGAGTACATCGACTGGCAGCGCTGGTGGAATCTCGAACGTGATAGCTACCTCGACCTTCGTCGGCTGAGTGATGTGGACACTGCATCGGCGAGCCCCCGCCTACTCATCACGGGAATGGCCCAGAGGCATGAGCATGGGGAGAGCAGCGAATCGGCGCTCCGCTCCCTCTTCGGAATTCTTAGGTCGACGCGAAATGCATCTGTCGTCTCAGCAGCCTTGATTGCGACTGCGCGCATGGGCAACGGCTTGGGCGAGGAGACGGAAGCACGTATCGTTGCCATGTTCGTCGATCGCCTCAGCTCGAGGTCCCAGGAGATCTCCGAGACGTCCGCGTTGAGCCTGGGCATTCTTGGCACGGACGGCGCTCTGGAAGTTCTTCTGCAGGTCTTGGCCGCCGACGACAAGGGCGTAGAGCTTGTGGATAGGGAAGCCGTCCCCGAGCGAACGCGCGCCTTCGCCGCGTATGGACTGGGTCTGATGGCTCATCGGCGTGATACGGCAGCGCTTCATCAACGCATCGCGGCTGCGCTCATGGACGCGCTCTCCAGCGAGCCCTCCTCCGACGACCTCGCCGCCGCCGCGATGCTGTCGCTGGGTCTCTGCCCCGCGCCACTCGTCCTGACTGTCCCGGGTGAAGTCACGCGCCTGTCACCCCACGCCCATGACGTGGTGTCCCGCTCGGCTCAGCTCCGTTGGCTTCGCGCCCGCGTGGCCAATTCGCGCCGTCCGAAGGAGGCGAAGAAGGCGATTCACATGTCGCTCCCCACCCTATGCCATGCCATTGTCGCGCTCGGACGCCTCGCCCGGGACGCGCCAGATCCCGCCCGACGGGAAGCGTTAGTTCTCCTTGAGGAGTTTGCCGCAAGGCAGTCGGCCCATGCCCACCTGAGGACTTCAGCGGTGATATCGCTGGGGCAAGGGATGACCGGTGGCCACCGGCCTGCAGACCGCGCGGGCCGGCACGGCTTGGAGAAAATCCTCGAGTCGGGGCAGGCACTCGAACGCCGCTTCGCCTCGATCGCACTGGCAGAGGCTTCTTCCGTTCAAGGACCAGCGACTCCCATACGTGGCGACGTGGACGGCGATTCTGATCCGGATTCGGATCCGGATCCAGCGGGCTTCGGGGGACTCGACTCGGTGAGCCAAGCCCTCTTGCGCAAGCTCGTGCTGGGCCGGTCGAACACCCTGCCTTGGTTCGCCATGGCCCTGGGAATCCAGAGGGTACGCCTCGGGCAGGCTGGAGTTCCCTGGGACGAGACCATCGCGCTCACGATGCGCAGGAAGCTCCAGTCCGAAAAGGACGCATCCCTCATCGGAGCCTTCGCGCTTGCCACCGCGCTCGTTCACCAGGGCGCCGACGAGGCTTCCGCCGCAGAGGCCGGGGTCCAAGTTCGTCGTGCCCTCGAACGCACGTTGGAGGGGACGTCCCGTGGGCAGATTGCCATCGCCCTCGGCTTGCTCCGCTACGAACCGGCCCGGGAGGATCTGATCAAGCTGATGGAGAGCTCGCGCTTCAATCCGAACGTGCTGCAGAGCGCCTCCGTTGCCCTCATGATGTACGACGAGCCCAGCGTCATTCCACGGCTCCTTGAGATGCTCAAGAAGGCGCGCAGCTCGTCAGTCCGCGCATCCGCCGCCGCCGCGCTCGGTCGAGTGGGTGACAAGAGAGCCATCGAGCCACTGTTAGAGCTAGCGAAGAACCGCCTGCAGCCGTCCGCCGTCCGCGCGTTCGCTCTCGTGAGCCTTGGACAGGTCTGCGAGTCCTCGCCGCTTCCCTGGCGCACACCGGTGTCCCATGCCACCCCGTACTTCGCGGTCACAGAGGCCCTTCAGAACGGATCAAGCGGGCTGCTCGATCTGAACTGAGAGATCTTCTGTCGCTGCGGGTGGCAAGAGAGAACGGCCTCTAGCGCCACGCGGCTAAGCGAACGCGGTACTGTCACTGGCACCCCGCCGCCACGAGACCCTGAGACCGATAGCGCGTCGCTCCCGCACGCAGGTTTCGTGGCGGCGAAGCGCCAGTCACGGTACTTAGGAACCCCTGACGGAGACATCTACATGCTCGAACTGCTCGTACTCGCGTTTGGAACGTTTCAAGGTCCCCAGCCTGCGTCAGAGACGCGCCAGGTCGAACTGACAGTTGGCTTCCATGAGCGTATACAGCCGAAAGGCTACAAGATCGATCCGGTGATCGGCATCCCGGTACGGGTCTTCGAGAAGAGTGCACCCGAGGTCACCGTAGCCGAGGCCGTGTCGGGCGAAGGAGGACGGGTGACTCTGGAGATCGCAACCGATCAATTCGAGTTCGAGGACAAGAACGAAACTTCGCTTCGATGCGAACCGGTCCATCCCCATTTCATGCGCAAGCCGCGTGTGATTCGCGTCCCCAAGCCTGAACCTGGACTCCGAACGAGCGGCGCCTCGACTCTCAGCGCCAACGTCTTCCTCAAGCTTGGGTCCACCCAACGAGTGCGAGTGCGGACGAGCTGTGATACGGAGGGACTTTACCTGTCGGCCCATCGCTGGGGCGGGCGGCCCCTCGCGCGTGCGGACCACCCAGAATCCAGGGGCTCCTACCTCAGAAAGGCCACGGACACATCGATCGAGCCCCTTGGGAATGGCCGCTTCTACGTTCACTATGAGGCTGGCGCGAAGGCCGATCTTCTGGA